>JAZDMN010000049.1:0-67998 GCA_043800955.1 Microcaldota archaeon
ATGTTCAGCAGCGACCCTGCTGTCGCGCACGCCATCGAGCAGAGCAGCCCCATCCTCCTAATGGGAGGCGGCGTGTTCCTGGTTTTCCTGTTCTTCCACTGGCTGTTCCTCGAGCCAAAGCATTTCGGCCTTCCTGGCGAGGGTTTCATCAAGAGCCAGGGGGTATGGTTCTTCGCCGTCGTTTCGGTTTTCCTCACGCTTTTAACGTGGTTCGCAATCAATCTCGACCCGTTGCTCGCATTCGGCGCCGTGGTCGGCTCGACCGCGTTTTTCATCGTGCACGGCTTCAAGCAGAACGCCGAGCTTGCTGAAAGGGATTTGCTCGAAGGCGGGTCGGCTGCGGCAGGGAACATGAGCGACATAAGCAAGCTCCTATACCTCGAAGTTATTGATGCGACTTTCTCGGTCGATGGGGTGGTGGGCGCTTTCGCATTCACCCTCGCAATCCCGCTTATCCTCGTAGGGAACGGCATCGGCGCGTTCGTTGTGCGGGAGTTCACGATTCGCAACATTGAGAACGTGAAGAAGTACATTTTCCTGAAGAACGGCGCGATGTACTCGATTCTCTTCCTTGGGGCGATTATGATTCTTGACGGCTTCGGTTACCACATCCCGGCATGGCTTTCCCCGATTGTGACTTTCGCGGTGGTAGGCTTCTTCTTCTGGAAGTCGGTCGTCCACCTGAAAAAGAGCGGCGGCAAGGCCCCGCCGAAGCCCGCTGAGAAATAAAGGTAATCTTTTATTTGGTTGCGTATGCTAATAGAAAAACGCTTTTTGTGAAATGATTTTTTCACGCAGGGGTTGCCGAGTGGTCAAAGGCGCCAGGTTCAGGGCCTGGTCGGTTAGTCCGTTCGAGAGTTCAAATCTCTTCCCCTGCATCATGCTTCGTTCTAGTATCCTCAACTTTTTCGTCTTTTGCTTCGTCGTGCGGTCTGAGCACGGCAAATCGAAGGTTTGACGCGAAGTGAACGGAAAGCCGTTCACAACGGAATTCTATTAGCCTGTTCAACACACTTCTTTGGGCCCCTTCTTTTGGGGTCACAGAGCTGAAAAATAGCGACTTTCGCTCGATTTTCAAAGAGAAAATGGCATTCTTAAAAACAAAGCCCTGGATTGCTTGGCTCATGAGGCTTTTCCATCTCGCTGCTGCTGTTGCTTCGCTGTCCGCGCTAGAGGCGGTTTTAGTTGCCCTGGGCGTCCTGCCTCCGGTTCTGTCCTATTCACCAGGAAACATTCTGTTTTCGCTCGCGAAGCTTGTGACAATCGCCTGTGCAGGGGTGATTTTCGCGCAGGAAGGTCTGAAGAAAAGCGCGTTGAACGGCGCTATCTTGGGTGGTACCGGAGCCGCCTCCCTCTGCATTTTCAGCCTGCTGGGCTCCATATTGTTCGGCAAAATCGTTCTGGGGCTGCCGCCTGTCAACATCGCATCGCTTGTTATCCTGCTTGCTTTCACTATTATTACGAATGCCGTGCTCGGGACAATAGTGGCCGCAATCGCCGGGTTTATTGCTATCCGTACCAGGAAACCGAATAAACGGAAATAGTAAACTTCCTTAAACGGCCCGGCGTGTTCCGCTTGACGCAGATGCGGAATGCAGCTTTCATATCCTCAGGTACCCTGATTGGGAAGAGTGGCACTTGTTTTTTACAATTGCATCCTTTACCGCTTCCTTGCTCAGGTTTTCCAGCTCGCAAATGTCGTACATCGTCCCCAGGCTCTCTTTGTCATGGGCATCTGAATCAAAAACGCATGGGACGCCGAGTTTCCTGACGAGCTCTTCAAATCCCTCCCTCTCTGCAGGGCTGTAGCCCGGAGCGTCGCACTCCATCGCGTCAAACATAAGCAGATCATCTGCGCTGATTTTTTTCAGCCAGTTATTGGGCAATATCGTCATAGGATGGGCAGCTATTGCTATCCCGCCCTGCGCATGTATCCTTCGTATGGCTTCAGACAATGACAGGCCGCCAGTACAGGGTGGCTCCTGGTCGTCTCCGGTATCGTTGTTTTTCCTGCACTCCTCTTCCGCCGGATCTTTTGTTATGTCTATTGCGAGTATGTGGCCGTTCGGAGTGGTGAATTCCATCGAAGGGATGCACAACAGGCGCGTTTCGTTCCTGCATCTTTCCATGTAATCCGGGCAGACGTTATGGTCCGTAATCGCTATGAATTTGAAGCCCAGTTTCACAGATTCCTCAACCATCTCGTCGTAGCTGTTCTTCCCATCAGAACAGATAGTGTGCATGTGCAGGTTGCCTGAATAGAGATTTTTATCCGCATTTAACGGTTTTGGGGCTGCCAGGCTGACCAGTACAATCAGGCCGGCAATCAAAACAAGCGCGAGGAGCGCATATTTCAGATAACCAATTCTATTATATTCAAAAAGCGAGATCGTTTTCTTCAGCTTTCCGTTTGCCACGCGGATAAAACGCCATTCAACTATAATAATTTGTGCTTCGGGCAGAATCTAAACCGTGGCACATTCCTGCCACGCGGAAACGAACTGTGTGTCTCTATTTTCACCTAGAAAACTACGTAGCTCAGGCTAACGGGTTCGGGCCAGGCGTGCGGTCTGAGTTGAATTTAGTACATCTGCTGATTTCAAAACAGGCAAATTCATGGAATTTGCCTCTGCTCTCAGAACTGTTCGGGGGTATCTTCCCCTGCAATTATCATTAACGGCTCATCCGCCATGGGTAAATGGGAATCATTGCGAACCCACCACGAAACGGTCGAGCAGGACCTGATACCTCATGACATGGAACGGCAGCGAACGCTTAATAATCTTGATGAATGGTTTTGTGCATGAGGCCGATTATCGCGTTGCTGCTGGTTTTAACATTTTTTGGCTGCGTGTCACGGCCGGAAGTCAGCGAGGATTCCATGGGGGTTGTAGGTAATTGGAGGATATACTCCGAGGCAATAACCCTGGATACCGGTGGAACTGATTATTTGAAAGGTGTCCCGACAAGGGAGCTTGAGATTCGTTCGGATGGGACATGGAACTACGGCGATTCATCTGGCACATGGACTGTTGAGCAGATTGGGGAAAGCGACTGGAAACGATGGGGGGTGGAACCCTACAATCCGACAAGGAAGATCGTGCTTGATGGCTGGGCCGGCGTTAGTGGCGATGGGCCGATTGAGGAATCATCAGGCCAGATTGATTTCATCTGGGTCATCTATAGGTCCGGACCGCCTGTCACATCCGCCCCGGCACAGGTACAGATAAAATTCGGTCATACGAACAGTTAATGTTTTTTTCCTGTTTTTCAACATTTAGAAGAAACTCGTCTTCAATTGGCGGCTAATCCCGAAGGAATCCCTCCAATGGCCCTGGAAAAGGATATGGAAAAAGGAAAAATCAATACTGCTCACATAGCAGCATGTAGTAGCTCTTGTCATGGTCGCACGAGGGGCACTTTGCCGGCGGCTCGTTGCCTTCGTGCACATAGCCGCATTTCATGCATACCCACTTCACTTTTGCCGACTTCTTGAAGACGGTGCCTGCCTTGACCTGCTCAAGGAGCATTTTGTAGCGTGATTCGTGGTGCGCTTCGACCTTGCCAATCGAGCGGAGGCGCGATGCTTCGTCCGCGAAGCCTTCCTTCTGCGCCACATCCGCGAATTCAGGATACATTGTCGTCGTCTCGTAGTGCTCGCCTGCAATCGCAGCTGCGAGGTTCTCTGCGGTGGTCTTAACTACATGGGGGACTTCCATCTCGACTTTCGGGTCAAACCTGCTGCCGGTCTTTTCCATGACCGCATTCAGCATCCTCATGTTCCATTCCGCATGCTCAAGCTCGTTCATCGCCGTCGCGAGGAAGAGCTCCGCAATCTGCCGGTAGCCTTCCTTGGTGGCGATGCCTGCGTACATCGTGTAGCGGTTTCGCGCCATGCTTTCTCCGATGAATGCCTTCCCCAGATTCTCCAATGTCTTGTAATCTCCCATCAGAACACCTAACAACAATTTCAGTATATTTCAGTAGAATAAACCGGATTGTACGTTATTGGCCCTCTCCGTCTCCGACCTTGCCGAATTCAATCGGCTGCCTCGTGAAGACGCGCACTCCGGATGGCACGTTCTTGTTCACGACGACGCCGGAATGTATCTCGCATCCTGCGCCAATCAGCTTGCCCGGCATCGTGCAGGAGAGGACGCCGAATTTCGTATTATCGCCAACGAAAGCCCCGAGCTTCTTCTTTCCCGAGTTCGCCCAGCCTTTTTCTGTAAGCACGTTCACATTATCGCCGTCGAAGCGGAAGTTCGCGATCTGTGTTCCTGAGCCGAAATTGACGTTCTCTCCTATGACGCTGTCGCCAATGTATGCCAGGTGCTTCGCATTGACATTGTCGAGCAGTATGCTGCTTTTCACGGTCGTGCCCGGCCCTATAGAACAGTTCTTGCCTATCGAGCAGAAGCCACGTATGCACGCGTTCGGCCCGATGGTCGTCCCCTCACCGATATATGCGCAGCCCTCTACGTAGCTGTTGATTATCCTTGCACCAGGTTCCATGATGACCTTGCCTTCAATAGTCGAGTTTTCTATGTGGCCGCTCTTCGCCTCCATTTTCGAGAGCAGGTATTCGTTGGCCTCAAGCAGGTCCCACGGGTATGCGATATCCCGCCAATAGCCCGAGACGACAACGCCCTTCGCTCCCACGAAAAGGCTGGTAATCTCGTACTCGCCCCGCTCTGATTTCCCGATTGATTTCAGCTCGGAAAAGACCGTCGGCTCCATGCAATAGACCGAAAGGTTCGCCAGGTCGGACTTGGGGTGGGTAGGTTTCTCTTCGAAGATGCTTATCCGGTCGCCCGAAAGCTCCGCAACACCATATCCGTGCGGGTTCGCGACCTTCTTGAGCCCGACGGTTATTCCGCCGGAATGCGCATCCATTACTGCTTTGATAACAGATGCCTCTGTGACGATATCGCCTGCCAGAACAATAAATGTGTCATCGATATGCGGCTGTGCGCAGAGCAGCGCTGCTCCCGAGCCGTTCTCCGCTCCCTGCTCCACGAACGTGATTTTGAGGCCGAAATCGTTCTTCGAGACATATTCCACGATTTTTTCCTTCATACGACGTACGACAATGACGGCTTCGGTTATGCCCGCCTTCTTCGCCTCGCATAGGAGGTTGTGGAGGATGGGCCTGCCTGCTGCATGGAGCATCGGCTTTGGCCTTGTCTCTGTGAGCGGCCGGAGGCGCACGCCGTCGCCGGCGGCAAGGATTATCGCTTTCATGGATGGTTATCGCAAGAATCGCTTTAAGCCGTTTGTATTTGCCATCATTCACATATATATTTATAAATTGTAACAAATAGATTCATCTGTATGCGCCTGAGGAAAACACTTGCATTCTGCGGAGAAGAAGCGAAGAAGCCGCAGAAAATCAGGAAGCTCGCATTCGCATTGACATTTTCTTTGCCGCTCCTTGCAGCATGCGGAGCGCATGCCACATCGCTTAAATCCGGAAGCACGCTCCCGGCCCAACCGGTGGTGCAAGCCAGGCTTCAGGAACGCCAGAGGCCGACTAGACCAGCGGGACCAGCATGTGGTTCCGGGCTAGAAAGCCTCCTGCAACCTGGAGAGACCATCCGGCAGACCGTCTGCAGGTTCGGCAGGGATTATGTGATGACCAATACGAGCCTCCTTATCGTGACAAGGACCAGGGAGAGCATTTCGTTCGAGCCTATTTCCCTTGCGATGTACGCGACCAGGACCGACATGGGCCAGCTTCAGGAGCAGGGCATAGCCGACTGGGAACCGAGCGAGGATTCGGTATTCGTTTTAACGAAGAACGACAGACTATTGACGAGACTTCCGAATGAGGGCATGGGTGACACCGTCCCGGCATATACAATGCCTTTCGATACGTCCGCACTCGGAAGCGAAAGCATGGTCTATTATTCAGGATTCCTCTTTATCGCGCCGCGCGGCGCCAACGTCATGGCACTCTCATTCGATGGGGGCTTTCAATCAAGGAGCCTTCCGCTCCGTTCGCAGTTAGCAGACGCCGGATTCTTCACAAGGAGTAATACTCTGATTTTCGGAAAAGCCGGCGTTGAGGAGACGGAGATGCGCGTGGAAGGAACCGGCATCAATAGCATACGGACGATAAGACGGATATAAAATAAAATGGGGAAAAAAATCAGCTTCCCCTGCGCCTTCTTACCTCACTTATCGCGATGCGCTGATCGTTCGGGTTGCGGAGCATGGCATTATAGGCACTCGCATACCCTTCAGCGAATTGCGCGAACTCGGGCGTATTCTGGATTGTGCGACCTGAGACGGTTGCCCCTTCAGGAGTCGTTATCGCGATAATCGGATTCGGGCTTGCCGATAGCATGCGGCTGAGCTGGCCAGCCCTGCTTCCCTGGACGGTCGTCAGTCCCCCCGAAACGAGGGCGGCGTTGGTCTGGACGCGATAGTGGCTCCCATCGATAGTCACATCGTAGACGAATGTCCTGACCGGGGCAGGCGTCTGCACCTCTGCAACCATCGTCGGACCTGGCCTGCTCGGTCCTGCAAGCATCAAGCCTGAGAACATCTCCGAGACCTGCCCGGGCTGGAGTTGGCTGAGCCTCCGCGTGGATGGCGATATCCGGCTCCAGCTGGCGTTGATTGTGTTGATGTCGTTCACCCATTCGGACTGCCGGGAGGTCAATACGACATTCTGCCCGCTGCGAAGGCGCTGGACGATGTCCATGAATTCCCTCGCCTGCACATCGGTATAGCCGCGGTGGACAAGCTTGTCCATGAAAATCCGCTCTGTTTCGGATAATCGCGCTTCTGTAGGTCTTTGTGTTTGTGCCATTCATGCCACCCCTAGAGTCTCCTCGTGCTGCCCTCTTGCGGGACTTCCGTGATGCGGACAGCCGTGCTTTCGACGTATCTTCCGTTGCGGAACGTGAGGTTGAGATATGCGTCCCTGAAGAGGTCAAGCCTCTGGTTGGGCGTTCCTGCATTGAACCTCTGCTCGGCCTGGCTGGAACCGGGCATGGTCACCTGCGCAAGCGCAACTACGGGGCTTGCCGGATCGCTCGGATTCGCGTGCGTGACCAGCTGGTTGTTCAGCAGCAAATCATGAAGACGCCTCTGGGCATCCGCCAAATTAACGCCGCCGCCACGTAGCGTCGGTAGCGGCTCGGCAAGCGCGACGCGGTATGTCCTGCCTCCGAGGCTGATATCGTAAACGAACTGCTCGACGCGCCTTGGCGCAGGCTGCCTTCTGGATTGCGGCGCGGTCTCCACGGGTGACGAAGGCTGGGTGGAAGTCTGCTGCGTGCGGCGCGCCATCTCCTCGAGGAATTGGCGGATTTGTTCGCGCTGCTCCGGCGTGAACTGCACGCTCCTGATTCGCTGCACCAGTTCGCGCAGTGACTGGATTATGCTTTCAGTTTCTTCCCTTTCCGGCGGCCTCTTTTGAGCTTGCACCATAATATCACTTCCAATGCAACAATATTATATATGATAACATTTTTTAACCGGTTTATCATCAAATATCATATGCTCGAGCGAAAAAAGATAGAGGATATTCTCTCCAAATACAAGAAGTTCAAGATAGCTACCATTTGCTCTCATTCTTCGTTGCAGATTTTCAAGGGAGCGCGTGAGGAAGGCATCAAGACAATCGGCATTGTCCAGAAGGACAAGCGCAAGCTCTACGAATCCTTCCCGCTCGGGAGGCCAGACGAATTCATAGAAGTCGAGGACTACAAGGATATCCCGCTAGATTATCTTGTGGATGAGGAGGCCATATTGATTCCGCATGGCTCTTTCGTTGAATATGTCGGGGCGGCATTCGACGACCTTCCGGTGCCGGTTTACGGGAACCGGAGGAGCCTTATGTGGGAGCGCAGCCGGGAAAAGATGTTCCAGTGGCTCAAAAAAGCAGGCATCAAGACGCCACGCATCCTCAAGCCCGAAGAGATTGACGGCCCGGCCATGGTGAAGTTCCCGGGCGCCAAGGGCGGGCGCGGGTATGTCGTCGTCAGCTCAGAAGAGGAGTTCCGGAAAAGGGTCAATGAGAAGGAATACATGATACAGGAATTCCTGATAGGCGTGCGCGCCTATCCGCATTATTTCTTCAGCCCCTTTCCAGGCCATGGATACAAGACGAAGCAGGGCGAATTGGAGCTGCTAGGCGTTGACCGGAGGGTCGAGAGCAGCGCGGACGAGATTGCCCGAGCCGTGTCATTGGGCATGGACCCCAAGATGGCATTTACCGTCATAGGCAATGAGCCCCTGGTCCTGCGCGAATCGCTCCTTTCGGAATATATGGAAATCGGGAGGACGATAAGCGAGACGTCGTTCGACCTCTTCGGCGGCCTCATCGGGCCCTTCTGCGTGGAGACGATAATAACCGAGGAGCTCGAGATTTACGCTTTCGAAATCAGCGCGAGGATAGTCGCCGGAACGAACGTCTACCCTGAAGGCTCTCCGTATTCGGTCTATTACTACAAGGAGCCCATGAGCGCAGGAAGGCGGATAGCCAAGGAACTCAAGCGCGCGGCGAAGATGAAGAAGCTGAGTCAGATAGTCTACTAGGCGGTCACTCATATGGCGCAAGACAGCGTACCGAAGCACATCGCGATAATACCCGACGGCAACCGCAGGTGGAGCCAGAAGAAGGGGATTTCCAAGCAGGAGGGGTACGCAATTGGAATCCGTAAAATCGGAGACGTCCTCAAATGGTGCAAGGCGGCGGATGTCCGGATGCTTACCATGTGGGGATTTTCCACCGACAATTTCAAGCGGGACCGTGACGAGGTGGGCGGCCTCTTCGAGCTTTTCAAGGACAACCTCCGCAAGGCCATCGAAAGCGACGACCGGAACAAGGATGAGCTGCGCGTGCGCTTTTTCGGTCGCCTGTCGTTGTTCCCGCAGGAGATACAGGAGATGATAAGGAAGGCCGAAAGCATGACGGCGGGAGGAGAGCGGAAGTACCAGCTCAACCTGCTTTTATCTTACGGCGGCCGCGAGGAGATAGTCGATGCCGTGAACAAAATGCTTACGGAGGGCCTCAAATCCGTGGACGAGGAGGCTATAAGCGCTCACCTATATACGAAGGGCCTCCCGGACCCGGACCTTGTTATACGGACCTCGGGGGAGCAGAGGCTTTCGGGACTTATGCCGTGGCAGGCATGCTACAGCGAGTTCTATTTCTGCAGGAAGCTCTGGCCGGATTTCTCGAAGAAGGATTTCGGCGCTGCTTTGAAGGAATATGCCAAAAGGAAGCGAAGGTACGGCAAGTGAGCCATACGCTCTCCTGCTTCGATATCCTGCGCTTGTATCGCTCCATCATGTCCCGGACCATCTCTGCCTGGTCGGCCGCGAAAAAGATGTGGGCAATCCCGTAGGACAGCACGGCCGGCAGGGGGGAAGCGCCCGCGCAGGCTGCAGAGGCGACACGAATATAAACCGTTGCGATAGAGTTCATATCAACTTAGCCGCAGTAGCTCAGTGGGAGAGCACACCTGCCTCTTTTAGGATTTATTTAGCTAAAAGAGACTGTGAAGCTGAAGACTCTCGATGAGTTGAAGGCCCTGTTTTGGGCCGCTTTTTTACTAAAAAAGGCGGAAACGGTGGGGTCGCTTGTTCAAATCAGGCCTGCGGCAATTTTTTCTTCTGTTCCCGGTTTCCAGTCCTGGGTTTTGGCTCTGGAAAAATTGCCGGTAGTGGCCGGCAGGCCACCCAACGGCATTTTCGTGTTTTTAGATGACATACCACACCATTTATAAATGATTTTTACAACTATATACTCATGAGACTGCATATTCCTCCAGGCTACAGGCCAGGCTTGTCGGTCAGGGACACCGAAAGAGCGATTCCGAAAATCAAGAGTCATTTCCAGGACCGACTCTCGGAAAACCTGAACCTTGAAAGGGCGTCAGCGCCCCTGTTCGTTCAGGCCGGAACCGGAATCAACGATGATTTGAACGGTGTGGAGAGAAAGGTCGCATTTGACGTCAAGGATGACAATGGGACAAGGGCGGAGGTCGTCAACTCGCTCGCCAAATGGAAGAGGATGGCGCTGGCTAGATACGGGTTCGGTGTCGGGGAAGGCATCTGGACCGACATGAACGCGGTAAGGCCGGATGAGGAGCTCGACAACATCCATTCGCTCTATGTGGACCAGTGGGACTGGGAGCGGGTTATGAGCGCAGAGAACAGGACTGTGGATTTCCTCCGATGCATAGTCGCGAAGATATATGACGCGATAAAGAAGACGGAGAGGATGATTGAGAGGGAATACCACATCAAAAGGACCCTGCCTAATGACATCACGTTCGTGACCACTTCGGACCTGGAAAAAACTTATCCGAAGCTTGAACGCAAGCAGCGGGAAGACAAAATAGCAAAATCCGAGGGTGCGATATTCCTCATGAGGATAGGGTGGCCGCTGCGGGACGGGCAACCCCACGACGGGCGGGCGCCAGATTACGACGACTGGAACCTAAACGGGGATATCATCGTATGGAATCCGGTGCTGAAAAGCGCGTTCGAGCTCTCGTCGATGGGCATACGGGTTGATAAGGATTCGCTCCAAAAACAGCTTGCGGCCGCGGGCGCTATGGACAGGCTCGGCCTGCAGTTCCACAGAATGCTTATGGACGACCAGCTTCCCCTTTCGGTTGGCGGCGGAATCGGACAATCACGGCTTTCGATGTTGCTCCTCCGGAAGGCGCACATCGGCGAGGTCCAGGCAAGCCACTGGCCAAATGAGATGACCGCTGAGCTGGAGCGCCACGGGATAAAGCTGCTCTGAAGCGCTTTTGAAGTTTCAAGGAAGCCAGCCTGCACACTGGACAAAGGTGACTATGATGAATAAAATGAAGTTACAGGATATGACATGCTGCTCATGGCATAACCCGAGAAACGCGATTGTGAATTTAAGGACGGGAGCCCTGATAGCGAAGGAAGCGCTTGACCGGATACCGAACAGCCCTGCCAAGGAGCATATGATATACTCGGGGAATATGTGCGACCCTTGCGCAAAAAAGCTTCTTGAAGGAACGATGGAACCGAAGTCCGAAACGATAAAGACAACGGCATCTGAATGAGGATGCTTGCAAATCACAGTTTTCTTATCAAATCCAGAAGCCGCGGATATTCCGTGAAGCCGGCGCCCTCGTTGATATGGCCCGCCCCATGCTCGACAATGAACTCGCATTTTGTTCCCAGGAGCTTTGCCATGCGCGCGCCTTCCGAAAGCGGGATGAACGGGTCGTTGTCCGAGCTTATGACGATGAAGCGGTCGGCGCTCTCCCGGATTTTCTTCCAGTCGAATTTTTTTTCCACAAAATTGCGGATTTGGGGGATGCCGAGGTCTTGGGCGAATCCTGCTACAAGGATTACGGCTTTCACTTTCTCGCCCCCCTGGAATGATTCGAGCAGGCGGAGTATTGTAGGGCTGCCGAGGCTGTGGCTGACCAGTACCCATTCATCCTTCGGTTCGAAGCGCGGGACGAGCTTGCGGGTGGTGGCGAGCCAGTCGGCCAGTTTCGGGTTGTCGGTTTCGGGAAAATCAGGGCTCAGGACGCGGGATGCTAAACCCGAAACCTGCAACTCGCCCTGCAGCCAGCCGCTCCAGCAGCTCTTTCCGTCCCCGCCCCAGCAGTGGAAGAGGAAGAAGTCCATAGGGATGCCTCAGAGTAGTTTCAGCTTCCCGAAAATAGCGTCGAGCTCCTTCTCGTCCCACGGGCCGGCCGCGAAGCATGTGATGGAGCCGGGCTCCACCTGCGTGTGGCCGGCATCGCGGATGAGCTCGCACGGTATTCCGGCGGCTTTCCCTTTGTTGTAGTATTCGAGCAGCTCATCCTCGCTCTGGACCTTGAGGACGACCTTCATCTGGCCTTCATCTTCCCAGGCACGGGCGATTTCGGGATGGGATTTGGTAACTTTTTTATAGGCTGATACTGAGGCGTGGGAACCTTGCCCTATCATCTTTCCGCATGACATCCTAAGGTCTTTCCTCTCAACAATGACCTGTTTATACATGACGACCATTTTTCAAGATGCAGTATATATCTCTTCCTCTTTCTTTCCAGATAAAGTTCTCCGCAATCTGAGTACATCCAAGAACAGATTGCTCTTGCATTATTACCATAATATTCACACTGCCATATATTCTCAACTTTCTTGATATTCCGTGGGATGTTCAGACTTTCTCGAAAAACATCTGCCATCCAATATATTATACCGGCATTTGAACTGACAATTCTAAGCCGAATTGTGTTGGGCCGGTTGAAACTTATCGAACCATCACCATCGAAATAGCCACGTATAAAATGGCGTGCCACAGAAGAGGGCATACCCGGGATAATAAACTTGTTGGTTTTCTTTGGTGTACATCCCAGCGCCAGTAAGTCCATGCACATATTTCGACTATGGATTGCCAATAAAGCGTACTGATTGATAGATTTCTTTGATGGCAATGCTTGATTCACGATGCCGATTCGAGCATTGGAACCAAGGGCATACCGGATTTTTCTTAGTATACCAATGTCCTTGATAGCTAATTTGAGACGAAATGTCCGCATCTTGGGATCAACGTTTCCATCACTGAACAGCCAGCCCAAAACATAGGCCATCCCACCCGTCCATTCTTTGAAAAAATTTTCTGCCAGTCGATAACGCCGTGGTTTAATATTGTTTTCCAAACCAAGTTTGTGGGCTTTATGATAAATGGAACATAACGACCTATGCGGAAAGTAACTTTTGAAATTTACATCCTTTCCATAGTTGCTTTTTAGGAGTGCAACCTCATCTGAATCCCAATCGGCACTAGGTTTCGTTAAACCGTATCTGTTCAGTGCCCGTTGAACAGTGCTCCGGCCAATATGGTTGTCTCTGGCAATGGTCACGTAGGTCTTCCCATTCTTCAGTTGTTGGTCCAGGTACTCCTTATTCCAGTAAATATTGTTGTAACCAGCATTTCTTTTTCCAACCATAGCAGAGAAACCACAAGGCTAAATAAATAGATTTGGAGACTTGATTTCCGCGGAACTAAAAAGCATCGATTTTCTTCGGGCCCATGCCCAAATCCGCGCGGATGACTATGGTCTGCTTGTACACGAATTGTGATTGGAAAGGAAAAATTAATATCAGGAGGCCTTGCCGCCCTGCATTGATGGCAATCCATCGACTAACGGTTCCTGAAGGCCGGTTTTGGGAGGCGACTTGGACACACGCGCTTTTTCCAGAGGCACGATGTTTGTCGGCAAATCCTCGCTAATCCCAACCGGGCGCAGTATTGATGCCAGCTGCAGGAGGTTCTCGGCAGACTTGGCCGCGCGGTCAATCCGTGAAGAATCTTCGCTTTCGGTTATCACATATTTCCGGAGCATCCTCTGCTCGAAAAACTCGATTTTCCTGCCGCTGCCCTCCTGGCGCTCCCTTTTCTCAAAGCGCTCCTCAGGAGAGCCTTCGGTGACGGGAACGCTGTGGAGCCTAAGCTGGAACCCCGCTCCCACCACCTTCTGGTTCAGGTCCAGGTCCAATGAGCGGTCTTCCGTCAGGAATTCGAGCCTCGCTAAGAACCTCAGCCCTCCGGCCGGGGTTTCCGCTATTTCCGCGCTTGCACCGAATAGCTCACGCAGTTTCGCACGGGCATCCCCGAACCTTGTTGCCAAGTCCAAAGCCCCTTTTTTGAAAAAAAATGAGAAGACCTGGCGGATTTCTGTTTCTGGGAGAATCCTTTGCCCCTCTGCAAGCGGCTCAACCTTCCTGAAGCCGGGCTCGAGAGCATGAGCCGAGGATGCCTGTCGCGGTATGCAGTATGCCATTAATGGTCACCTGTGGTTATTCGCGCTAGGAAAGGTTATAAATGTCTGTCACAGAAATATCGACGCATGGTGGATGATATTGAGGCAGTAATCAGGCTTGTCGCCGCGGTTCTTATCGGTCTGTCCATAGGATTCTCGCGCAAGCACAAGCCCGCAGGCCTGCGGACATTCGCGCTGTTCTGCCTCGGCTGCACGATATTCACCCTCGTTTCAATCAGGTTCGACCAGCCTTATAACGACCCCTCGCGCGTGATAGCGCAGATAGTGACCGGCATCGGGTTCCTGGGCCTCGGAGTCATCTGGCGCCAGGGGATAGGCAAGCCCACGGGGCTTACCACGGCCGCTGCCATCTGGGTGACGGCTGCTATAGGTGTGCTTATCGGACTTGGCATGTGGCCGGAGGTCATTATCGGGGCCGTCCTTACGCTGAGCCTGCTGTATTCAAAGGAGCCCCTGAAGAGGGCGCACCTGGAAGAGTAGCCAGCATATCCGCCGATAATGCTTAGGAAATTTTCCAGTATTTCTTGTTCTTGATGAACACTTTCTGCGCCTCAATCAAATCCAGGTAGAACGCATCCTCGCTCCGCTGCAGGCGCTTGAGGACGCGGTCTGCCGTAGAGGGCCCGATGCCGTAGGTGGAAAGCGCAATCAGCGCCCGCTTCCCGTAGGCACGGATGAGGCCGGCCGAGAATTCCAAATCATGCACCACCTGGCCCCCGCGCGGAAGGAGCGCAAGCGAAGCCGCGCCGCACTTGTGGCACTTGACCGAATCTGGCGCACCTGCAAGGTGCATGAAGCGGCTTGCGTCGCAGCTGAGGCAACGCAGTTGAACGGTCTTCGAAAGCACGTTCTCCCGAAACGCTGCGATGATGCGCTCGCGCGGGGCAAGTGCGCCGACGGACTCGGCCCCGGATACCCGTTCTATCCCTATCGCGGCAAAGAAGCTGGCCTTCTTGCGGCTGTCGGTCACGAGGCGGATTTTTCCATTGCGAACAGACGAGAGAACCCGCTCTGTCCCTTCGATATCGAAATACCTGAAGAAAATCGAGCGCAGCGCCTCCTCGTATACGACCGAGTGGCGCATGGCGGTGATGAACCGGCTCCCGATGTTCGCGTCCTCGGAAAGCAGGCCGAACATCCTCCCGACATGCAGGAACTTGAATTTCAGGAGGGACGAATGCTCTAGGGAGTCCTCGAGCTGCCGCCGGACATCCCGGATTTCGCGGAACGTGTTCACTATCAGCTCCTCCTTGAGGGGGAATGGCAGCTTGATGAGAATCCGGTACGGGTCGGAGACCGAAATCACGCTCTCGCCTATCAGCCCGGTGATTTTCTTCGAATAGACGCGCGAGAGCACCTCGTTCACCTTCGTCCCGAAGCAGGCGTGGATGATGATCAGGTCCTCGACAATCTCGATGACTATCGTTGAGTCGTCAGGCAGCGGACGCACCTCCTTCTTGACCGCGCGCATCCTGCCGACATCCTGCGCGACGGTAAACGATACGGGGATGTCCTCCCCGGTCCATGAGGGGACCATGATGTCAGAGCCCGAGCCAGGTTCGGCCAGCACCTCGCCTTCGGTGATGTCCACGACGCGCCAGGGAATCCCGTGCGAGAGGAAGCACGAGCCGCTTTCAAGGTTGACCACGAACTCCTCATCCAGGCTGGATACGATGCGGTTTGCCGCGATGTCCTTCATGAGGAAGCGCTTCGTTTTCGGAATCGTGCTAAGGTACGAGGAGTAGTATTCGCGGGCACGGGATTTGGCCCGAATCGACACTCCGCCTTGGGGGTCCTCATCATAGAATATTATCCCTTCTGCATAGAGCTGGAGCGCGACCATGCGCAGCTTGTCATACGTTATTCCATACGCATAGGAGCGCGAGAGGATGGAATGCGCCTTCGCAAGGTCTGTGCGCCCGAAATCCAGGCATAGCCCGACAAGCTGGTGGGCTATGACATCCAGGGCACCCCGTTCCACCCGCTTGTCCTCCATCCATCCGTTATGGGCAAGGACCGAGATCACCTCGCTCTCCAGCATATCGTCGAAATCCGAAGGGAAGACAATCCCTTTCGGCGTCTTGTCCAGGCTGTGGCCCGAGCGTCCGATGCGCTGGATGAGCCGGAACACCTGGTGCGGAGAGCCATACTGCATGACGAGCGACACGTCGCCAACATCAATCCCAAGCTCGAGCGAGGAGGTGCACAAAATGGAGTTCAGCTTTCCGGATTTGAAATCGTCCTCTGTGGAAAGGCGCACCCCCTTGGCAAGGGAGCCGTGATGGACCCCTATGGGCGCGCCCATCTTTTTCAGCGATGCCCCGAGCTCTTCGGCGGTGCTGCGCGTATTGACGAAAAGCAGGGAGCGGTTCTTTCCGCAAAGCTCTTTAATTCGCTCGAGCCTCTTTTCCCCCGCCGTATGCTCGACCGATATCTCCATCTTCCTGTTCTTTCCGCTTTCGCATATCGCGTGTTCGCGCTCGCCGAAAAGGAGCTTTGCCGCCTCGTTCTCGTTCGCGACTGTGGCCGTGAGGCCGATGCGCTGGAATTTCGCGATTTCACTAAGCCGCTCGAGGCCCAACGAAAGCTGCGCCCCGCGCTTGTTGTCCAGGATGTCATGTATTTCATCCACAATCACAAAGCGCACGCTTGTCAGGTGACGCCGCATTATACGTCCCATGAGGAGCGCCTGGAGGGATTCGACCGTTGTCAGCAGGATGCGGGGCGGATTCTTCCTGTGCTTGGCCCGCTCGTGCATCGTGGTATCCCCGCTCCTGATGTCATAGGTTATCTGCAGCCGGTCGCACCACCAGCCGAACCGCTCCTTCAGGTCGCGGGAAAGCGCGCGCAGCGGCGTGATGTATATGGCGTAAATCCCCTCGCTCTGCGCTGCCCCTGGCTCGGCCTGCATCAGTTTTATTTTCTCAAGGATGGGAAGGAGGGCGCTTTCCGTCTTGCCTGAGCCGGTGGGCGCCAGAATCAGCACATTTTGGCCAGATAGGACTTTCGGCATGGCGAGTTTCTGTATCTGGGTAAGCTCGCCGAACCTTTCCCGCACCAATTCCGCTACGCTGGGCATGGATGACTAGGTATGGCTGGAAGGATTAATGAGGAATGCGATTTTTCAGACATTTGTATCGATGATAGCCACGCCGAGGTTGCTGTCTTCGCGCTCATTTCCGGGTGGCTCCGGCGCTTCTCTTGAAGTTGCCTGAAATGCATCTTCATGATTATATATCATAATACACAATTTTTTAATATATGTCACACCATCCGAGAATAGGGTTTAAAAAACGAGGGAGGCATTATCTCACGGAGTATCGCTTTTCATCGGAGGTCATGTTCATGGACGATAACGAGTTGGAGCTGTTTCGGCAGGCTGGAAAAATCGCGTCGAAGGTCCGGGAGGAAAGCAAGAGCCTCATCATGGTGGGCGAATCGCTTCTGGATATCGCAGAGACCATCGAGCAGATGATAGGCGAGGAAGGCGGAAAGCCCGCGTTCCCGGTAAACATTTCCATAAACGACATCGCAGCCCACTACACGCCGGAATTCGAATCCGAAAACTCCCTTGGCGAGACAGACCTTGTGAAGATAGACCTGGGAATCGAGATGAACGGGGCCCTGTCCGACACAGCATACACCGTGGATTTGGACGGCAAAAATGGCAAGCTGGTCCAGGCTTCGGACGAGGCACTCGATAACGCCATCAAGTCCATCCGCCCGGGAGTGACCGTAGGGGAAATCGGCGCGGTGATAGAGCAGACCATCAAGGGGTACGGCTTCAACCCGATATCAAATCTATCCGGGCACATGATAAAATCCAACGAGCTCCACGCAGGGGTGGAGATACCGAACATAAAGACGAACGACCCCTACAAGTTCCAGGCCGGCGACATTTTCGCCGTAGAGCCCTTTTCCACCACCGGACAGGGCCATGTGGAGGATTTGGAGCAGGTCGAGATTTTCTCAATCTATATGCCTTCCAAGGTCAGGATGAGGCAGTCGAGGAAGATTGTCGAGTATGTGATGCAGAACTACGGGATGCTGCCATTTGCTGAGCGGTGGGTGAGGAAGAGCTTCGAATCGAAGCTTCTTGTCAGCGCGGCACTAAAAGAGCTCCTCCAGAACCATTTCATCAGGGGCTACCCGGTCCTCCGCGAGGTCAGCCGAGGCCTGGTATCCCAGACCGAGCATACCGTGCTGGTCACAGATGACGGGTGCGAGGTCCTCACGCTCTGACCGATTGTTTGCGGATAGCCACGACAATCATGCTTCCCCGCTCATGCATCTTTTCCGATATATGCGGGTATGGCGGACGTTGGGTTGAGAGCGGCAACGAAAAGCATTAGAATTGGAATCAGCAAAGAAAAACAAGGGCCCGTGGCCTAACCTGGATAGGGCGAGTGGCTTCGAATGCCGCTTCCAAGCGCGGAAGACACCACTAGGTTATGGGTTCAAATTGCGTTCCCGGTTTCGCTCTTATGGTCTCCCGTTTCGCGCGGGAAACCGGAATCACGAAACCGGAAACCAGTGAAACTCCCATCGGGCCCGATTTTTTCATTCCTGTTTCTGCCCTTCGTTGGCCTTCGTTATCCATGCGCCAAGGAGCGTCTGGACAATGGTCAGGGCGTTTGCGGTAATGCTGTAGACATCCATGGCGATGTCCTTGGCCTGGACTATGATTGGATCGGATGGCCGGATGTGCTCCGGGTCTGTCCCGCTTGTGAGGATTTCCCTTGCCATCCGTTCCACCTGGTCTGCAGCATGCGGGTTGTTGGCTGTCCTGAACCGGTTCACGTCGGAAATCAGGATGGCCTCGCCAAGACCCATGCTCAGCTTCGTCATGGCTCTTGATACGAACTCGTTCCCGTCCCATCTCTTGACCGACTCGAAGAGCATCCGCGATATCCGGTTCAGCTGGTTGCCGAACACATCCGGGTCCATCTCCTGTCCCTGCTCGCCCAGGCGTATCATGTCGTAGACAAGGTGCCTCACTCTGGCTTCGGCGAGCATGGCATATGTGACGCCCTCGACCGCGACATCGCTCAGGATGTCTATCGCCCCGGTTGCTGGGTGGGCGCGGAACATGTCGAATGTGGTGAGCGGGACCTCTTTCGAGAGGTCGAGTATGACAATCAGCGGGTGCGCGGCCTCCTCGTCCTCGCCTGCTGGGACGATGGATTGCGCAGGATATGCGTTAATCCCCTTAAGCCTTAGCGCCGCGACTGCAAGAAGATATGGCTCCATCGGATGCACGAGCTTGAAGAGGCCCGCGCCGGTTACGCGCTCCTTCGCCAGCCTCGCCTCCTGCCCCAGGATTGCCCCGGCACCCGGAAGCTCGTCAGGCGTCTCGACCGACTCGATGTAATGGAAATTGTAGCTCTTGAAGAATCGGGGGTTGGCCCTCTCGCTCATGGGCTCCACGAAAGGGCGCATGTCTATGACACGCTCAATCAGCCCGAAAAGGTCGCCCTCTTTCGCGCCTGTGAAAATCGCCTCGGCCATTTCAGCCACGCGACCTTCCTTATCAGCATACGGGCCGGATTCAGTCGGAAGAGCGTGCGCCTTGAGGTCTTTTGCAGCCTCAACCAGTATCTTATATAGCATGACGTCTCCGGTATCCTCGTCCTTCGGCTTCACTCCGACGAGGGCTAGGCCGCCGGCCATCCCCTTCGGCTTCTTTCCGAGGCCCCAGATGTAGCCCGGGATGTGACCATGCTCGCCATCAGTGCATGGAGGGGCCTCAGTTGCATTCACATGACCAAGCTCGACCATCTCTGAGGTGAGGACCTGGCCGAGGCGGATCCTCGGAACCGTTCCAACCGCTATTTCGTGGGTGGCCTTCTCGAATTCCGTACGCTCTGTGAAATCGCGCTGGTATGCGTCCTTGACTACCGGTGCCGGAGGCGCCTGGGAGGATTGTGACGTCGGTTTCGGTACCGACGGCTGAGCAACCGGCGCAGGCGGGGCCACCATGGGGGCTTCTGTCCGTATCGGCTCTGCGACCGGAGGAATGGGAGGTTTCGACGGCTCGTTTCCAGAGTCTTTCTTCCCGGCCATCCTCTGTCTGTGAATATCCATCAAGCGTGCCATAATCTGACCTCAATCAACCTGGTGCGACGTATGATAGGTAATATATGTTACAAAAGGTATAAAAATGTATATAGAACGGCGAAAGGAACCCGGATTGCGGGTAAACGACGCTTGCCGATAGCTATTTCGATAATATTTTAAAAGCGATTAAAGGAGTATGCTAGACCTTACCAGTTAAAGGAGAGAAGTATGGATTTCGTTTTCAAGATTGCCGGCCAGGCCGGGGCAGGCGTGATGATTACCGGCAGGCTCATGGTGAAGTGCTTCACGAGGGGGGGATATCATGTCATAGGGTATCCAGAGTACCCATCACTTATCCGCGGGGGCCACAACACCGTCCAGGTGCGCATCAGCGATAAGCCAATCCACTCTCCTAGAAGGGAATGCGACCTGGTGGTGGCGCTCAACAAGGATGCCATCTTCTATCATATGGAAAGCATGGCTCGGGGGGGCATGATAATATACGACCAGCTAATAGATACGAGTCGCTTCAAATTAAGGCCTGATGTCCGCATGCACGCCCATCCGCTTTCCAAGCTCACGCTGGAAGTGGGCGGGACCGAGCAGATGAAGAATACTGCCGCCCTCGGTGCGGCGCTGGCTGCGGTGGAATACCCATTTGGCAGGCTCGAGACGCTGATCCGGGAGGAGCTTGCGAGAAAGGGCGAGGAAATAATAAAGGTGAACATAAACGCGGCAAAAGCAGGCTATGAATTCGTGAAATCCAACGGGATTTCTTTCGGAAAAAAGATAGCCCCGATACACGAGGAGCGCAAGCCGATAATCACGGGCAACGAAGCCATCTCCCTGGGGGCTGTGCGGGGGGGGATGAAGTTCTATGCGGCGTATCCGATGACGCCGGCAACCAGCATTCTCCATTACCTCATCGAAAAGGAGAAGCAGTTTTCCATCATCACGAAGCAGACCGAGGATGAGATAGCAGCGATTAATTATGCGATCGGGGCTTCGTTCGCTGGGGTGCGCTCAATGGTCGGGACATCCGGGGGCGGTTTCGCGCTCATGACTGAGGCGCTCGGCATGGCGGCCATCTCCGAGACGCCGATAGTCGTAGCCCTTGTCCAGAGAATCGGGCCGAGCACCGGCATGCCTACATGGACCGAGCAGGGCGATTTGAGGTTCGCACTGCATGCATCGCAGGGCGATTTCCCAAGGGTGATTCTGGCCCCAGGTGACGTCCAGGAGGCGTTCTTCCTTACTGCCAAAGCCCATAACCTGGCTGAGAAATACCAGATACCGGTCATTTTACTATCAGACAAGTTCTTGTCCGAAACGGTCTTCTCGACCGAGCGCTTCGACCAGTCGAAAGTGAAAATCGAGCGCGGGAAACTCGTGAATGGGCCACTGCCACAGCTTGCCCCAATGACGCGCTGGAAGAGGTATGCGATTACGGATGACGGGGTGTCCGAGCGCGCCATCCCGGGCACGGAGAACGGCATGCACGTGGGCACGAGCTATGAGCACGACGAGAGCGGCTTCAGCTCGGAAAGCTTCGTCATGAGGACAAGGCAGGTCGACAAGCGCGCGGCAAAAATGAGGAGAATCCTTAAGGAGATGGAAGCCCCGGACGTTTTCGGGGCGATAGAAGGCTCTGAGGTGACGCTCGTGACATGGGGCTCGATGAAGCTTCCCGCATTGGATGCCCTTGCGCTTCTGGAGGCGAAAGGCATCAGGGCGAGGCTGGTCAGCTTCACGCACCTATACCCCCTGAATCCGCGGGCGGTGAAGAAGGCGCTCCGTAATGCGGGCGTTACAATCATCGTGGAGAACAACTCTACAGCCCAGTTTGCCGGCATGCTCAAGGAATATGCGAACGTGAAGCTGGATTTCCACATGCTCAAATATGACGGCAGGCAGTTCTTCGCAGAGCAGATAGCCGAGGAGGTCGTGAAGCTGAAGGCTGCCGGCTTCAAGGGCGGGCAGAGGATTGAGGTCGTCGAGAAGGAGGACATGGAGTATTACAATCCTCAGAGGCACAGCCTGTAGGTGATGGTTATGGTTGCGATTGCAGATTACAACGTCAAGGAAAAATCGCAGTGGTGTCCGGGGTGCGGAAACTTCGCGATTGTGGGCGCCCTCAAGGGCGCTCTTTCCGAGCTTGGCATCCCGCAGCATCAGGCTGTCGTCGTATCAGGCATAGGCTGCAGCAGCAAGCTACCGCATTATCTGAATACATATGGATTCGAGAGCCTGCACGGGCGCGGCCTGCCGGTGGCCTCTGGCATAAAGCTCGCCAACAACAGGCTGACGGTGATAGACGTCGGCGGGGATGGCGACGGCTACGGAATAGGGTCCGGCCATTTCCTTCACATCATGAGGAGGAACTACGATTTGACATACATCGTCCATGACAACCAGATTTACGGCCTCACGACCGGCCAGGCATCGCCCACGTCCCAGCTCGGCATGAAGACAAAGACGACGCCTCAGGGCGTGGTTGAGCTTCCCTTCAATCCGCTTGCGACCGCGATAGTCGGAGGCGCGACATTCGTCGCGCGCGCGTTTGCCGGCGACATGGCGCACATGAAGGAGATGTTCAGGCAGGCAATCGCCCACAGGGGCTTTGCGCTTGTGGATGTCTTCCAGCCGTGCGTCACCTTCAACAAGCTGAACACCTACGACTTCTTCGCAAAGAGAGTGTACAAGCTCGAAGCCCAGGACCCGAAACACGATACCGGAAACAGGATGCTTGCCCTTGAGAAGGCGTTTGAGCAGACGACGACGAGTTACGAGCGCCTGCCGATAGGCGTTTTCTTCAAGGAGGAGCGTGCGACCTACGAGGATACGCTTCCGCAGATAAAGGAGAAGGCGCTTGTGGAACAAGGATTGAAGGGGCTTGATATATCGGCGGCCTACGACGATTAAGGAGGCTGCGTCAGTTGCATTGGTATCGCACCGATTTTTTTACCGCGCTCGAAGCTTCGGATAACTTTTAAATGTTCGAATGTGAATAATAAACATGGATGATTTTTCCGAAAGGCTTGGCAGAACCCTCCGGAGCCAGGAGTATAAGGACGCATCCAAAAAAGCAGAAAGCCTGAAAAATCAGACAGCAACCGCAAATGAATTCCGGCTTGGCACATTGGCAGAAGAAGTAGACTCATTTTTCCAGGGATTGAAGAGGGATTTGCCAGGGGTTTACACAATTCTGCGCATCAGGGAGAAGGAAATCCGGAAGATGATATTCGAAAAAAAGAAAGGAATTGGCCAGTGATGATATGACACAGCCATTGCAAAGCAGGGATAGTGGGGAATTCTCATCCCGGATGCCGGCGGTCACAGAGACGCCTGGGGAATGCCAGGCTCCCCAGCCAAGAGCGCCTCATTTCGTAGCTCAACGCCCTGCAGAGGTCCAGGCCTTTCTCAGCAGTTCGCGGAGCGGGTTGAGTGGGCCGAGAGGATCCCACCCCTCGTTTATCACAGATGACATTCTTAGAGGCCGCCAGCCCCCAGCAGGCCCAGTTGCAACAACAGAATGCCGGGTGATAGATTCGAGCGCTCATCTGGAAAGGGTGCGCGCGCAATACGTCGGCCTTCCGGTCGCCCCCCTACTAACACAACCACCTCCGATTGTCGTGGAAGTGCCCGATGCAGAAGTGCTGAGACTCAGTGGGGGGCAGTCGGCTGACGGTTATTATATTCCGAACACGAACATCATCGTAGTTTCGGCTTCAACCGCAAGGGACCCGGCACTGCTTAACGAGGTCATTTTGCACGAGATGAACCATTATGCAGGCTGGCGCGGGCATGGTTTTAACAATGCATTTTCAAATGGCGGAACGCTGAGTGCAATGCCGAATTTGGTCTGGCTTGAAGAAGGACTTGCCAACAGCGGCTCTTCGGGCCTGATCGGAGCGACAACAAGGCCAATCGCTTATCCTTATGAAACCATGACTGCCGTCCTTTTGGAAAGGGTTGCCGGGCCAGCAGCTGTAAGGGAAGCATATGCATCAGGCGATTACAGGCGCCTCCAGCAGATTGTCAATGAGAGGCTCGGGGAAGGGACTTTCGAGACTGTGATTGGCCTGCGGCAGCGGCCGGATGGAAGCACGATTTCAAACGGCGCAGAAGCACTGGACTTCCTGCGTGGTGCAATAGAAAGAAATCCTGGTTCTGCAGATATGGGTGCCTTCTGGGCCGACCCTCGCATCCAGAGGTCCACGGCGACAATTAGGGAGGAAATGAGGTCCGGCATGGATTAAAATATCGGCGTCGATAGTTTTACGTGGACGTCATCCCCCGCGCATACCAGCTTTCCATATACGATTCCGTCAAAACGCACGGCAACACGCTCGTAGTGCTTCCGACAGGCCTCGGGAAGACGCTGATAGCGCTCATGCTCATCCAGGACAGGATGAAAATAGGCAGATGCCTTTTTCTCACTCCGACAAAGCCGCTTGCCAAGCAGCACGTGCATTCTGTGATGAAGACGCTGGAGCTCTCCGAAAAGAACGTCGCGCTTGTCAGCGGGGAGGTCGCGCCGAAGAAGCGCAAGGAGGCGTATCTTACGGACATCGTGGTGAGCACTCCCCAGACCATCCGAAACGACCTCGAGACAGGGATTTTAAAACCAAAATTCTCGCTGGTCATTTTCGATGAGAGCCATCGGGCGGTCGGTGATTACGCTTACACGCAGGTTGCTGAAAAGCTCCATGGGCCTGATACCCTGTTCCTGGGCCTCACAGCATCGCCCGGGGGCAGGATGGACCGTATCCGGGAGGTCATGAACGCCCTGAAAATCGATAATGTGGAAATCAGGAGCCACGACGACCCAGATGTCGCCCCGTACGTCCAGAAAAGCGAGGTCAGCTGGGTTCCGGTCATGCTCTCGGACCATTTCAGGGAGATAAAGAAGGAATTGGACGCGATGACCGGCAAGTACGCCGAGCGGCTTTCCGCGATGGGCTTCCCTCCGCCATTGAAGCACAAGGGGAAGTTCATGCAGCTGCGCGAGCGGATACTCAATATCCCGCACAACATCAAGTATCCCGCGCTTGTCCAGTATTCCATCCTCCTCCACCTCCTTCATATGACTGAACTCCTTGAGACGCAGGGGATCTATCCGCTGCGGGGCTACCTCACCAAGCTCGAGGGCAAGGACAGCAAATCAGCCGCGCAGCTCCTGAAAGAACCAGGCCTTTCGAGGGTGAGGATGCTGGCCCAGAAGGACGAGGACCATCCCAAGATGCCTGTCCTTTTAGAAACCATCCGGGCCATGAAAGGGAAAAGGATTATTGTATTCGTCCAGTACCGCACCCAGATAGCCAGGATTGTGGATGTCCTTGTTGGCAGCGGGATAAGCGCGAAGCAGTTTGTGGGCAAGAAGGACGGCGTCACGAAAAAAATCCAGGAGGAGACGATTGCGGATTTCCGGGAGGGGAAGTTTGACGTCCTTGTGGCAAGCAGTATTGGGGAGGAGGGGCTTGATATCCCTGCGGTCGATGCCGTGATATTCTATGAGCCTGTTCCCAGCGAAATCAGGGCCATCCAGAGGAGAGGAAGGGCCGGCAGGCTCAAAGAGGGGCAGGTAATCGTCCTCATGACCAAGGGCACGCGGGACGAGTATTACTATTACGCGGCCAACAACCGCGAGACGAGAATGAAGAAAATCCTGACGGGTATGCAGAAGGGGAAGAAGAAAAAGGCCCCTTTCGAAAGGGCGGACACGCTTCCGTCGCAAAGCGCGGAACAAAAGGCTTCCGAAAAGCGTTCCGATGCGAAACCGAATACGCCAATAATGGAGAGAAAAAAAGGGCAGACCAGGATGACGGATTTCGAGTAGTCACTTTCTTTGCGCATAAAGCAGGCGGAAGTCAGGGATGTTTGGGACGTCCTCGCTCCTGACGGCGAATCCGTTCTCTTCAAGCAAAACGCGGATTTCGTCCGCGCTGTGCCCTGGAACATTATGGCATTCCATCGCTATCCTTTTCACCATTTCAAGAACGTTCTTTGGGCAGGTAAGCATGATTTCGTACTCCGAACCCTCGCAGTCCATTTTCAGAAGGTCTATGCGCTTTATCCCCCTGGATTTGACAAAATCCGCGAGCGTGACCGCATCAACAATGACCTCCCTTGCGCGTCCGTGAGGCCGGTAGATGCTGTGGGCGCTCGTCGCGTACTCGGTCACGAAGAAGCTTTTGCGACCGTTCTCTGTTGATACGGCCGCGTTGATGGCACACGCATTCCGGATGTCGTTAAGTTCGATGTTTTCCTTGAGGAGGCGGAAATTGTCTTCATCCGGCTCGAATGAATAGACCTGCCCGTTCTTTGCCGCTTTTGAAGCGAATGCTGTGAAAGTGCCGATATGCGCCCCGATGTCCAGGATGATGTCATTTTCCCCTATGACTGTTTCGTCCCGGAAGTAGATGCCATGGACGAATACCTCATCTATGGTCGACCGGTCCGATGTTTCCGGCCTCAGCCTGAATCTCAGCCCGTTCCTGAGCCTGTATATAACTGATTTGAAGGGAAGAAGGCCCAGGTAATCGAGGGAGTAGATGTGCCAGTTCGCTACGGTGCGGATGACTTTTAGGGCAATCGGGATGTTAAGGTGGAGCAGGTTCGAAAAAGGTATTTTGGCCATATCACTCTCTCCTTGCCGGCTTCATACGGCTCACGCTCGTCTCGAGGATGAATGCGAGCTCGTCCTCGCTGAATTCATAGAACTCCATCATCCGCTCCGCATGCTTCTTCCCGAATTCTTTCAGCAGCGGCAGGTATTCGAGCGAATCGCGGCGGTTGCCATGCACCCTGCGGCCGATTTTGGTGCCTATGGATTTGAGGATTGCCCTGCGCTCGACCGTCCTGGCCATGTTCTTGAGGTAAGTGGGGAAGCTGTATTTCGTGAATTTCCGGTACGCGCCATCTTTCGAAAGCGCCACGCCCGCGGTCGCGAGGTCGATTGAGTATTTCAGCAGCTGCCAGTTCTGCTTTTTTATCCGCCCATCGAAGATGTCGGCTTTTGAAAGCGAATCGAATGCGGCCGCGATTTCGTGGGATTTCTCATACTCGGCCGGGATGTTCTCGTCCACCCAGAGCTTGATGTGCTCATAATCTATCTCGCCGCTTATCGCCTCCCTTGCCGCAGCATAGCTTTCGGCCTTGAAGATGCCCCTGACAATCTCGAATATGTCCTTCTCGCGGATGCGCGAGGTGGGGCCGAGCGACTGCAAATCGATGAGGGCTGCGCGCATGTCCCCCTCAGCGTGTGTGGCGATGGCGTCGACGGTATCGGCTGCGATGCCGAGGCCTTCGGCCTTTGCAACATGCTCAAGGTGCTTTTTCACAGAGAGCCGGTTAATCCTCTTGAAATCGATTATCTCGCATTCGGCTCTTATCGAAGAGAAACTCTTATCCCAGATGTCCGTCGCCGTCACAATGGCCGGGCACGGGGATTCGGCTAGGAATTTTTTTATCGCCGCGCCACCGCCCGAGTCGGCCCTCCCTGCAAGGACATCGGCATCGTCGATTAATATCAGCTTCACCCTGCCAAAGAGGCTGCCCGCGAGCGCGGACTGCCCGAGCACGCGCTCAACGCGCGCGCGGTTCCGCAGCTCGCTCGCGTTCATCTCCACGATATCGAGGTCGTACTCCTCCTTGAGCGCGTATGCGATTGATGTCTTCCCGGTCCCGGGCGGCCCGTAAAGCAGGAGGGGTTTGCGCTTCTTGCCCGAAAGCCAGTGCAGCATCCACTGCCGCACATGCTCGACCTTCTCGCTGTTGCCTATCACCTGTGCGAGCTTCTTCGGGGCATATTTCATCGTCAGGAGCATGTCAGCACTTCCAGAATTCCGATACGGCATCCTCCGGATTCCCGGTGAGGACCGTCCTCTCATCGCGGCTGAGTATCCAGTTGTACTTATTCCATTTGAAACGCTCGTCCATATAAACCACCGCGACGCGGTCGGCCTCCTTCCTCCGGGCGCGCCCTGCCGCCTGCAATGCCTTTATCGTACCGGGGTATAGGTAGCCGTAATCCCAGCCCCGGCCGAATTTCAAATCGTAATAATCAATCAGCGCGCGCGACTCCAGGCCCATCTCCTCCAATGCGACGCCAACGATGACGACGGTCTTGATTTCGCCTTCCGGGTAATCGACGCCCTCTGAAAGTGAACCACCCTGTACGCCCAGGAGCACGCCGCCATTTTTGAAATCGCGCAGCATCTTCCTTATTTCGTGCGGCTTCATCTGAGGGCGCTGGACGATGAGGTTCCGCGACTTGAGGAGCGGCGAGACCGCATCCATGACCTGGTACGACGGGAAGAAAACCGCCGTGCCCCCCGGCGTGCTGGAAACTATGGCATCGAGCTTGGATGCTATCGCGCTATATTCCTCCATTCCGCGTCTGGCATATCGCGTAGTCAAATCCTCGGTGATTATGTTCAGGATGTTTTCGCTCGGGAACGGGGACGGGTAGGTTTTCATCTCGGTCCGCTCGGGCGCAAGGCCAAGGACGTCCCGGTGCATCTCGAGGGGGTGCATGGTCCCGCTCATCAGTATCGAGGCCGCGCACTCGTTCAGGATTTTTGTAGCCCGTGACGGGTCGAGCATCCTTTTGGAGAGGAAGAAATGCCCCTTGTCCTTCCGCAGGATGCGCACGCAGCTCTGATCGCCTTCCGGCCACTCGCTTATGAAGCGCGCAAGGCGCAGGCATGCGCTTTTTCTCCCGGTCTCTTCGACAAACGCGACGCCCGCGTCTTCGAGCCTCTGCTCTGCTTCCTCAATGTCAAGGCCGAAGCGGCCGAGAAACGACTGGAACGCCTCGCCAGAAACCACGCGCTCCCGTTCGCCGCCTAGCATCTCTTCGCTCCAGGAGCGGAACTCCTCTTCGACCGGGCCAGCATCCAGCCCTAGGTGCCTCATCTCTTTCGACATGCGCGAGAAAAGGAAGTCGCTGACATTGCGCGAAAGGCTGCTGCGGACGCGGGAGGAAAGATTGTGCGCCTCGTCCACGATGATTATGGAATTCTCTATGCGCTTCTTGATTTTCATGAGGAAGATGTCGCGGATGTGCGGGAGCATGATGTGGTGGTAGTCCGCAACGACCACGCGCGACTCTGATGCGAGTTTCAGCAGCCATTCGTAGGGGCAGCACAGCTCCTGAGCCCCTTGCTCGATAATCTCATGGTGGGATTTGCCGCTCCCGTACCCTTCGAGGAGCTTCTTGAACCTCGCATCGGCCTTCGCCTCCTCCCTGCGGTTATAACCGCGCGCGTTCGCAAAGAACGGGCACTCGCATTTCTGCCTCTTTTTAATGCACGCGGTCAGCAGCCCCTCCGAATCGAGCCCCCGAAGCGAGTCGTCTATGCAGCAGTGCGAGCGGCCGACCATGTCCACGGCGCGGAGGCCGAGCGAATACTTCTTCTCCAGCCCGCGCACAACGTCCATCGCTATCCTGTGCTGGGAAATCTTTGGTGTAAGGAAGAAAACGTCGAGGTTCTGCTCGATGGCGCAAGATATCGCAGCCGAAAGCGACGCGTCTGCCTTACCAGACCCCGTAGGCGCATTCGCAAGGAGAATCTGACGGTACGTTATCGCGCGCTGCATGTCCTCCATCATCTCTTTTTGGAAGGGGCGGGGGGAGTCATGCCGAAAATAGAGCGCCATATGCAATGGGTTTGCCAGCCATGATATTTAAGCACGGGCATGGGTTCATTTCCGCGAGAGCTGGAACGGATGGAGTTTAAATTTCCTAAGCCGATAGGGTATATGGTTTGAGATGAAATTCCTCTACAACGCGCCTGCGATATTCTACCGGGGCGCGCTCATTGTCGGCGACACGCATTTCGGGATGGAACAGAAGCTCCGCCGAAAAGGCATATACGACGGCCAGTTCAGCATGCGCCAATACGAAAGGCTGAAACAGCTCATCATCACGCACAAGGCGAAGAAGCTCATCCTCCTTGGCGATGTGAAGGAGGATATAACGATGCTCGATGCGGAAACCGAAAGCATCCTCGCGAAGCTATCGATGCTGTGCGAGCTGATTATCGTGCGCGGAAACCATGATGGCGGCATCGAGCGATGCGGCAACGCGAAGGTTGTCGGGGCCGAGGGCTTCGCCTATGGGAAGCTCGGCCTGCTGCACGGGCATTCATGGCCAGAAAAGGAGCTCATGCTCTGCGACTACCTTGTGATGGGCCACCAGCACCCCATGATTGCGCAGACGGATGCGTTCGGAAAAAAGCGCACGGAGCCGGCATGGATGATTGCGCCCTGCGATGCGAATGCCATTTCAGCGCGCTATAAAAAATTCAACAAGGCCGTCTCACTCATCATGATGCCCGCGTTCAATCCTTTGGTCGGTTCTGCAGTAAATATCGACGAGAAAGAGCATCTTGGGCCGATTCTTAACAACAAACTATTTAAACTCAACGATGCAATAGTGTTTCGTCTGGACGGCACTTGTCTGGGAAAACTTGAAAATATAAGATGAGGCGACCACATGGGCGGAAACCGAAGGGGAAGGCAGAAGCTTGAAACTTGTTCATCATGCGGTCGGGCTGTGCCGCGTGGCAAGGCCGTTGAATACAGCACCAGGACTCATTTTACTACTGACCTAAAGGAAGACAATGTGACATATACCGGTTTCGTTGACCAGTATTACTGCATCAGCTGCGCCAAGCACAGAAGGATTTTCGAAAAGAAGAAGGAGCAGGCCCAGCGGCTCAAAGAAAAGAGGCAGCTCTATGGATGAAATATCCTTCGATGGAAAGAAATACATTGCGTTGAAGCAGGATATCGGAAACCTCCCATTGATTGTCGTGAAGGCCAGGAAAGGGTACATCGCGTGCAGCTACATTGACAAGGAAACGGCCGAGAAGGTGGGCGACATAGCCGCATTCGTCTCGGGCGTGAAATGCCTCGAAGACCTCAAGAAGGCCAAGATAAGGCAGGCGACCACATGGGCCGAGGACTTGGGGATAAGGGAGGGCATGAGCGTCAAGAAGGCCCTTGAAATCATGGATATCGCGAGCGAATGACCCCTATCACGAACAAAGGCAGGACATATATTATTGCGCAGATGTTGTTTGGATTCGACGTGTAGTAGTTCTCAGGCGCAAGCATCGACAGGCGCCCCACATTGTCGTAGCAGGTCTCCCTAGTCACAGTGTCCCCGAAAAGCTGGGAACCGAAATTGTCCCTCTGGGTTATGTAGCCGCACATATCCGGGTAGCGCGTGATTTTCGATATCTCGAAATAGCACTGGTTGGTTACGAGCTCGGCCTTCTTCCTCTGATCGCTGCCAGAATCAGGGTCTATTGGAGCGCCGAAACGGACCCATATCTCCTCGCATAAATCGCGCGCGCGGTCGCACATCTGGCCAGGTCCGCACAGGTACGCGGCGGTGATGGCCGAAGCGTAGTAGCAGTTCATCTTCTCCGAGTTGCGGACGATTGAGGGATCGGATTCGCATTCCTCTGGTGTCCGCAGCCCCAGGGCTCCGCTGAGCATGAAAAACGCGAGGATGACGGAGACGGATAGTATTGCCAGTCTCACGCCGACCGCTTCTCCGCATAAGGCTTGAGAAGCGCCTTGGCCTTGCCAAGCACGATGCGGATTTCCTTCTCGTTCTTGGCCCCTGCGCAGATGACCTTCCCGTTCTTGAAAAGGAGGAGCGAGGCCTTGGGTTCCTTGAACTTGAGGATTGCGCCCGGGAACTGCTCGGGCTCGTATTCGACATCCTTAATCTTGGAGGCGATTTTGTAGAGGTCGAGCTCCAGGCCCAGGTTGGCCTATGCGACGATGTTCGTTATCTCGATGTGGGGCTTCTTGGTCTTGGTGATTTTCTTGGCATACGGCGTGAGCATTTTTATGGTGCGGGCAATCGTCTTCTCTATCATATCCCTCTTCTTGCACCCCACGCATACGACCTTCCCGTTCTTGAAAAGGAGGAGCGAGGCCTTTGCCGGCTCCTTGAATTTCAGTATCGCGCCCGGGAACTGCTCGGGCTCGTACTCTATCTCCGGTATCTTGTTTGCCAAGGCATACAAATCGAGCTCGAGGCCCAGAGAAGCAGACGCCACCATGTTCGTAATGACGAATTCAATCGGTTTAGACAAGAAATCACCCGTATCCGGCAGTAGTAGCCGGACAGATATAAGTATAACATTTATAAAGGAAGCAATTGTTTAAAAAGACTTTCTCTCATTCATTCTCGTAAACTAATTGCTCGTGATTCATATGGTCAAGCCGTCAAAGGGATTTTTCAACAGGAGGACTAGGAAGCTCAAGGGCAAGAGCGTGAACAGCGTCGCGAAGCTCGTGCGCACGTTCCGCGTCGGTGACAAGGTCATAATCGCGCCGAGGGCGAAATTCAAGGGCCTTCCGCATCTGCGATATTCGAGCAGGCACGGTATTATTAGGGAGAGAAGGGGCAAGAGCTATCTTGTGGAAGTGAAGGACATGAAAAGCACGAAGACCGTGATTGTCGGCTCTGTCCACCTCAAAATGTCATAGGTGTTGCTTATGCAGGTCAAATCAACCAGGCCGGTCTCGGTTTGCGAGGCCAAGGAGATACTAGTCAAAAGGAAAGAGGATGGCGAGCTTGGCTACGAGCAGGGCCAGGCGCACGACAACTCCGAGCGCTTCGGCACGATGGACCCGAAGAAAGCCGAGAAACTTGTCGAGATGCTCAAGGGATTCGGGAAGATAACCGATGAGCTTGCAATCAAGATAGTCGACATACGCCCGGACAATGCCGCAACCCTTAGGGCTGTGCTTGTCAAGGATAGGGTCGAGCTTTCCGAAGACGATTTGAACACAATCGTCAAGGAGCTGGCATAATAGGGGGGATGATGATGGAAGATTTTGCATGGGTCATCGAGTATATGCCATCAGGCCACGCCGATGCGCTCCGGAGGGAGCCGGCTGTCCAGCTTCTCGGCACCAGGTTCTTCACGCTTCTTGAGGCTTCTGTGACTCCGACCGCCTCCATCGTGGTCGGGCAGAAGGTCTGCGTCGGCAAGGAAGGCAGGAAGGAAGTGTCCCATATAAAGGGGAGAATCAAGTTCGAGGACCTGACAGGCGGGGCCAGGGAATTCCTTCCGGTCATGATAAAGAAGGCGATAGCCGAGCGCGAGGCGGATTTCGTCAATTTCATCAATTCCGCAAAGCCAATTTCAATCCGAGTCCACACGCTTGACCTGCTTCCAGGCATAGGGAAGAAGAACATGGAATCGCTCCTGCGCGAGCGGGAAGCCAAACCGTTCGAGTCGTTTGCCGACATCCATGCGCGCGTGCCGACTCTGGCCGACCCGATGGGCGTCTTCGTGCACAGGATAATGAGCGAGCTTGAGGGGAAGGAGAAGTACTACCTTTTCACCAAGCCCCCTTTCCAGCCAAGGTTCGGGCCAAGATAGGATGATAAGATACTCCATTTTCATTTTACTCCTTTTCAGTTCCGTATTCGCGGCAGGCGTCACCATTGGCAATGACGCGAACGCTTCCGCGGTCATGATAGGGATTTACGCGCAGGTGGAGACCAACGCCACAACACAGGCGGAATACGAGTCGTTCCTCGGCGAGAATTCGCTCATCGTCCTTGGAAGCAGCATGGACATAAGCGAGCGCATCCTTCTTGATGGCGCAAAGTCGCAGAACCCGTGGCTCGCAAAGGCGCAGGAAGGCAACGACAGCGCGGCAGTGCGGACGGCGATACTTTCGGGCAGGCATCCGCTGGCGCTCCTTATCGGCGGCCCGGAGCAGAACAATATCACCGCGTATGGCATCGCAAACGGATGGTTCAACGACACGCGAACTGTCGAAGGCGGTTTAATCGTCAAGAGCGGCAAGCTCCCAAACGGAGCCGTGGTCGTTGCAATATCCGACAAGATGGGCTTTGAGCCCGGCGCGGTGAAGAATGAGGGCGCGAAGTACTCGCCGCTGAATGCGGTGATGGCGCCTGAATACGTTCCCGTAGCCGCAACGGGGATTTCGCTCATCTTGCTCATACTCATCAACGTCGGAAGGACCGTCTTCGAGTTCAAAGCGCTCGATTTAGGCCGCAAGGGCAGGAAAGTCGGCGAGGGCGCCATGATGTACCGGGGCTACAACGTCACCGAGGGCCTTGCGATAGTCGGGGCATCGGCTGTGCTCGGCGTATCGATAAGCTGGCAGTACTTCGGCCCGAGCGGGGATTTCGTTTTCTGGGTCTTTGTGAACACCATCATCTGCCTTCTTGGCGCGATATTGCACGAAGTGACGCACAGGATTTTTGCGCACTATTTCAATATAAAAATGGAATACCGGTTCTGGACCGAAGGTTCGGCCCTCACATTAGTCAGCTCATACCTCGGAAACGCGTTTTCTATTCAGGCGTTCATACTTGAGGAGATTCCCAAGGATGTGCCCAAATGGAAGGTGGGGCTGATGAAGCTTTCTGCACCGCTTGTAAGCGCGCTTGTGATGGTAATTTTCGCCTTCCTTTACTACCAGTCCCCGAACCCAGTGTTCAAGACGGTCTATTCAACAAGCGCCCTCTGGGCGATTGCCGAGATACTGCCATTCGGCTCACTGGATGGCAAGGACATAAAGGACTGGAGCCACACTATTTGGTTCGTCTCGTTCTGCTTCATCGGGATGACGTACCTTGCAGTCACATTCCTCATATAGGATTATATTCGGGAACGGGGAAAGAGGTCAGTAGATATCGAGGGCGTGCGCGAGGCAGCCTGAAAGCGCGTCGGCGAAATCCTCGGCATCCTGGTAGCGCTTGTGCGGCTCCTTTTCAAGGGCCCGGGCCACCGCGTAGGAAAGGCGTTTTGGAATCGAAGGATTCCGCATATGGAGCGGGACCGCGGAGGCTGAGCGATGCACGCGGAAGTATTCCTCCGTCTCGTCCCTGTCGGCGAAGGTAACATACGGATACCAGCGCGAAAGGAACTGGTAGATTATCATCCCCAGCGAATATATGTCCGCCCTTCGGTCGATGAATGCCCGGGGGTATGTCTGTTCCGGCGCCATGAACATGGGGGTCCCAACGGCGATATCCACCCTCATGGCGAAATCCTGCATCCCGGGCACTATGGAATATCCGTAATCCAGAAGGCTGACCGCGCTTTTATCCATGCTCAGGACGAGATTGGACGGCTTGACGTCCCTGTGAACTATCCCTGCGCTATGAAGTGTCGAGAGGATGTCGCAAACACGGATTGTGAGTTCGATAATCCTCCTGGATTCGTTCAGGTTATTTAAGGAGAATGTGAGGCCGTCCTTGAATTCCTCGACGATATATGGGTCAGGCCCGGTAAGTTTGGAGTCGAATATGCAAGGAACGCCCCCGTGTCTGACAAGCGAGAGCGCACGCGCTTCGGTTTTAAGAGTGTAATGGGCGTTTCTGTTCCCCAGCTTATCCCCGCGAATGCGCTTCAGTGCGACATTGGATCCTGTTTGCTCATCCTTCGCAAGATGCACGATAGCTACCGCTCCGCATCCGATTTCCTTCAGAGGCTGATATCTCCTGTCTATGATGTCGAACAGGTCGCGGCCGACCGGCTCCTGGTGCCTATGGCGTGGCCTGCGGGGATTTCTATGCATACGGTATATATAATGCCGGAAAAGGTTTATAAAACATACATTTACATATATGGCGACAGAAAACTGGAAAAGGGGATGCCAGAAACTGGAGACTAGAGACTGAAGACCATAAAAAACTACTGGGCCCGTTGTGAACGGCAATCCGTTCACTTCCTGCCCAATTATGCCTGAGGCACAACTCTGGACTGGAAACTGGGAACCGGAAGTATAATTGGGCCCGTTGTGGCTGCAGCCACTTCGTTCCCATTTTTCCATGAGGTCCGAAACAGGAAACCGGAAACTGGAAGCTGAGGGAAAAATGGGCCCGCCCAGGATCGAACTGGGGGTCTTCGCTGTTCCGAAAACTTTGGGAACCACGTTTTTGTGAAACTTTTTCCCAAAAAGTTTCTGTAAGAGCGACGTCTTAACCACTCGACTACGAGCCCGCGTATTGTGAAAGGATTAGTCCCTGAACGGTTTTTTAATCATTCGAGGTGGAGCGCGGCACGGCATCCTGGGCAGAAATCCTTTCCCTTTGAATCCACGGCCTCGATGGATTCCGAGAAGGCCATCACGCAAGAGCTATCTTCGCAGTGCGGAAGGCCGTGCAGGTGCCCAAGCTCATGCATCGCCTCCTTGAGGATGCGTTCCTTGAAAAGCGCGCCCGCTTTCGGCATGTCCGTGATTTTGCCATAGAAACGGGGGTCGAGCCTGGTCACAGATACGACCGCGGCATTGCCCTTTGCCAGGCCGAATACGAAATCATGGGGTTTTGAGAAAATGTCCTCATGGATTATGAATACAATTTTCCAGACAGGGTCGGCCCCCCCTGAAAGCTCCGCAAGAAGGATATCCGCGTCATACTGCTTCCTCGAATTCCGATATGCGCGGGTGAATGGGAAATCCTCGAATTGCGCAGATATCTGGCTGTGGAAGGCCCTGGAAAGCGTATCCACCAGGGTGTTGAAGCCGGGGACCGTGCGGCCGGCGATAATCAATGATATCGGCATGGATGTGATTAGGGATAGGATAAAAATAAAAAATAGGCCGGGCTCGGAAACTGCCCGGATTTCAGACGTTGAAGTACTTCAGGAGCTCGTGCCCGCTGATGCCCTTCATGGATTCCTTGTGCTGCCTCAGCTTGAGGTCAAGGTAGTCCGCAAGGAGCTCTGTCGGTACGACGCCCTTGAGGAACGCAGTATCGCTCTGCAGCGCGGCCGCGGCATCGAATAGGCTTCCTGGAAGCTCTTTAACAGTCCTCTTCTTGGTGCCCGTTTCCTCGGTCGGGTCCCCTGGCTCGGTCTTCTTCTTGACCCCGTCAAGGCCCGCCGCGGCCATGAGGGCCTGTGCAAGGTACGGGTTGGCCGCTGGGTCAGCCCCGCGGTAGACGATTCTTTTCGTCTCCTTGATGTTCTTCTTGTAGCTCGGGACGCGAACCAGGGCATCCTTGTCCAATGCGCTCCATCCGACCTTGAAGCCTTCCATCGCAAGCCGGCGATATGAGTTCGGTGTCGGCGCAGTGAAAAGCGAAAGGGCCGATGAGTGCTCAAGAATGCCGCCGATGAAGTACCGGCCGGTCTGGCTGAGCTGCCCGTAGGCCTCCTTGCCCTCGTAGAACAGGTTCTGCTCACTGGTCTTCCAGAGGCTGATGGCGATGTTGAACGAGTTGCCCCGCTCGCCCTCAATCGGGTATGGCATGAACGTCGCAGCCGCGTTGACCGCGGTGGCAAGGTTCTTGGTGATGAATTTCAGCGTGTTGACCGCGTCACCTGCCGCCTTGAGGCTCCTTGACGAGAGCTCGAACGTCTGCTGGGACGTGGGGGCACGACCGTGGCGGTGCGAATCGACGAGGACGCCGAAGCTGTCCTCGAGCGTCTCGGAAATCTGCGTCCTTGCCGAGTACATCGAGTCGTACGGCGTCGCCGCGTAGGCGCCCGTCTTCTCGTTCGAGAGCGGGGATGGACCCCACCTTGCCTCGCGCGAGTCCATGAGGAGACCTGTCCCCCTGCCCTTGGTCATCTTGTCGGCTGTCGCGGTGTCCAGGAGGTAGCATTCGACCTCGCTCCCTACCAGGGAGCTCTTTATGCCTGCAGCACTGAGGTTGGTTTCCATCCTCTCAGCAACATAGCGCGGGTCTTTGAGGAACCTTTCCTTCTTCACCGCGACGACGACATCGCAGATGAGCCTGACCGTCGCAGGTTCCCAGGGGAGCCTGGCAAGCGTGTCTGGGTCCGGGAGCAGGACCAAATCGCCCTGGTCCGAGTTTCCGTAGACCTCAGAGAGGTCCGCTGCGTGGATTCCGTTGCCGAAAGTCGCTTCCTCGAGCTTCCGGTTTGAAACGCTGATTCTATGCATCTGGCCCTTGATATCGAAGAACTGTAAGTCAATCCACCTAATCTCATTTGTAGCGATATATTTCATCACATCGTCTATAGCAGACAAAAGACCACCGGATAAGTTTAGCGTTATATAAGAATAAATAGGTTTCGAAAAGCTACCTCGAAGAGCGAAAAACCCATCTTATCCGCAGTGGAGGTCCTCGTCTTTCCGCTCCTTGGCCATTTGACGCGCCAGCGGCGTGATGTAATCCTCGTTGAGGCAGCCGGTGCATATGGGCAGGCCTATTGCGCGGCGCAGGCCTTCGAGCGACAGGTAGCCGAGGCTGTCGACCCCGAGGAACTTCGCGACCTCATCCTCGCTTTTCCGATTCGCAATCAGCTCCCGGTAGGATTTCATATCCACCCCGTAGAAACAGGGGGCGCGAAGGGGAGGGCAGGTTATCCTGACGTGGACCTCTTTGGCCCCTGCGCCCCGGACAAGCGCCACGATTTCCTTGAGCGTGGTGCCGCGGACGATGCTGTCATCGATAAGGACGACCGATTTTCCGCCAACAAGCCCGGAGACCGGATTGATTTTCAGCCTGACATTGTCGCTCCGCTTCTCCTGGTTTGCCATGATGAACGTCCGGCCGATGTAGCGGTTCTTTATCAGGCCTTCCTCGACGGGTATGTTTAGGGATTTCGCATACGCTTCGGCTGCGGTCCTGGACGTGTCCGGCACCGCCACCACAAGGTCGGCTTTGGCCGGATGCTCCTTTGCAAGCATTTGCCCCAGGCGTTTGCGCACCTCATAAACGGCCTTGCCATTGATTATCGAGTCGGGCCTAGAGAAGTACACGTATTCGAACATGCAGTGCCTCGGCTCTTTTTTGAGGAGGCTTTTACGCTCCATCTTCTGATTGAGGATTATCAGCTCGCCCCCTTCGACTACGCCCTTGTACGGGATGCCGTTGACATCGAGCGCGCAGCTTTCGCTCGCAAAGGAGATGAAGCGCTCGTTCTCGCCCCAGACCAAAGGTCTTATCGCATGCGGGTCCCGGAAGACCGCGAGCGACTTCCTGATGATGGCGACATCCGAATAGGCGCCATCGAGCGTCGCGATAACATGGCGGACCGCATCCTCGATAGTCGCGCCGGTTTTGAGTTTCGAGTCCAAGAGGAATGCAATCGGCTCTGAATCCACGGTTCCATTGAATTTGTATCCGGCTTTCTCCAATGCCTCGCGGACCGCGTCATAGTTGGCCAGGTGGCCGTTATGGGCAACAGAGATGTCCCCGATGAGCGAGGGCTGGACGTCCTGTATAAGGCATCGCCCGGTTGTGGGATACCTCGTATGGCCGATTCCCATATGTCCCTCAAGGCCCATATCTGCAGACGTGAAGATATCCGTCACCAATCCGAGGCCGTGGCGGGCCACAAGGCCGCCCTTCCCCAGGACTACGAATCCTGCCGCGTCCTGGCCGCGGTGCTGGAGTGCGACAAGCGCGCGGTAAAGGTAAGGCGCGACGTCCTCGCCCTTTTTCGAGACGACGGCGATGACTCCGCACTCCTCGTGCTTCTCGGAATCCGGTGAGAATGAGACCATACATGCTAGTGGCAGCGCAAATTTAAATCCGTTTTGGGCATAGTGGGATTGATGTTCGGAACATCGGGCATACGTGGCGTCTACGGGCAGGATATCACCCCAGCCCTCGCTTCAAGGATAGCCTCAATATTCTGCGGCAAACGGCTCGTTGTTGGGCGCGACATCCGGGAAAGCGGCCCCACCCTATTTGAAGCGGTTTGCCAGGGCGCATTCGCAGCCGGGGCCACGGTGATTGACCTTGGCATCGTACCGACCCCGACAGTTGCGCTAGCGACCAAGAAGCACGCGTGCCGGGGCATCATGCTGACCGCCTCGCACAACCCGCCGGAGTACAACGGGCTGAAGCTGATAGAGGGGGGTAAGGAGATTGGGAAGGAGCTGGAGAAGGATATAACAAGGAGATACAAGGCGGGCGAAGGTGTGAGCCTGGCAAGCGAACAGGGCGGCCCAGATATCCACGGCGCTCTCGTCCATGATTGGGAGATAGTAGAGGACCACAAGAAAGCGATAGTTGGAATGGTCGATAGAAGGGCGATAGAAAAGAGGAAGCCGAAAATCATCGTGGACTGCAACGGTGCGGCATCATCTATTACACCCTATCTCCTTAGCGACCTCGGGGCGAAGGTCGTCAGCGTCAACGCATCGCTAAGCTGCTTCAACCGGGCCTCGGAGCCGAGTGCCGGCAATCTTTCCTACCTTCCTTCGCTTATCCTAGATACCGGAGCGGATTTCGCGATTGCGCATGACGGCGATGGAGACAGGTGCATGATAATCGATGAGCGCGGGGAGGCGCTTCCGCTGGATGCGCAGCTTGCCATCATGATTGAGCACGAATTGGAGTGTGTGGGCTCGCAGAACCGAAATATCGTTTCCACGGTTGAGTCATCTCTTGCGATACGGGATGTCGTGGAAAAGGCAGGCGGAAAGATAACCATTACGCCGGTCGGGAGCACCCATGTGGGGGACGCGCTTGAGGAACGCAAGGCTCTATTCGGCGGCGAACCGTGCGGCGAGTACATCTACCGCGACGGTGTGCATGTCCCGGATGCCATATTGGCCGCGGCGAAATTCACGGAGATTTTCTGCAAGAAAGGGGCGTTCTCGAAACTCAAAACCAAATATCCGCAGAGTCCGATGGCTCGGGAGAAGTTCCAGGCGAAGGACAAGCACAAGGCCATGGCGGGGATTATCCCGCAAGTGCGCAGTCTTGGCATCGATGGAATCTTTAGAACCGATGACGGAATCCGCATTGACGAGCCCGACGGCTGGTTCCTGATAAGGGCATCTGGCACAGAACCGATTGTGCGCCTGACGATGGAGTATAAGACGGAAAAAAGGCTCCTAGGGCGGAAGAAGGACTTGGCCGCGATTATCTCCAGGAATTGCGTTTAGGCCCCGGATTTTGACAATCTCTTTAGCGCAATCATGGCCGCGTCTTTTTTCTCGTACGGCACAAGGATATGGTCATGATGGTACGCCGAATACGCGTTCACGCTTATCCCTTCGGCTGCAAGCGCAGCGGCGATTTTCGCCAAAAACCCAACCGCCATGAGGTCCGAGTCCACGCCGAGCGTGATAAGGGCGAACGGCCCGATTAGTTCGCCATCGCACAGTTCAGCGACCTCGGCCTTGATATCCTCGGAAAGCACTACAGACAACCCTTCGGCCTCCCTGAATATGGCAAGGACGTAATCCAGATAGTTTGCAAGAGCCATGAGCTGTGATTCGTCTAGTGATGCCATATAGTATTTTCCCGGAATATGCGTGGGCTCCATGCCTGCAAGAAGGCTTCTTAGGTCCGACAATGTTTTCTTGGGCTTTCCCATGAATGGGTGCTAAGAGACCAAGGCTTAAAATCCCAGCCTGGAAAACACATGCGAACATGCGGTGCATCCATGAAACCCGAGGCATACCAAAGGCAGCTGATATTGTACCTGAACAACAAGGCGTTCGAGCAGGCCTATGACTTTGCGAAGCAATACGTCGGCGAGCATCCTGACGACATGGTCGCACATTTCCTTCTTTCAAAAGCAGCGCTCTGGCAGGGGAAATACGAGGAAACCGTGCTCGAGGCGCGAAAAGCGTTCAACCTGGCGCGGAACGAGGCTGACATGGTCATGTGCGCCATCCACGCGTGCATCGCGTACTACCGGCTCCAGCAGTACGACAAGGGCTTCGAGCTTTTACAGGCACTCGACCGGATAAGGACGTGCGAGGAGACGGAACAACTCGCATTCCTGTTCAGCCTGGCGGTCGGCAACGATGTCGAGGCCAGGAAGCACTTCAATGCAATGATGACCATCGACAGCGATGCGGCGATGGGGTTCTTGAAAGAGATTTCCGAAGGCGCGAATTTCGATTATGACAAGCTGTTCAGGAAGACCGATAGGTTCTCATATTGAGGCCGCGGTTGCCTATTTCTTTCCCAGCATCCGCCCGAAAAAGCCCTTCACCGCGCCGCCGATGCTTCCCTTCATGTCCCTTAGCATACCTTTGATTTCCGGCTTGCCGAGCATGTCCCCCTTGCTCATGCCCCTAGGGCCTAGGCTCGCTTCCAGCTTTGACTCCTGCTTCTGGGTCTGCTCGGTCGTCAGTTCCTCTTTCGGGCCTCCGCCTTTGAGTGCTGGTTGTCCCATGCCAATCACCTAGAGAAGCTCTCCCCGCGCCTGCTCTATCTGGTGGCGTGCCGAATCCTGCTTTTTCCGGAATTCCGGGAGCACCGAATTCGAGAAGCGCAGCGGAAGGAGCTCGTCGTAAACCTCCTCCATCATCTTGAAGTAGAATTCCGCCTCGTGCTTGTTGCCGCGCCGGAGCGACTCGTACATCTCGCGCTTGAACTCGCCGATGGCGTCAAGAAGCCCAAGGAGGTACGGGATTTCCGGGACCTTGAGTTTCGCATAGCTCGGGATTTTCTTCGATTCGATTGCTGAAAGCACGATTTGGGCTTCCGCATACTCCTGATAGATGTGGGCGAGCTGGCCGGGGAAGTCCTCGGCATACGGGGCCAGGCCCTTTAGGGCGTCTTCGGCTTCCTTGAGGTGGGCTTTCGCCGTCTTCATGTCATATGCGTGCATGGCCTTGATTGCGTTCGAGCATGAGCGCACGACCTTGCGGTTCTCGGCCAGGACGATATCGAGCTTCTTTTCCTTCTCTGAAAGCATCTTCGTGATGCGGTTGATGCCCAAATCGAGTGCCATGGAGATGCTTTGTGCCGGGAGGATTAAATAGCTAACCTGGGCATGATGGAGCCATGGCATTGGAAGATATTCTCGGTTTGTGCTTATTGCCGCTGGTTTTCATTTTCGGTTTCATGGCCCTCGGTTCGATACGGGTGCTTTACCAGTACCAGAAAGGCATCCTTTTCCAGCTCGGAAAATACGTCAGGACCGTGGAGCCTGGTGTGACCATTGTCTTGCCCATGCTGCAGGAATTGCGCGTGGTCGACATGAGAATCACCACGGCCGACATCCCCAAGCAGGAAGTGATTACCAAGGACAACATCCCGGTGCTTGTCAATACGGTCGTATACTACAAGGTCGAGAAGCCTGATGCTGCGGTCCTCAAGATACAGAACTTCGACTTCGCGGTTAGGCAGTACACGCAGGCCGCACTCCGCGATGTCGTTGGCAACAGCGAGCTCGATTTCGTGCTTACGGAAAGGGAGAAAGTCGCCCAGGGGATAAAGAAAATAGTCGATGCGGAGACTTCCGAGTGGGGCGTCGACATATCCGCGATAAAGATACAGGAAATCGAGCTTCCGGCTGAGATGAAGAGGGCGATGGCCAAGCAGGCCGAGGCCGAGAGGGAGCGCAGGGCGGTCGTTATTTCCTCTGAAGGAGAGCTCCAGGCGTCGCTAAACCTCATGAGGGCGGCCGAGAACCTGGCAAAATCAGATGGGGCGCTGCATCTAAGGACGCTCCAGACCATCCGGGATATAGCCGCTGACCCGTCCGAGAAGATTGTGCTGTTCCTGCCCAGCGACTACGGCCGGATTGTCTCGGGCTTGTTATCGAAAAAGAAGGAGAGCTGATGGAACTCTTAAGGAAGAGCAGGTATCTCCAGCTCGCATTCAACGGCGATTCTTCTGAAGTGGCGAGGCTGCTTCCCCGCATTCCGCGCGACCCGCGCATAATCATAGAGGCAGGGACACCGTACATCAAGCGCGAGGGCGACCGGGCGATAAAATATGTCCGCAGCCTCTGGGACGGGTATGTTGTGGCCGACATCAAGACGATGGACGGGGCGGCAGAGGAGGTCGCTGAGGCCGCGGAAGCCGGAGCCAACGGGGCTACGGTCCTTGGGTCTGCGCCCACGGAAACGCTCGACCTCTTCATAAGTTCCTGCACGGATTCCGGCATGGACGCATTCATAGACATGATAGGCGTCGAGGACCCGCTTAGGGTTCTCATGAGGCTGAAGAAGCCGCCGCGCGTAATCGTGCTCCACCGCGGGAGGGATGAGGAGAGCACGCGCGACAAGGTCATCAAGTACGCCCATATAAAGCGCGTCCGGAGCAAGTTCGACGTCCTGGTTTCTGCCGCAGGGGGCATCGACCTCCGGCAGGCCCAGAGCGCATCATTCAACGGCGCGAACATCGTCACGGTGAACATCGTGAAGCCCGACGACCCTTTTGAAGGCATATCGAGCGACGACCGCATCGAGAAGCTGGCCGTGGATTTCCTCAACGGCATCGACTGAGCGCTTCGCTGATTTTTTAAAACTAGCCTGATATTGCCATGCATGCACGTCGTACTCTCAATAGGCGGAAGCTCGATAATCCCTGATGGAAAGGCGGACCTCGCGTTCCTACGCTCGCTTTCGGCGCTGATTAAGAAGAGCAAGAACAGCTTCGGAATACTCTGCGGCGGCGGAACAATTGCGCGACTTTATGCAAATGCCGTACGCGAGCTCGGGGCCGGCGAATACGAGGCTGATTCCATAGCAATCCGTTCGACCAGGCAGAATGCCGCCCTTCTCATTGCCGCGCTCAAATCTTCTGGAATCGACGTGCATGGACGGGTCATCGACGATTTCGAGTTCGCGAAGGAGCCTGCGCGGGAGAACAAGGTGGTGGTCATGGGCGGGACGATTCCGGGTATAACCACAGATACCGATTCGGTGCTGCTTGCAGAGGCAATCGGTGCGAAAAGGCTTGTGAACGTAAGCAACGTGGATGCCATATACGACTCCGACCCCAGGAAAAACCCCAATGCGAAAAAATACGTGAAGATGGGCTATGAGGAGCTGATAGTGCTTGCAAGCCAGAGCGACAAGAGGATGGCCGGGACCAATTTCGTCTTCGACCTGCTCGCCTGCAAGCTTATCGCCCGCTCGAAAATCGAGACGCATTTCGTGTCCTATAAGAGGATGAATGATTTGGAGGCCGCGGTAGAGGGGAAGAAACACGGCGGCACGGTAGTCTATTGAGTATCGGGATTGGAAAAAGGGCGATTGCCGGAAAAAGGAACCGGCATTGAAAAATCAGGACGAGGAGGATTTGAGGTATTTCCCGACTTCCTTGTCCGGCAGGCTGATTACCTTCTTGTTCTTGAGATTGGCGAAGGATATCTCCACGTTCTCCTGCATGAGCTTCTCATCCTGGGTCTTGCGCAGCGACTCCACGCAGAGCCGGATGGCATCATCAAGAGGCATCTTCTCGTCGTACTTGGATTCGAGGTACTCGTCGACCTCCTTCTTGTTGGCACCGATTGCATCAGCCCTGTACGCGGTCATTGCTCCCGAGGGCTCGGCCTCGAAGAGCTTCGGGCCCTGGGCATCCACGCCCGCAATCAGGAGGGAGACGCCGAATGGGCGGATTCCGCCGTACTGGGTGTAGACCTGCATCAGGTCGCAGACGCTCCTTGCAATGGAATCCACGCTCGGGGGCTCGTTGTAGGTTATCCTGTGCCTCTGCGAATCCACCCTCGCAATTTCGACTAGGCGCCTTGCATCTGCAATCAGACCGCTTGCGGTGACGCAGATGTGCGAATCGACCTCGAAAATCTTCTTGAGGGATTCTGGGACGACGAGCTTGGAGTGGATGGACTTGAATGCGACGAGGGCGACGCCTTCCTTGCACGTTATGCCGATTGCCGTTGCGCCCCTTTTGACCGCCTCTTTGGCGTATTCGACCTGGAACAATCTGCCATCTGGGCTGAAAACCGTGATAGCTCTATCATAAGCCTGCGGGGAAACTCCGTACATTAAGATTCACCTCAAAACTGGTAGGTTGTATGCGTCTTTGCTATTTAAATGCGTTGCTTTTGGAGACGGTAGTGCGACGTTACTTCCTGCTATCGGCATCAGATGCCCAGCCCAGGTATTTCCCGCGCTTCTTACCTGTGGCATAGGCCTCGCAGTTCACGCAGGAATCGTCCGCCATCCGCCTTTCGTTAATCGGCTTTGACCCTGAAAACGGGTCCGGGGGCAGGTTCTCCGGGTCGGCCCCTATTGTGCGGAAGAGAATCCTCGTACTTTCGCTGTCGATTGGCTTTTTCGGCCTCTCGATGACAACCCGGATGCGGGTGCCGCCCTTGCCGGGCTTGGCAGATACGATTTCCCACCGGTCCTGCTCGTAGAGGAGGCAGGGCTTGCAGAGAGCCTTGCCGCGCAGGATGAATGCCATTCCAGGGAGCGCCCCGCCGCAGCGCTCACACCTCTCGTCGAAGCGGATGGGAGCGAGAATGCGCTCCTTTTTCAACCGCATCTGGAACGATTCCACATCCGCGGACTCCGGGGAGCCGCTGCAGAATGGACACGCGTAGATTGCGTCGCCGCAGCGGCGTATGTGGCATTTAACGCAGTCGACGCACTTCGGCGCCGCTGACTGGAGCAGGCAGTCCTGGCAGTATTGCCCGCCATCCGGGCCTGCAAGAAGCTCGGCCTCGCGGCCGCAGCGCACGCAGAAAGAGCTCATGATATGATTATGTTGCGAAGGTAATATACACGGGTCACATGGCCCGCAGGCGCTTCACCCTGTCATCTATCGGAGGGTGGGTGGAGCCCAAAAAACCGATTTTCTGCGGGAACGGGTTCGAGAAGTACAGCGATGCGGTCGTGTCGTTTGCCGCCCTGGTCGGAAGACCGGCTTTCCCGATTTTCTCGAGCGCGCTAGCGAGGCCCTCTGGATACCTTGTGATGCGCGCGCCGTTGGCATCGGCCAGGTACTCGCGTTCTCGCGAGAGGGCGAATCTGACAATCTGGGCGAAAATGGGCGCGAGGATTACAAAAAAAAGCGCAATCAGTATCAGCGGGCCCCCTCCGCCGCGGTCCCTCCTGCCGCTTCCTCCGTAAAAGAGCATCCTCCAGGTGAAATCGCCCATCAAGGCAATCGCGCCTACGAACACGACGGCGAGCATTGAAAAGCGGATGTCGAAATTCGCGATATGGGATATCTCGTGCGCGACCACGCCCTCAAGCTCCTCGCGCTTCATCATGCCAAGGAGGCCGGTTGTCACTGCAACGGATGCATGCTTCGGGTCGCGCCCGGTCGCAAACGCGTTCGGCGAAGGGTCGTCTATGACATAGAGCCTGGGCATCGGAATCTGCGATGCGAGCGCAAGCCCTTCGACGACGTTGTACAGGAACGGGTATTCCTCGCGCTTTGCCTCCTTTGCCCCGCTGATGGCCAGGATAATCGAATCGCCCTGGAAATAGACCACAAGCGTATAGAAAAGCAGGGCGAAGAATCCCAGCACCGGCCCGCACAGCCCGATGTCGAATACGTAGGACATCGCCAGGGCTGTGGCCATGAAAAGAAAGAACATCGCGGCTACGAGGATAAGCGAATTCCGCCTATTCGCATCGGCCGCGTCAAAGAAGCTGATGTGCTGCGCCATCTTGGTACCAGCATCCGGTTTCCGGCATCCGCCTCACTCGAATTTGACCTTGGGCGCCTGCTTCTCGGCCTCCGGAGCCTCGAAATACGGCTTGCCCTTGAAACCGGTCATGCCGGCTACAACCGAGCTCGGGAACATCTCGATGGCGTTGTCGTACTCCAGGACCGAATCGTTATACGCGGTCCTGATGTACGCTATCTTGTTCTCGGTCCCTGCAAGCTCCTCCTGGAGGAGTTTGAAGTTCTGGCTCGCCTCCAGCTTCGGGTAGTTCTCGGCGACCGCGAAAAGCGACTTGAGCGTCTGGCTCAGCATGTTGTTGGCTTTTGCGCGCTCTTCTACCGAGCCGGTCATTATCGCGGCGCGGTATTTCGTTATATTCTCGAGCGTGGTCTTCTCGTGCTTCATGTAGCCCTTGACCGTCTCGATGAGGTTGGGTATGAGGTCGTACCTCCGCTTCAGCTGCACATCAATCTGGGCCCAGGCGTTGTCGACGCGGTTGCGGAGCGTGACAAGCCGGTTGTATGTCATGACGACATAGACCAAAAGCAGGAAGCCCAACGCAACTACGCAGAGCAGGACCGGCAATAACCCTATACCAAGAAGTAATTCTTCTCCAGCCATTTAGTATATCACCGATATCGATTACGCAAAGAGAATTTTTAAGTATTATCATGCGCCGCGGGGCCCTTCGCCCGCGCCCTGCTCATACGGCTGGTAATCCGCCTGCTGGCGTATGACGACTTCAAGGTCGATTGAACCGGATGCGGCCATCGCCCCAAGCTCGCGCTCGATTGCCCGTGTGAGCGCGCCGCGGAACACGTGGGCAAGCCCGGGCGAGTGCGGGGAGATTTTCATTACGGTTTTCCCCTCGCCGTCCCGGTACAGGCTTACCGTACCCACGATTTCGGCTGTACGCTTGTTTTCCCCTTGATGGAATACCTCGAAAAAATCGACGATTTGGAGGTTCGCATGGGGCTCGGTCTGGAGGTCCTTAGCGCATTTTAGGCCGTGCGCGTCCAGCTCCTGCGAAAGACCGTGGAATATCCCCGCAAGCTTTGCATTGTCAGGCACATGGACCCATATGGGGTAGCGGTCGATGTTTTCCGCATGCGGTTCGGCGAGCGGCTCCGCCTTCTGCGCGCGCCTTGCCTCTGATGTCCCTGCTGCCAGCGATAGTACTTTGCCTCCTGCCATAATAGTATTTCAAACCACACTATTTTTAATTCATAAACAAGGGCGGCATGAATAGGAACGATGACGTGCGGGCATTTTATTACCTGAACGCGCAATGGAAGCATGGCGTCCATACGGGTGATGGAGGAGAGGGAACGGGGGAAGATAGATTCGATTCCGATAAGGACCGGAAAACAGGCTGACAGCCAGGGCCTGGACACTGCCCTTTCCAGGCTCAGGGAATCCGGGTACGGGCCCGCTGCGGATGTCCTTCTGGCAAGAGTGAACCAGGAGCAGCAGAAGATGAAGCTTACGCCCGATGAAGCGGTGGCGATTGCAGGCTATCTTCAGGAGGATTTGGGGCGGATGCCTAATTGCGCACGGCTGCTCGAGACGATGCCGAGGGCCACCGTAGAGATAGTCAGGGCGAGCCGGGAAAGGGACGTCTCAATGGAGGATGCCGAGGATATCGCCAGGTATCTTTCGAATTTCCTTGCGATGATGGATTTGGGGAATGCCCGAAGGTTCGATGAGAGCGTGTCGCACGTCATAGGGAGGACGTATGAGCAGATAGACTGGTCCGGGGAGAACACAAGCGCTGAGGAGCAGAGGAGGGACTGGTCCAGATACGGTGTCCCTGACTTTAAGACCGCTGAGCACTACCACAATTATCTGAGGCATGCCGTGACGATGCGCTGGTTTGCCAGGGCATTCCAGCCGCATGGAACGCTTCCAGAAGACTTCGAAGATGTGCTCAATCGCGGGGAATGACTACTCCAGCCCCGCTACAAAACGAGCCCATTCCTCCTCGCTTAAGTCTACGGAGAGCTTCTTCCTTTTCGATGTCAGGCCGGACACAATCCGCACCTGCTTCCCCAGGAGCCGGGACAGGTTCTGAATCAGTTCGATGTTCGCACGGTTCTTCTCCGGCTCGCTAATCAGCATGACCTTGAGCCTGCCGTTCTTGTAGCTGACGGAGAATTTCGGGGAACTTGGAACCACGCTGATTTCGATTATCATCTGTTCGCCTTGATGTACGCCTGGAGGTCGTCCGAGCTCCTGAAGCCATCGTATGTCCTGCCGTTGATGATGATTGAGGGATATGAAGTGACGTTGTACTGCATTGCGAATGCCTCCGCGACCGGGCTTCCAATCTCGCCGTCGAAAGAGAACAGCTTGACATCGATGCCATCCGAGGTGAGGGCGTCGCGCGCCTTCAGTATCTCCACGCCCTGTTCCCTGCAACGCTCGCAGCCCGCATTCGAATAGAAGTTTATCAGGAGGACCGAATCGTCGCCGCAGAGGGTGCGGACCTTCTGCGAAAGGAGGTATGATTCCGCCTCGACAATGAAATACTTCTTCTTGAGCTCGGCATCATATATCCCCTTCTCGTCCTCAAGATACGTCAGCCTGTACCCGATGCGCTCGACGTCTCCGTCTATGGAATCGAGCGAGGATGAGTAGACCGGGCAGAACGATGAGGAATTGCCTTCAGCCAGGAGGAGGAGCTGTATCGATGCAACCTTCTCCGATATATTGGACACATCTTCGGAAATCGAGCGGACGTTCGCCTCATCGATAAGCGTGCCGATGTAGATTCCTATTATGAAAATCACGAGCGAGATGAGGAACGCGGCCGCATAAATCGGGACGTTGACTGTCCGTTTCATAGGTTCACCAGGAATACTGTTCCCTCTTGAGCTCCTTGAAAAGGAATAGGACGTTGTAGCCCACCATGATGTACCAGTAGAAGATGAGGAACAAGGCGAGATAGCGGAGCTTTACTTTCTCGTTGCCGTAGCTCTGCACGGCGAGCCACAGGAAGAATGTCGAGGTGAGCATTACGATTGTGCCGACGAAAGTGACGAACGTCACGTCCATCCCCAGGGCATCGAACCAGATATACTGGACGTAGTACGGCGTGGACAGAATCGAGTAGGCCAGGATGCCAAGCAGGAGGAAGAACGCTGTTAGGGCGGCGAAGTTGAGCGGCACGAAATACATGCCGAAGTCGCCGTATTCCGGCTTAATCATGTGGCGGTATTTCCAATAGTTCCGTATGCCGCCCCTCTGCCAGCGCACGCGCTGGGTTATGAGGTCCGACATGTTATCCGGAGGCTCTGTGTAGACGTCGGCCGTCATCGAGCTCCTTATCTTGAAGTTCGCCGCCTGAATCCTGAGCGCGATTTCCTGGTCCTCGACCAGGTTGTGCTCGTCGAAATAGCCGATTTTGTCGAACACCTCACGCCTGAACATGGAGAACGGACCCGGGGTAACCGGCACAGAATCGATGAAGCTGAGCAGTTTCCTCGAAAAAAGAATCATCAGGTACTCCACGCGCTGGAACTCTTTCAGCCAGGAGCCGCTTTCGCGGATTTTCACGGCTGGCGTGACTGCCATGACGTCCTTCTCGGAAAAATACGGGATGAGCTCGCGGATGGTGTTCCTTGTGACGAACGAGTCCGCATCCATCGTGGCGACAAGCTCGCCTGTAGCCTTTTTCAGGCCGAAATTCAGCGCTGCGCCCTTGCCAGAGTTCGGCTTCGTGAACACGTGGATGTTTTTGCCCTCGAAGGCTTTCGCGACGCGGTATGTGTTGTCGGTCGAGCCGTCATCGACGATTATCAGCTCCAACCTGTCCTTGGGATAATCCAGGTCGAGAAGGGTGCGGATTGACGAGACGATGTATTTCTCCTCGTTGAATGCCGGCATCACAATGGAGACCAGTGGCGTCCAGCCCGTGCGTTTGAGGGGCTTGTGGTAGTCGTTCCTGTGCTTCAGGTAGAGCAATATGAATACGTTGAGCGAGAAGAGGGAGAAGAACGCTATCACGTAATTCAACGAAGTGACGATGTCTTCCATGGATGTTTACCTTCGGGGATAGTATCGGAAAGAATATTAAAAGGATGGCGCTGGCCCTTAGAGAAGAAGGAGGCTCTTTGCAAAGAGCATCGCGAGCACCATGCCAAGCAGGATGAAAGGAACGAACGGCGGGAGCTTCGTATACACCCAGACCTCGCCCACCTTCGTCTTCTTGAGCCGGGCGATCTCGTCCTTGTTCATCAGGCGCGGAATCTTGTATCGCTCAATCATGTCCTTGTTCATCACTTCCAGGGCAAGGACGTCCTCAGGCTCAAGCTGCGAGACCGGGAGCTCTTCGGCCAGCATCTGATTCAACGTATCCCGGAACATCATGAAGAAGACAGTCGCGAAAATCGAGATGGTCACGAACGCGAAGAAGACAGGCGAGAAGAGGAAGGAGTTGATGAAGAAATACGCAAAGAGCGCGTATGGGATGAGGACAAGCGCGTAAAGAAGCTTGGGCTTGGCTTCGACCTGTGTCAGCTTGAAGCCGAAATAAAGCAGCACGTACAGCGCGAAGAGTATCCCGGAGAAGATGAACACCGAGAAGATGAACGGCAGGTTGAACGGCAAGCCAGAGTAGCTCGGGTGTATGGGGAGCAGAAGCATGATGGCTGCGAGCACGAAAAGGTCCGCCCCGCCGAGCTGGCCGACACGGTAGAAGAGGTATCCGATTGCCGAAAGGAACACAGTGATGCCAATCGAGAACATGAAGAGCGTCGCATCGTAGAACACGAGGTTCACGATGAAGGCAATGGCCAGGAACGCAAAAAGAAGCTGATCAGGTATGTTCTTCTTGTTGAAAACATCGTAATAGGCGGTTACCGAGGTGCCGAGGAAAGCAAGGATGATGCGTACTGCCTCTCCAGGCATGGTTATCTGGCCGAAAATGACATCTTCTAACATATCAATACCTCAAATGAAACAATAATGTCTGGAAGCCTTTTAAAGAATACTATTTTTCCCCATGCACCCCATACGAGGCCACTTTCTCCGCCAGGGCGCAGAGGGGCTCCGGAACTCCTGCGCGGTCAAGGACCTTGCGCATCAGGCCGATGTCCTCTTCCCTGAAGCATTTGAGGGCGAGCGATACCGCGACAAAGAGCGCTCCGGAAAGCCCTATCAGGAGGCCAAGATATGCAAGATAGATGGCCTTGGGGATGTACTCGCCTGCGCCTGCCTGGGCGATGATTGCGGATGCAGCATCCGAAACCAGAGGCTTGACGAAAAACACGGCCAGAAGGACTATGGCCATTGAGAAGAGCAGTTTGTACGCCTCAGGCGGATTTGAGAATCCAATCAGCTTCCTTGCATAGTGGGTTAGCAGGAGCGTACTCAGGATGAAGCTCGCGACCGAAGCGGCCGCCGCACCCTCCATGCCATACATCGGGATGAGCAGCAGATTGAGCGCGACGTTCACGATGCCGCATGCCACTGCAACGAAGAGCTCGATTTTAACAAGGCGCATGGCTGTGAGGGCGAGCGAGGCCATGAACGAGAACGAGGCGATGACCAGGCCCAGGGTGAATAAGGCCATCGATGCCGCGCCCCCGGAATATTGGGAGCCGTAAAACACCGAAAGCATGTCGCCGGAGAACGCCATCATCACCGCCGCCACCGGGAGCGTGATGAAAAGGGACCAGCGCTGAGCCGTTGCCATGACTTCCCGCATCCCTTCAAGGTCGTTCTTCCCGGAAAGGCGGGATACGAGCGGGAGGAAGATGCTACCGACAGAGCCTGGGAAGACCATCAGGACTGCTGCGAGGGTGGTCGCCATGGAATATACCGCTACCATGGCCGCAGAGGATGATGGCTCAACCATAAATCCGAGAATGAGCCTGTCCGAAGAGGCGATTATCGTGGAGAAGTACTGTACAACAGCGACGGTCAGGCCAAGTGGGACTATTTCGGAAAAAAGCTCCTGCTTCCCGAGGCCAGCCTTACCATGCATCGATGCGACCGAGCGGAACACAGGGAGGCATGAGGCGAAAAAGGCCAGCAGAACCGAGATGACGAAGCCCGCGCTGATTGTCATCACCGATGGCCCGAATGCGTAGAACAGAAGGACCGTGACTACCAGCTTGATGAGGTTCTGGAGGTTCTGGTACAGCTGCGAGCCCCTGATGTCTGCGATGCCCTGCAGGTAGAGATAATTCAGCCTGAAGAGGTTCCCGAGCAGGATGTATACCGAAAGGATGCGTATGGCCTCAGGCAGGCGCGCATTTCCGTAGATTCCACCGATGTTGTCGGCCTGCCAGAAAAGAACGGCCATTATTATAACCGAGAGGAGTGTGAGGTACCTGTAGCTAAGGGAAAGTAGGTCCCGGATTTTGCCTCTTTCGCCCTTTCCTTCGAAATACGGGACATAGCGCGTGAACGCGCCGGAAATACCGATGTCGCTGAAAATCCATATGAGGGACATCGCGCTAAGGGCGAGATAGAATGTGCCTATGTCTTCCTGCGAGGCCGCGCGCGCGATGAGCACCACGTAAACGAACGAGACTAGTTTGAAGAACGCGCTTCCTACAAGGCTCCAGAAGCTGCCTCTTGCAACCTCCTTGGAATGTTGGGATATTTCTGCCATTTTTGTGACCTACTGTTGCTTACGGGTAATGCCGGATGAGCAGGTCGACTCCCTGCTCTAATTCGGTTTTGGCCCGGAAGCCGAGCCCTGTTGCCGCTTTTGTCGTGTCCGCCTGCGTATGGGCGACATAATTCTTTATCGTGTTCGGGCGGTATTCGGGCTTGATGCTGGTTTTGAGCTTCGAGTTCAGCATCGCAACCACATCGTTGAGGGAGACGCTTCTGCCGGTGCCAACGTTGAACACGTCCGTCCCGTCGAATTTGAGCGCGAGTATATTGGCCTCAACGACATCATCCACGTAGATGAAATCGCGCGTCTGCGAGCCGTCCCCGAGGATGATTGGTGCCTTGCCGGCCTTCATGTCCCATAGGAACTGCGTGACGAGATTGGCGTATCTGCCTTTTGCGCGCTCATTCTTGCCATAGACGCTGAAGTAGCGCAGGCCGATGCTTTTCACGCCGTAGAAATCGCTGTAGAGCCTCGCGATTCGCTCCATCGAGAAGCGGCCTTCTGTGTAGAAGTCGGTCGTCTTGATGTCCATTGATTCATGGTGGGGCGGTGCGTTGCCGTTGTACAGCGAGCTGGATGATGCGTAGACTAACTTGCACGGGTTTTTCCGCACGAACTCTAGCACGGATATCCATTCGTCAAGAACCTTTGCGGTAAGATGCGGATTCTCCTTGTACATCGGGGAGGAGGAGTAGATGCCGTCATGGATGATGGCGTCGAATTTCTCCCCTAGCACTTGGATTTCGCCTGCGCTTTTCTTTATTACCTTGACCTTCCCCTTGATTGCGCTGAGGTTGCTTTCAACCCCGGTGTGCAGATTGTCGAGGCATATGACCTCATGCCCGTCCCGCACAAGCCGCTCGGAAATGTTCGACCCGATAAAGCCCATCGCTCCTGTAACGAGTATCTTCATCATATCAACCCTGAAATAGGATGTGAATCCTCAGTTTCGGTTTTAAACCCTGCCGCGCCATTCCCTAACGATGGACATTGAGACATGGCTCACGAATTTTGCGCAGGAGGTTTATGGGAGGTTCGTTCTGCTCGCCCTGGCCCCGCTGCAGAACCAGGACATGCTCTGGGCCGCCATACCCCTTGTGATAGCGACGCTCTTCATCACGCTGTATTTCGGACGCAACAGGAGGGAGGAGCTCGGCTGGAACACGGCCTTTGGCAACACGATGGTGTTCCTTTTTGTCGCGATAAGCCTGATCAGGGAGATGTACAGGCAGAGCGGCTCCTGGAACAGCATTTTCTCGAACGAGCTGTACCTGCTGCTTTCCATAGCGCTCTCGTCGGCCAGCATCCTGCTGATGTTCATAACGTACTTCCATCTCATGCCCAAGCGCGTGGCCTTTTTCCTTTTCTCGGCGCCCCCGATAAACGTCACGGTCTATGTGGCCATGAGTATAATTTATGCGAATGTCGCCCCGGACATTTTGACTGTGCTGGCGGGGGTGCTGCTGATTGCCGTGATAGTGGTTGCGGCGAAAATTATCCGGGCATTCGTCAGGCTGCTTGGGCTTGAGGACAAGTCGGATGCGGATGGGCAACTGAGGATAGATGAGCTGGCTGAAAAAGTGGAAGCCGAACTTGAGAGGAAGAGGGAAAGGAAGAAAAAGGCCCCCGGACCCATCAATCCCTAAGCTGCGGCCCTCTCATACGCCCTTAGGTATCCATCAACCATCCTGCTTATGCTGAAAAGCCGGCTCCGCTTTCCGACCTTCTTCCGCAGTGCGCTGGCGACGTTATCTCCTGAAAGCGCAGTGCTTATTTTTTCGGCCAAATCGTGTTTGTCACCGGCTTTGAAATAGATTGCTGCATCGCCAAGCACCTCCCGCAATGGCGAGATGTCCGAGGCGATTATCGCCGATGATGAAGCGAGCGCTTCAATCGCCACGATTGATAGGCCTTCGAACCGCGATGGTAGGATGACCAAATCCGCATGGTGCATGAGCGCATATTTCTGCGGCTCACTGATGGGCCCGAGAAGATGGAAACGCTTTGCCAGGCCCGCCTTGGAAGCGAACTCCCGCATCTCTTCAACATATGGTTTGTCCTCGAGCGGGCCTGCTACATACAGATGCGCGTTCCGGAAGCCTTCGGAAGCGAGGGAGCGAAGAACAATATCTATCCCTTTTGGCCTCCATACGCGGCCAAGGCAAAGGATGTTCGGCCCTTCTGTCTCAAAGGGGATCTGGCTTGCGGCATCGATGGCCTCGCCGATAGCATCCAGGTCCACACCGTTGTATATGACCGCGATTTTTTTCTCCGGCATATGAACGTCCTGGACAAGCCTGGACTTGATATGTGTGGAGACCGTGGTGATTTCCCTGGCCGCCATTCCGGAGGCGTATTCGGCCAGGTGCATCCCGTTGCGCTGGGCCCACATCACCGGGTGGATGCCGCTTCTTGAAGCGTATAAATCGCCGGAATAGACATGGACGCTCATCACGGTTTTTTTCCTAAGGGCAAAGGGAAGCGTCACGAACGGGTTGTGGGAATGGATTATATCGAACCCGGACGTTTCGCGGGATATTGCTGCAGTTGCGGCTTTGAACTGAAGGTACGGGGAAAAGAGCGGATTGTTGAAATCTATATTGTTTGGGAGACTGAATGGGACAATTGACGGCGAAAATCCGTGCTCTGGAAGCCGCTCAAGAAGGTGGCGGATGACTGTTTCAACCCCGCCAATCGCATCGGGCCTGAAGAAAGGGCAGAGAATCCCGACTTTCATCTGCGATAACCCTTCTTTGCCAGTTCTTCGGCTTTTTCACCAAACCGCCGCAGGAACACATCCCAGGTATAATCGCGCTCCACTTTGGACCGCCCTTCCTTCCCCATCTGTGCGCAGTGCTCCGGGTCCTTGGAAAGGAGCTCCATCTTGGCGGCCATGTCCCACATGCTGTCCACGAGGTATCCATCCCTGTTGTTCACGATGGTCTCCTTCGGGCCGCCTTCGTTCCTTGCGATGCATGGCTTGCCTGATGCCATGGCTTCGAGGGGGACCAGGCCGTAGTCCTCGTTTATTGGCGTGTAGAGCACTGCGGTGCATCGTGCGTATAAATCGCGCAGTTCCCAGTCGCCCACGTTGGTCTTGATTTCGATATTCGGCCCGCACATCGAGCGGATTTTCTTGAGGTAGGAGATGTGCTCGGGGCGCTTGGACAGCGCGCCGGTTATGATGAGTTTCCAGTTTTGGGTTTCGGGTTTCCCGGAGCCTGGCTTGGGATTCTGGCGGTTTGAGAATAGCTTGAATGCCTCGATTGCGTACTCGAGCTCCTTCTCAGGGGCGATTCGTGAGGGGTAGAAGAAATACTGCTCGAAGGACTTGCATGTGAATTTTTCCGCTTCGACGCCCGGATGCAGGACCTCCGAGCTCCTCCTCAGGTATTTGGTGATTCTTGCCTGGCTGTTCCTGCTATTTGTGAATATGTGCTCGATTTTCGGTACTGTCTGGTTTTCGAGGAATTTGAAGGGCTGGATTGTAGACCAGAATATCAGGCGCGAGAGGGGGTTCCGCCTCTTCTGGCGCCATTCGTAGAGGTCGAATGCCTCGCGGTTCGGGGTATGGCAGTACCAGATTACCGGGGCATTCTTGTTCCTTATCCATTCCGAGGGCGTCTGGTGCGCATTTATTACGTCGTAATCCGTGAGTTTCGTGTTGTAGAAGTGCCAGCCGGCGTCAATCGCACCCGAGACCCTTTTTCCAAGAGGAAGGGAGCGGAACGGGCTTGGCTTTGCGATTTCGATTTCCAGGTTCGAGAATTCCTTGAACGTGTTCTCCGCATCGTAGTTTATGCAGTGGATTCTGGCCTTGAAATGCTGGGCGATTTTGAGTACGACGCGTTCCATGCCGCCGCGTGTCTCCAGAAACGGGGTTGTCACGATGAGCTTCATTTCCCCCCACCTCCAAGAAGCCGTGCCAATCCCGGAACATCAGTAAATACGACCCTGCAGCCTTCGACCTGGATTTCGCCCGGACTTCCATTGTATGAAACCACTACCGCCAGCTTCGGCCGGTAGGCCTCTATGAAAGAGCGCATGCTCCGTTCAATCTTTCCTGGAGACGGACTGAGCTTCACCTCTATTGGTATCGGCGCCCCATCGTTTTCCAGGACGAAATCCACCTCGGCTTTGGCCTTCGTCTGCCAGTATTTCACGTTAAAGCCGAGCTTCAACAGTTCGCTAAAAACATAATTCTCGAAGAGCTTCCCCCGCTCGCTCATATCCTGCGGGAAGTCATTGGCTATCGCATTCCGGAGGCCGGTATCGACAAAGTATATCTTCGGCTGTTTCGTGACTTCCTTCAGCTTGTTGCTGAAAAAAGGCTCGACGCGGCATATCAGATAGCTCCGCTCCATGGCATCCAGGTATTTTTTCACGGTCTGGAACGACATCCCCATGTCATTTGCGGCCTTCCCGTATATCAGAACATTCCCTATGGAATGGGTCAGGTACCTGACGAACCGCTCCAGCGAGCCGATATCGTCTATCGAGAACGTCTTGGCAACGTCTTTCAGCACCATGAGCTCATAGAGGTCCCGCAGAAGGGTTTTTTTCATGTCAATCCCCTCGGTCGTAGCCACTTTAGGGTATCCGCCGTAGACCATATGCTCCCAGACAAGCCGCTTTATTATCGCTTCAGTATGCTCTTTCTGGCTTTTTGCCTTCATGAATTCGCTGAATGAAAATGGATAGAGCCGCATTATTGTCGCCCTGCCCACCAGCCACGAAAGGACATCCTTAGCGAGGAGCGCCTGGGACGACGAGGTTATCCAGAGCTTCCTCCCCTTATCGGCAAGATATTTCAGCTTGCCGCCGGCATCTTTGCCGTACTGGACTTCGTCCAGCACGGCGAGGGGATGGCCTTCAAGGTACTGGCTCTCGAATTTCTTTATGTCCTCATCGAACAGGCCGCGGACATCCGGGTCGTCGAACATCAGGTAGGGGACACTCCTGCTTTTTACGAGCTCTTTCAGGAGTGTCGTCTTGCCGGCCTGCCGTGGCCCTACAAGAGCCGAAATCAGGTAGGTTGAAGAGACAGTGCCGAACTTCTCGGTGATATCCCGTTCGACGTACATGGATGGTGTTTCTCACGCAAGGTATTTAAATATTGACTAAAATTGAACCTTAGGTTAAGATTAGTATTACTTTTATTAAACTCGACTTTAATTAAAAGCTATGCAGGGCGGGATAATTGTCGTGATTGTCACCTTCGGCATGCATGCACGCCTCCGGAAGCACCTGGAGCTTCTTGAGGCCGGGGCGACGGTATGCGCCTACGACCCCGAGGCGATGGGGAGCATGAGGGACGTTTTCCCTGCTGTAGAATACGCAGGCAACTGGGAGGAATGTCTTTCAGGGTGCGATGCGGCCCTGATTGTGACGGCATGGCCCGAGTTCGTGAAAAGCGCCAAGGAGTACAAAGAGGCGCTAGGGAATGCGCCATTGCTTGATGCGAGGAGGGTCTTGCCTCCGAATACGGCTGCTGAGGCTGAACTCCGCTATCACGCGATCGGACGGAGCGCACCCTAGGATGCCTCTGCTTCCGGCACGTCCGAAACAGTCATAGGATGAATATAGAGCGCAGGTGCGCGCTGACCCTGGAAGGCGAGCCGAAACAGAGGGAGCCGGGCCGCTCCCTTGCGAAGAAGGAGCTAGGATGGGTTGCGAAGACCGGGCTTGATGATGGTCTGAAGAAGACTGCTCGGTATTTCCACAAGATCAGGTAGTATTCTTTTCCAATGTCACTTCGATGAAATCCCCAACTCTGAGCAGGTTTGTTATCTCAGAAAAAATCGAAAACCCGGGAATTAGCAGAATTTTGATGGGGAAGGGAATTTTCAATTTAATCCCGAGCTGGCCCTCAATCACGTACCGCGTACTGTCCAGGTATCCCGAGAAATCGCCATTATACCTCATACGGATAATCTTGAACCCGTTCCGTTCCCCATATTTCCGGATATTTTCCAATTTGAACAAATGGAGATGACGGGGGGTGTCAAGGTGATACCAGAATTTTTTATAACATCTTTTACCGAATGCTTCAGCGTTAGGGGTCGCTATAATTACCTTTCCGCCGGGCTTGGTTACTCTTCTCAAATCCAAGAACACTTCGGATGGTGAGTCTACGTGTTCCAAAACATGGTTCATGGTCACGATATCGAAATATCCTTCTGGGAAGTTCACTACATGAAAGGCGCTGTTCCATATCTTGAATCCGTCCCTTTTCGAAATGTCTGGATTGAACCCGAATGGCTCAACTCCACTAACTTCATAGCCAATTCTTTTGGCAATACACAGGAATTTTCCATCTCCACAGCCGATATCGAGGAGTTTCGGCTTTCCTTTCGGTTTTGGAAGACTGCGATTTGCCAGCACACGATAGACGGGGTAAAGCAGCAAAAGGGCCAGCCTTGAGACAAGACTATTTTCGGCGTCTGCCTGCAATCTGAAAAGATAATATTTAATGGACTCAAATCTTGCCCCGGAGGGGTCGTTTCCGAGCGATCCATAGCTAGAAGGATATGCATCTTTAATCTGGGACGCGGTGGGTGGCGGATCTAAAAACTCCAAACCGCATTTTCGGCACCTCACGGAGGAGAAACTTAAGCCAGTATTACGAAACATCCTGTCGTAGTTCCTATAAAGGGATTCGAACTCGGAACCGGAGCAGCAATCGCATTCTCTTGTCATATAAAGTACCGGGCATCGTTTCCCTGCGGTATTTCCAACGAGGGACTGGCAAGGAAATCAGTTTGTTGTTGACTGACTCACCTCTTGCATTAAAGATTTATTATCCCTAGCATCCAATCTAGATTCATGGGAAAACTTCTGTCTATATGCATACCCACTCTCCAGAGGAAAGCGTCAATTCAATCCGTGCTTGACAGCTTGCTGGAAGTAGTCGGAAAGCACAAGGACGAAGTGGAGATATGCGTATCCGACAACGGTTCCACGGACGGCACCTATGAGATGCTCGTTTCGTACTCGAAGAGGTACCCGTTCATCAGGGTGAGAAGGAACAGCGAGAACATCGGCTTCGACGCAAACATGGCGACCCTCGCGCAGATGGCCGAGGGGAGATACTGCTGGCCCATAGGCGACGACGACGAGGTTGTGCCGACCGGTGTCGAGAGCCTACTGGCGCTGCTCAAAAAGGACGAATGGCTCGCCGGGCTTGCCTTCGCAGGGCTGCAATCGGATATCAAGGTCATGGTCAAGCATTTTCAGGCCGAATCCTACACCCGGGACGAGTTCGTGTCGCATTACATACGCTACATCAGGAGCACGCCCTACTTCGCACCTGGGTTCGGATTCCTGGGATGCTTCGTATTTGATTCTGCTAAGCTCAGGGGAGTACTCGGACGGTTCGAGGGTAATGGATATGGCTGGGTGCACTGGACCATGTATCTGCACATCCTGTCCCATTCCGATGGGATGGTCTTCATCCAGCACGATACCATGCTGAACTACGGGAGTCCGCCGGACAAGGTATACTATCCGGAGCAGGAGGTCTATACGTTTTCTGAGCGAAAGCTCAAGGCCGTGCGGGCAGCGGATCTTAGCCCGGTGCTCCGGATCGCTGTAGAAAGCGTGCTCACGAAGCTTGACGGGCAGTACGCACGCGGCCTACTGGAGCTCATACTAATCAAGGACATCGTACCGAAAGAGAAATACGAGAAAAGCAAAGCGAAGATACTCGAAATCGGCAAAAGCGTTCCACTCCTGTCCCCATGGGGTATTGCCGGGCTGGGTCTCAGGGCTCTTGAAGCTATACCGAGAGCGGCTTTTCTTTTCCGTATCGTGCCAAAACTCAACAATTATTCGAAAAAGATGAGGAAACATGAGAAAGGGCTGCTGCAAACAAACGAGCAACGGGAAGCGATAGACAAATGGAAGAATAAATAGTTCCATTAAGCATGCGTGACCCGGTTTCAAAATTAATCAGGGGGCACGGACTATCTTGGGTGATGGTATCGGAATTATGAACTTGCCGCCGGACTTTGCATAACCTTCCTGCTGTTTCATTATTTCACTGGCAAAGTTCCATGCTAGGATTAATGTATAATCTGGCTTGCGACGCAGTAGCGCCTCCGGAGAATAAATGGGAAGGTGCATCCCGGGAGTGTAAAGATTTTGTTTGTAAGGACTCCTATCCACCGTGAAATCCAGAAATTTAGTGTCAACCCCGCAGTAGCATAGAAGCGTGTTTCCCTTGGCCGGTGCGCCGTAAGCTGCTATGCTTTTCCCCTCCTTCTTGAGCTTTGTAAGGAGGGATACAAGCTTGACCTTCAGCCTTTCCACGTTCTCCGCGAAATGCTGGTAGGTCTTTAGTTCCATGATGCCACGCTGCTTCTCCAGCTCAAGCAGTTCCACGACAGATGGCGTCACTTTGCGGGGGCCACCCTGGCGCTGGATGAAAAGTCTTACCGAGCCGCCGTGTATGCTCGTCCTTCGGACGTCGAAAATCTCCATCTTGTGCATGGCGAAGAACTGCACGAGCGGATGGATGGAGAAGTAGGACAGGTGCTCATGGTATATCGTATCGAATTCGGTGTTCTCCAGCAGGTTGACCAGGTAGGGGAATTCCAGGGCGAGGAAGCCGTCTTCCGAAAGCAGGGCCTCGACGCCGTCGATGACGTCGTGTATGTCGTCGATGTGGGCGAAGACGTTGTTGCCCAGGATAGCCGTCGCCTTCCCGTGCTCCTTTTCCATCGCCGTGGCGCTTTTCGAGTTGAAGAATTCAGCGATGGTCGGTATGCCCTCGGCGTTCGCCTTCTTCGCGATGTTCTCCGCCGGGTCTATGCCGAGGAACCGGATTCCGTGCCTCTTGAAATTCTTGATGAGGATTCCGTCGTTGCTGGCGATTTCCACCACGAACGCCTTCCTCTTGTCCGCGTGCATTCCGGCGATTTCATCGGCATAATCCGAGAAATGCCTCATGAGCATGGACGAATTTGATGAGTAATAAAGATAATGGCGGAAAAGGGTTTCCGGGGGGACAACAGTGCCTAGCTGTACGAGGCCGCAGACCTGGCAGAACCAGACATCAAGTTTCGCCTTGAACTCCGGCTTATCCAAATCCTCCTTCCTGAGATAGCTGTTCGCAAGCGCCACATTTCCCAAGTCGAGGAATTCCATAAGGCGCTCGCTCTTGCATATGCGACAGTGCAAAATATCACCACGGGATGAAAAACATGATTCCAAATCGGACGATGCTCGGAATTAATATAATCACTTACAATTAAAAAGAATCGAGAATGACAAGCGGTGATTTCGAGATGCATGCTGTGGTGCTTGGCGGAAGCGGGCTGGCGGGGGAAAGCATCGCATTGGTCCTTATGGAATCCGGCTTCAAGGTATCATATACATATTTTAGCAACGCGCTCGAGATTCCGGGGGCGAAAGGCTTCAGGCTTGATGTCTCGGATGCCGGCGCGCTGGATGATTTCCTTGAGGCTCGAAAGCCCGGATTCGTTGTGAATACTGTCGCGCTGCCATCAGTGGACAAGTGTGACGTGGATGAGGAACTGGCGTTCAAAGTGAACGCAGAGCCCCAGCGGGTCCTTGCGGGATACTCCATGAGGAGCGGAGCGGCGATAGCTTTCATGTCCACTTCGAATGTTTTTGGCCCTTCTGGAAGGCCACTCGTCGAGGATGACATACCCGGCCCTATAAGCGCCTACGGAAGGACCAAGCTCCGGGGGGAGGAATATACGCTCCTGTCCAAAAAGCATATCATTCTCCGCGCAGACCAGATATACGGTTGGACGCGGCATGGGCAGAAGCATACTTTTGTTGAGAAAACCCTTGAGAAACTAAATGGGGGGAGTGAGGTGGAGGTCTGCAGGGACTGGTATAACTGCCCCACCTACGCAGGCGATATAGCGGCAGCGCTTGCAAGGCTTGTCACGAAAGGCCGCTGGGGGGTGTACCACAGCGTGGGGTCGACATACCTGAACAGGTATGAGTGGGCTCTAACCATCGCAAATGTTTTCGGGTTTGATGGCTCCTTGGTTAAGCCGATAGATTCGTCTTCCCTGAATCTGCCTGCCAAGCGCTCCAATTGCGCGCTTTCTAATAAGAAAATCACAATGGAAAGCGGGGTGCGGTTCCTTTCGGTGGACGAAGGGATGAAGAAAATGAAGGAGGAAGAGCCCCGGGGCAGGGGATAAGCCTTATTCGAAGCATTTGGCATCCTTGAAAAGAGGCCACTTCCGGTCTTTATCGGATATTATGGGATTCGGGATGCCCCAGTTAATCTTAAGCTCCGGGTCATTCCACAGAACTCCTGCCTCCTTGTCCGGGTAATAGTTATTATCTGCCTTATAGAGCATGGTGGCCTCCTCGGTCAGGGCCACGAAACCGTGCGCAAAACCCGGGGGAACGAAAAGGCTGACCATATTTCTTGCCGAAAGGACGAGACCGGTCCACTTTCCGAATGTCGGCGAGCTCTTCCGCAGGTCGAGTATGATGTCGTATATCTCTCCATTTACGCAACGGACCAGTTTTCCCTGGGCAAACTCGCCAATCTGGTAATGCAACCCGCGCAGAACGCCCTTCTTGGATACCGTCAGGTATTCCTCAAGGAAATAGGGCTTTACCCCGAATTCCGCAAGAATCGCTTCGGTATAGACCTTGTAAAGCGTCCCCCGGACATCACAGAACTCCTGGGGTTTCAATATGAAAGCGTCCTTAAGGGGCAGTTTCTCCCCTTCCAGTTTCCTGACAATCATGCGAACACCATCAATTCGGCTATCTGCTCGTCTATGCTCATTATCTTCGTGCCTACCGCTTTTTCAACCTTCTCAACGCTCACCCGCAGGCACGCAGGCACCGGAAGAGGTTTGTCTTTTATCGAGGACTTCCTCAGGTTGCATTTCCAGCCAATGACCGAGCATACGCGCTCTCCGAACTCGAAGCGCGAGAGGTAGTCCCTGCCAACGGCATTGAATATCCCCTTTTCTCCATTATCTATGAGCATCGCCGTTATGCGCGCCAGCTCTTTGCCGGAAATGGGCTGAGAGTACTGGTCTGCGGGCAGCAGCACTTCTTTTCCGTCCTTCGCCGCGGATTTCAGTCTGAGAAAGAGGTTTGCACCCCGCTCATCGAAGCCAAAAACGCCCTCGGTGCGTAGAATAAGATAATTATCTGAGAGTGCTGCGATTTTCTCCTCGCACTGCGCCTTGGTAAAGGAGTAGTAGTTCTTCGGCTTGACTGGCGAGAGTTCTGTGTATATGACACCCTCCAGACCCTCGTAGACCCAATCCGTGCTGAATTGGACGAGCTTGAAACCGAAGCGGCTCTGGAGGCGGGCAAGTGTCTCGGGGAGGGCGGTGTTGACTGCATAGGCCTGCGCTCTATCCTTCTCCATGGCATCCGTGGACATGGGCGGCTTAATGGCGTTTGCTATAACATCTGGTTTGGCATTCTCGATTAGGGATACAAGCTGTGTTTTATCCAGTGCATCAGCATTATAATCAACGTTCTTCGACGACCGTGCGGCGGTGATGACTTCATGGCGACCTTCCAGCTGCTGCGCAAGATGGAATCCGACTACGCCGGTTGCCCCGATTACGAGTATTCTTATGAATACCACCAGCATTCGCTCAGATTAACCCGAGCTCACAACGGTAGTTTGGAATGTAGCCGATTAAAACATTCCGAAAATCCGCAAGAGTGAACTACCCCGGGTAAAGCCCGGGGCGTCTTAGGCGGCTTAAAAGAAATCGGATAGAGGTCGCTGTGATTTGTCTTCAGGCAATTCAAATTTCAGAAGTTCTTCTTCTGTCCAGTGCTTGCCCGGTTGTCTTGCGATATAGAATTTCACGGATTCTGAGGTAACTCTGCCTGTTGATTCGTAGAAATATCCCTCAGACCAGAAACGCTCTCCCAAATATACCTCGATACAACAGGCCAAAGGTTCTTTCTGACAATGTAGGAAGAATAGCTTTTGAAGTGTTGAACCAATTCAGCCACAGAATAATTTCTGTAATTGCCAACAAATAGATGGCAGTGGTCAGGACCAAAATTTACAATCAGCACAGTTACGCCCAACAGCATGGCTTTGTGAATGAAAGCCTGTTTGCAAAGATCCCTCACTTCTTTTGGGAGGAATACGGGCTTTCTGAAGTTTGGGGTGAACTGCAAATGATAGTTGCTTTCCCCAACACTGTGTCCGTGCCTCAACAGCCTGCTACATTTTTCAACCTGAGCTTCGCTAATCATATGTTTTCAGACTCCAGTGGCGGAATCAACACTTACCTGCCCCTACGGGGCAGCGCCGCCGCTGAAGCCTATCTCCTTTTCAAACAATTAGAAGGGGACGTTTCGCCGTCCCCTTTACCCCTCACGAATGAGGCTCTGTATCCACCTGCTAAAGCAGGTAGGGGTTAGAGCCTAGATGAACCTAAAGCGCGCAAAGAAACGGGCAATCGACTATTATTAATAAATTTTAGGGCGTACGGAGGAGCATGCAGTTCTCGCAACTTGTCACCTCCATGAAAAAATACAATAAAACGGATGGTGAGCTGCTAGTTATCATGCCGTTTTTCATGAATTATAATATCCTTTCGAAGCACCTTTCCCTCCTGAAAGGACAAACCTGCCAGTCATTCGACCTGATTATTGTTCTGAACGCGCTATCAGATGAGAGGAAGGTTGAGGAAATCGTAGAAAGCTCCGGGTGTAAATTCGGCATCGTGCTGGCAAAAAGGAAGGAGGATACAGGTTCGGCCGGCGGCTATTTTACGGGGGAGAGGTACGCAATCGAAAACGGATATGACGCAGTCGTCATTGGGGATGATGATTGCCTTCCGATCGAAAAAACCCTTTTGGAAAAGGCCGTAGCGAAATGGAAGGGTGGCGCCCTGGCTGTCGCAGCCGAGTCGATGTTTGTCACGGATGAACAGACGATATATACCTCTAGGTCAATCCCGTTCTATGGGTTAATTGACATATCGCTCCTGAAAACAGGAGGATTGCATTATCTGCCGATGTACATCGGTGCGGATGATTGGGAATTCATCCTGCGCACTATGCGCGGGGTCGGGCTGGTTCCGATCGATTCATTCGTCATCCATCCAGCGAGGCATTCGATTTTCGCTAATTTCAGCAGGAGCTTGCTTTATCGGATAAACACCATGCTGCTCGTGGTGCCGAACTGCATCGAGGAGTATCTTTACGGCTTTGCCTTCATCTGCCCAATCTACCTGATATTCGGGTCCCGGGCGGCCCGGGACGGCGCCCTGCACATCCTGAAATCAGTCATCATCCATAAATTCGGTAAGGACGCTCTCCTAAAGGAAACCGCGTTCGATGAGTCGCCCCCAAAGGCGTTCGACAGGACCATAAGCTCGTCGCCATCGAGGAAGGCAACGGACGTGATATTTTACGATTATTCCCAGGTGCGAGGCGGTTACGGGAGAATTCCCGCTTTTGCGGCATCAGTCTGGGGTAAGACGGTGCTGCTCGACCTTGTCCAGAATTATTCTGTTCTTGTTTCAATGATGTGCGCCAAGGAGACGTGGATTGAATCCGCAAGGGGAACTTACCTGATTGCAAGGAATCCGAGCACGCTTGCTAGAGTAGTCAAAATATTCCTATTCACACTGGTGTTCCCGCTTTTCCTTGTGGGCGCTATTGCCAGCTATTTCATCAACTGGGCGAGAAAGCCGGACACAAGAAGATACGGCCTCGATTAAGCGCACTTTTTTCATTCTTATAAGAATCAGCTGCATTGGGCTTTTTCGAGGTACGAATCGAACTGCCTGCGCGTGACCGAACGGGCATCTTTGCCCGTATAGAAATCCTTGTACCAACCGGCTGTCCACTCCACGCATTCGTCTATTCCTAGGAGCGGCTTCCAGCCGAGATTCGTTCGCGCTTTGGCGGCGTCAAGCCTCAGGACTGCGGTCTCGTGCTTGCCCACCTCAGGCTGGATAGAATAGCTGCCCGTTCCAAGGAATTTTATCGAGCGTTTAGCCAGTTCTTCGACCGTGACGAAGTTGCCCTTATCGGGGGCAAAGTTCCATGCACCAGCAGCGTTTGTTTCTCCTTCGAAAAGCCTTTCGGCAAGGAGGAGGTAGCCGAACAGCGGGTCAAGGACGTGCTGCCATGGCCGGATTGCGGAGGGATTCCTGAGTTTGATGCCTTCCTTTCTCTCGAATACCGCCCTCATGAT
>JAZDMN010000061.1:0-5126 GCA_043800955.1 Microcaldota archaeon
GAACCTCCCGCGCGGGGTAAGGAACGTCGCATCCTCGCTAGTCGTGGGACAATGTATGTGGTATTTCGTATGCCCCGCGCTCTTCCGGATTGACGCTGTGCGCGAAAGCCCGTTCGGCTGGCTGGCATCCGGCGGCCTGGACAAGCTTTTCATCAACGCAGACGACCCGTTCTTCCAGACTGGAGGGTACAGCGCGCAGGTCGCAACGCACGTCGCAAACGGGGCCAGGGGGTCTGTGGTTTTAGGAGCGGCCGCCCTGGGCCTTGAGCTCGCCACGGATTTCTCAAGGTGCTATATCGAATACTGGTCGCAGAAGAAATACGGCGTCATGGCCGACGGCGCGGCAAGGGCGTTTGGCCAGGTGAGGCCGTTCCCGGTGAGATATTCCAGCCTGGAGGCATACCAGAAGATTTTCAGCTACGTTCTCCGCCCGTGGACAATCGGCACGTTCAACCAGATATACAGCAGCGTATACGGAATACTCGGCTCCATCTGGAGGACCGGGCCCCAGCTCGCCATAGTCATTACAGCAGGAAGGGCAATAGATAAGCTCTTCAAGAAGATTGCCGAGTGGACCGGGCTCGGCAAGCTTGCGAAAAAAATCGTCGATGATGCGCAGGAGAGGCAGAAGAAGGCCATGGAATCCATCCGTGAGATAGTCGGCGACATGAAATATACGGCACTTCAGCTGCAGCTTGCGGCCGAGTCTAAGACGTTCTGGAAATGGAACCCATTCAGGCCTGCCCTCACCCACCAGAAAGCGGGGGATGCTGCTGCGGCAGTTACGGAGTTCCATGTTGTCAAGAGCAGATGTTTGTACAGCGTCGAAAGCGGTGCGGAGGACGATAAGGCTTTCATGGAGGGCATGGCCGGGATAGCCAGAAGGCTCGAATCGGTATATGGAAAGAAGAGGCTCGCTTCGCACGCCCCCTCCATGAAGGGGTATTGGTCATTGGCGGCGGCCGGACAGGAGGACGGGCCTGAGCACCTGATTCGACTCAGCGACGGGCTCGAAGATGCTCTCTCCGAGTTGCAGACGATGAGAAGGTTATCCTAGGCTCCAGCTTTCAGAATCTTATTTAATCTTCTGCGCCATTTCTTGTCATGCCATATGAGAAACAAACCAGCGGGGAGCTGATTCTCCGGGACGAGCTCGCAATCGAGCGCACCAAGCTCGCGGAAGAGAGGACCTATCTCGCATACATCCGCACGGGTATGAGCATGATACTCGGGGGATTGTTCTTCATTGGATACTTCACCGAAGGGCCGTTCCACTATGTCGGATACGCCACAGTTGCGGTGTCGCTCGTGTTCCTCGCATATGGGTTCTACAACCACAGGAAGTCCATGGAGCTGATAGACAAGATAACCCTCGGGATCATCAGTTTCCGGAAGAAAGATTAGATTTCGAATACCTCGGATTCCGCCAGCGTCTTTTCCACAATTCGCATGATGGTGATTTCCTCTTCGGCTTTTTTTGCTTCCTCGAGCGCGACCCGCGTCGAGGGCTTTTTCTGCGCGACAAGCGAGCAGCAGTCCTTGTACGGCTCGATTGACGGCGCAAAGGTGCCGATTTTCATTGCAAGGTCGATTATTTCCTGCTTGTTCAGTCCTGCTAGCGGACGGAATACGGGGATTGTTGATGCCTCATCGCTTGAGAAGATATTATCAATCGTCTGCGAAGCCACCTGGCCGACGCTGTCCCCGCTCACTACGCCTTTGTACCCGTGCTCCTTTGCGAGCGCGTTCGCAAGATGGAAGAGGAAGCGCCTAAAAACGACGAGTTCGATTTTCGGATTCACGGACATGCTGGCCTTGTAGAATTCCGTATAAGGTGCGACGTGAATGCGGAGGGGGGCCGGCGAATAGTCGCGCAGCAGTTTCAATATCCGCTTCATTTTCGAATCAATGACATCGCGGTTGTCCGGCGAGGAGTGCAGATGCAGGAAGTCGACAACGCATCCGCGCTTCATCATCATCCATGATGAGACCGGGGAGTCTATGCCTCCGGAAAGCAATGAGAGTATTTTTCCGCTGGAACCGACCGGAAGGCCGCTTGGCCCCTTGAAGCGCTCGGTGAAGATGAGGGCTTCTTTGGGAAGGATCTCAATCGAGATTGTGGTATCCGGATTGTCGAGGTCCACAGTTGAGCCTGACTCAACAAGCGCCTTCCCGACGATACTGTTGACCTGCGGCGATGTTAGCGGAAATCCCTTGTCAGAACGCTTCGTGTCCACCCGGATGGCTTTCCCCTTCAGTGCGGGTGAGCGGGTCATAACGGCATCAATGATTGCAACGATGTCGGCCTTTGCACGCTGCGGGAAGGAGACATAGTCCACGCCGAATGTCCGGGAGATGGCTTCCCGGGCCACGGGCATGTCGTTGAAAACGTCCGACGAGAGGAGAATGCGACCAGGCCCCTTGCGGACCTTGAATTTCTCGCCCTTTAGCGAAGCTAGGATGTTGTTGATGAGGAGGCTTTCGAAATGGCGGCGGTTGCCCCCCTTCATCATTATCTCTGAGTACACGACGCTGATCAGCAAAAAAGCACCTTAGGAAAATAGAAAGGAAAAAAATTTATTGGCAGACCTCTTTCGCAACGCTTACGTTCTTGGTGACGTTGTTGCATTCGGCCCTCGTCCGGGAATATTCGATGCAATCCTCCGCGCTCGGTTCCAAAACAACGGCAAAAGAGCACGTGGCGGAATTTATGGGGGAGCCAGGATTGTATATCTGGTCGAAGTCGAAGTCCACAGTCTCATTGGGCCCGATCGTGTGGGTTATGGGATCCTTGTAGAAGCCATAATCTCCCAACGTATAGTTCACTCCCACGCTCCATATCCCGGACTTTTGTGATTCGGTGTTCGTTATCTGCATTATGCAGCGCGTCATGGCTTTCGAGCATCCTGGGCAGCTACCAAGGGATTTCCCGACGCATCCGCTATCGGAGATGCACAGGTCCACCTTAGGCAGAATTTTCTGAGTATATGTGAGCTTGCGCACTTCGCAGACCTGCTCGGCGTATGTTACATTGCCGCACTCCTCCTTGACGACAGGAACCACTTCGGTGACCGTATGACACGTTTGATTCTCCGGGGGCTGTGGTATCGGTTCTGGAGGCTTCGATACTGGAGCCGTTATGCAGCCTGCAATCAGCAAGAATGCCAGGATGCCTATGATAAATAATACTTTCACGAGGTCACCTCGGAACTACTAATGTTGGTATATTTATATAGTTTTCGGGGCGATTAGGATTCTTATGAGGCGCATTGCGTTCCTGGTTTTCCTCATTGGCCTTGCATCAGCACAGTTCGAAGATACCGAAGGAAAGCTATCCCAATGCCAGGAAAATTGCTGTATAGTGAGTGGCGGTGCATGGGACGCGGCATTGCAGGATTGCAGCGTCAGTGGTCCTGGCTTCAACGACTATTATAATTGCGAAAGCTCGTGCCTTGAGATAGCAGGGAGGGAGCTCGAATCGAGGGGTGCTGGCCTGAACCTCTGCTGCGCACCTGCGTTCATATTTGCTGGTTTAGCCGCCATGGTAACCACTCGAAGCAGATGCCCGAACTAATCATTGCGAGCCGGTAGGCGAGCTTGTGGAAAGAAACGCCGAGGAGGTGATTTGAACACCTAATCCACGAGGGAACACGCTTTCCGCCTTTTAGGAAAAGGCGGCCCAAAACGGGCTCTCAATTTCCTGGTTTCCAGGCTTGCGCCAAGACACGGAACCGGAAACCCGGAACCGGAAACTCTTGTGTGCGCACTACCAGGTTATGCGACCTCGGCAGAAGTCGAATTGATATTGAGTTGGCTCGATTGATTTAAAATGATTTGTGGCGATTTCCGGTTTGGGAGGTCGTGGCATGTCACTGAAACAAACTGACGGCGCAGTGTTCGGACTGATTGAGAAGGAACTGGATTACCAGAAGAAGACCCTGAGGCTTATCGCCTCCGAGAACTACGCCAGCAGGGCGGTCATGGAAGCGACTGGCTCGGTGCTGACGAACAAGTATGCCGAGGGGTACCCCAAGAAAAGGTATTATGCCGGCAATGCCTTTGTTGATGAGATTGAGCTGCTCGCCATCGAGCGTGCTAAGAAGCTGTTTGGCGTGGGCCATGCCAATGTGCAGCCCCATGCCGGAGCATCGGCCAACATCGCCGCGTTTTTCGCCTTCCTCGAAGTCGGTGACAAGTTCATGGGCCTCGACCTTGCCAATGGGGGCCACCTTACCCACGGCTCCCCGGTGAATTTCTCGGGCAAATGGTTCAAGCCTTGCGCATATGCGGTCGATAAGAAGACCGAGGCGCTGGATTACGATGCCATCCGGAAAAGGGCGCTTGAGGAAAAGCCGAAGCTCATAATATGCGGCTACACCGCATATCCCCTGATAATCGACTTCAAGGCTTTCGGGGAGATATGCAACGAAGTTGGCGCCGTCATGATGGCGGATATAAGCCATTTTGCCGGCCTTGTGGCGGGCGGGGCATACCCGTCCCCTGTGCCATATGCGGACATAATAACAACGACTACGCACAAGACCCTTCGGGGGCCCCGCGGAGCAATGATAATGTGCCCGGAAGCCAACGCGCAGAGAATCGACAAGGCCGTTTTCCCGGGAATGCAGGGGGGTCCGCTCGAGCACTGCATCGCAGGCAAGGCGGTCTGCTTCCAGGAAGCGCTGCAGCCGGAATTTCGGACATACGCTGCGCAGGTCGTCAAGAACGCGAAGTCGCTTGCTGATGAGCTCGCATCGAGCGGGCTCCGGCTGGTATCAGGAGGGACCCAGACGCACCTCGTCCTTGTGGACCTGACGCCTAAGGGGATAACCGGAAAGGAAGCGCAGATGGCCCTTGAGGAGGCCGGAATCATCACGAACAGGAACTCGATACCGAACGACCCGCGCCCGCCATTCGTTACAAGCGGGCTGCGTGTGGGAACAGCGGCCTTGACTACCAGAGGAATGAAAGACGACGAGATGAAGCAGGTCGCGAAGATGATTGTCCGCGTCGTCGAGAATCCCAACGATTCCGAGCTCAAACTCAGGGTAAGGGGAGAGGTCGAGGAGCTTTGCGGAAGATTCCCGATATATGGATAAAGGGAAAAAAAGGAATATTAAATAAAA
>JAZDMN010000062.1:0-8779 GCA_043800955.1 Microcaldota archaeon
CTGAAGACGAGGGGATATTCGCCGCATTGAAGCAGTATCTCCTCATGTCCAACAATCATCGGACTGAACCTGCCTTTTCCATCAAACAACACGAATCCTTCTGGTATTTTGGTGTGTACAAGCTCATGGCCTGGGATGAAATGGATGCCTGCCATCCATAATCCGCGCAATTCGAAGTCGACATGCCGCGCCGCCCCCTCAAGCTTCGCAAGCAGGCATTCGGAGTGTCTCACGCTATCCATATTCGGGGGAAACCTCCGCTCATCGCCATTAATGTGGAATGAGCGGAATGCTAGCTTCGCCTCGCTTCTCCACGGACCATCCTGCCGCTTGAAGAACTCCGTCAATAGGGCCCTGGTCCTTTCGCGGTCCCTGACCTGGGGTGAGTGAAAAACATGTGACATATTCTGGGTTATGGGAGGTAACGTTATAAAAAACCATATCTGGATCGGGCCCATGCCGTTTTAAATTATTAGTCGGGCAAATAATTTTCATGTATACGACCCTCTCGGGCCGGGAACCGGCTTCAGGCATCATCGAGAACGCGAAACATATCGTCAGGACCATGAAGAGGGCACCGCATCTGGCCATCGTACTAATGGGGAATGATTCCGCTTCTGAGCTGTATGTGCGGAAAAAAATCCAGAAGGCCGAATCCATCGGAGTCCTTGCCACGCTGTACCGGCTTGATGAGAACGCAAGCGAATCCGAGCTGCTTGGGCTTGTGAAAAGACTGAACAAGGACGCCTCCATCGACGGATTCATCGTGCAGTCCCCGCTGCCGAAACATATAGGCTACCAGCACGTGGTCGAGGCTATTGACCCCAGGAAAGATGTGGATGGCTGGACATCGACCAATATGGGCAGGATGTTCCTGGGGATATCCGAGACGTTCATGCCGGCGACGCCGATGGGCATCATCAAGATGCTCGACTACTACAAGGTCGATATTGCCGGGAAGGATGTCACGGTCGTGGGGAGGGGGAATGTGGTTGGCAAGCCGCTGGCGTTCATGTTTCTTGACCGGAGCGCAACGGTGACAATCTGCCACTCCAAAACCAGGAACCTTGCCGAGCATACAAAAAAAGCCGACATCCTGATATCAGCGGCCGGAAAGCCCCATCTGATAAAGGCTGACATGGTCAAGGAAGGGGCGTATGTCATCGATGTCGGCACAGGAAACGTCGGGAGCAAGACTGTCGGGGATGTCGATTTCGAGAACGTGATAAAGAAGGCCCACTGCAGCCCGGTCCCGGGTGGGGTTGGGCCGATGACGGTGGCCATGCTGATAAGCAACGTAATCGAAGCCGCGATGAGACGGCTATGAGCCGGGGTATGTCCGATTTATCTCTTCCACATGGCGGAAAAGCATCTTGTGGACTCCTGAGCCGTATTGCATCGCCTTCTTCTTCCGACCTATGACAATGGCCGGGACGCCAAGCACTTTGGCCGCTTCGCGGAGAATGCCTTTTTTCATCGTCCGGTCATCCATCCGCTCCTCAATCGGAACCGAGAACATCATAGTGGCAAGCTCGTTGTTGTAGAATGGGAAGCGGGAATCCAGCCCGAAGGCGCGGCACACTTTCTTCATATAAGCAATATCGCGCTGGGGAAGGGTCCTGTATTCCTCGCGCAGGAGCGCATCGACATCCTTGCCCTCGTCCCTGCTGATATAGTAGCGTTCATAGCCCGCGAAAAGCTCCTCGGCGGCCGAGCCGAAAAGCATCACCTTGTGGCCTTTTGCGGCCGCCGCTTGGGCAACGCAATGCACGGGCACGAGTATCTCGAGCTTGAGGAAATCCATAGGGAGGAGGGAATGACAGCGCGCATATGCGGACATCGCCTTCTCATCGTCTATCTTCACAACAGTGAGGGGCAGGCCGAGCGCGGATGCGGCCTTGTCAGCGTATTCAAGGTCCTCGCTTCCGTCAACGCCTGCTGTGAAAAGCGCCACGTCGGCATGCTTGCGTGCGATTGCGGCGATTACTGTGGAGTCCAGGCCGCCGGAGAATGAGATTGCCACCCGATCCTCAAGGGCCTGCTCGACAGCACGGCTGATAATCTCGGACAGGGGTAGAATCATAGCCAGATGGTGCTGAAAACGGTTTTTAAAATCATGCACGCATATCCAACTCGCTAATGGGCTCGTAGCTCAGCTTGGATAGGCCGGAACGGCATTCGCTTTTCCGGGTCTTTAGCGACGCTCTCCTATCTTTTGGTTTAGAGGCGATTTTTGGACCGCCTTTTTCCCAAAGGGCGGAAGGCGAAGGTCGTGAGTTCAAATCTCACCGGGCCCGTGAAAACACCAGCATCACATTAGGGCCGGGTGCACGGGAACGAAGTTCCCGAACGCACCGGGCCCGATTTTCCTTTGTCACCAGTTTCCGGTCTCCAGTTCCGCCTCACGAAAATCGGGCAAGAAGTGAACGAGCGACATAATTGTTCGGCATCTCGAACAATTTGCGCCTTGAACGACGCGTCGTTCAAATGCGAGCGAGTTCACAACGGGCCCGTGATTTTTTTCTGATATACCCCAATTTCCGGACTTCCAACCACATTATAAACACTTTTACACACAATAATATAAGGGTGGGGGAATGACTGGTCCGATCGCTAGGGGGCAGGTGGAAGGAAGGCTTGCCGCAAGCATGGCGAGAGCCGGATTTCCACTAGCAAAACATGCTCCACTTCATGAGAGGCCAATAGGCAAGGCGCTGTACCAGGACAACGAGCTAATTTTCAATCGCGCCTTGGATGGCAAAAGCTCATCATTCTGTGTGCTGGCCACGTGCGAATCCGACGGATCGGTGACGGTGCATTGGTATAATCCGGACCCAAACGGCGCGATGCTCAAGAAGGAGGAGTATCTCCGCAAAACGCTGCTTCCACCGGGCGCAAGCGAAGATATGGTGGCTGCAGTTGTCAACAAGGTATGCGAGGATGCGGCGAAGAAGAAGCCGAATCAGATGTTCCTAGATCCGCACTCACACTTCGGCTCCATGTGCCCGCCGATAATCGGGCCGGATGGCAACACGGCCAGGTGGGGCAATGTCAAGTATGACGACGGCGTCTCGTACCTCACCGACAACCTGCGCAAGGCCCTCTTCTATCACATCGATTATTACGCGCTCACCACCCACAACAGCTTCTCAAAGACGGCCTTCGACTTCATGTCATGGGCGGGCCACTGGCTCGGATTCCTTCCCGTGCCTGCGACCGAGCTGACAGCTCCCCTCAAAGAGCCCAACGGGCCGCATTTCCTTGTGCTCATGAAGAACGCGAACGTCGGGGACTACCTGACTCGCGGAATCCTTTCAAGAAGGGAGCACCTGGATATGCCGTCGTATTTCAGCGGCATGGGAATGGAGGAGATGCTTGATGTGCTGTTCTCGCTCCAGAAGAGCAACCTTGCCGCGCTCGGCATAGCGCACCCGGTGAATTTCAATTCGCCAGGCCTCCCTGTGCCCATAGTCGGCTTATACACCGCAGTGGATTCGGGGGCCCTTTCGCTCGATCAGGCACATATGCTCGCCCAAAGATTCGACATGATTGCGATGTGGAACCCGAGCCTCCATACGAAAGCGGACGAAGTGAGAATCGAGAGCCCGCAGCTGAAAAGCTTCCTCCGCAAGGTCAACCAGAAACATATCGGAAACAGGAGGCTCTGGGCGAACCAGACGAATTACGCGCTGGCCCAGGAACTGCACGAGTGCTTCGGAATATACACCCATTTCGAGACAGACGAGCATAAGACCCTGCCCTTCATCCGCGACGCGGGCGGCAAGGGATACGTCCTTGGAGGCGACAGCCTCGCAATGGGCATGACCGTGATAGAAGCGCCCGCGGAAACATTCAAGGGCAGGATGAGCGTGCCCGAGCTTATCGACATGATAAGGACACGCGCGGTCGAGATGCACGGAAAGGTTTTCGCAGTCACAAGGCCCGAAGCAATCACGGTCCATGCGGAGAGGGCTGCAATTCCGGACCAATTGCGCAGGGTGGCAAGGCGGGCCGGGCATGCGCTCACAAGGAGATATGCCGGTATGCTGGTCCGCGACTTTTTCGACCTCCTCTTTTCGGGCGAGCTTGACGATATCGGAAACATGTCGGGCGGATGAATCGGGTCAGCCCATGATGCTCGATAGTATGCGGTAAGCGCGCTCGGTATCGGCCTGCCGCACGACAAGGATGGTATCGGTGTAGCAGGAGATGAACTCGACGATGTTGATTCCTTCCGAAGCGAGGGCTCCGAGGATGTAGGATATCACGCCGGGGACCTCTTCGACATCCTCCGGGCTCTCGAGTATGATGAGGTTCAGGTTCTCCTCTCTCTTCCAGAGCGCCTTGGGTGGGATTCTTTCAAGCTCCCTCTGCTCGATTATATACGTGATATGGCGGCCGGATTTTACGTTCGATAGCGGGTGGATGCCGTCAATCTCCCTTTTGGATATAACGACAGCGACCTTGTTTTTCATCACCATTGAGCTTCTTTTGAGGACGGATAGGATTCTCTCCTCAAGGTCGGATTCGACCTCTTCCATCCTCCCGCCCAGGCGGATCAGCGCCATTTTGACCGCGTTCTGGTGCTTTTTCGTCCCGAAAGCCTCGATGGATATCTTCCTTGCGAGGGCGGAATGGTTCACCACGCCCTGCCGCAGGACCTCCTTGAGGAAGGGCCTCTGCTTCACATAAAGCCATACGAGCTCTGAAATGCTCTCCATACGAATCCCTCCATAGGCATCAATGTTCTATTTGTAACAAATACCTATATATTTGTAACACAATTTGCGCAACCTTAATAAGCGTTTTCCGCGCCAATGCATCCTGAGGCGGCCAAAAGCGGTCAGAGCGACCCACGGAAAGGCGCGCCCGGAGAAGAGTGAAAATGAAAAGGGTCATATTGGCGTATTCCGGAGGATTGGACACTTCGTGCATCCTCAAATGGCTCGTCGATAAGGGCTATGACGTCGTGGCATACATAGCCGATGTCGGACAGCAGGAGGATTTCGAGGCGGCTAAGGAGAAGGCGCTGAAAGTCGGCGCATCGAAGGTTTATGTGGAGGACCTCAAGAGGGAGTTCGTCACGGATTTCATCTTCCCGGCCATCAAGGCCAATGCCTTATACGAGGGCAGGTACCTGCTGGGCACATCGCTTGCGCGGCCCCTGATAGCAAAAAGGCAGATGGAGATAGCTGATAAGGAGAATGCCGAGTACGTGTCGCACGGGGCTACTGGCAAGGGGAACGACCAGGTCCGCTTCGAGCTCACGTATTACGCCCTGAACCCGAAAATCAAGGTCATTTCTCCGTGGAAGGACCCCGAGTTCCTTTCGAAGTTCAAGGGGAGGACGGATTTGATCAACTATGCAAAGGAGAAGGGGATCCCGATAAAGGCCACTCACGAGAAGCCGTACAGCACGGATGCGAACCTGATGCACATCAGCTACGAATCCGGCGTGCTGGAGGACCCCATGACCCCGCCGACCGAGGACATGTTCGAGTGGACCAAATCCCCGAAGGACGCGCCTGACAAGGAGACGAACCTCGAAATCCATTTCAAGGACGGCACACCAATAAAAGTCGTGAACAAGGAGGATGGCACCGTGCTTGAGGAGCCCCTGCAGCTCTTCGTCTACCTGAATGAGGCCGGAGCGGCAAACGGCGTCGGAAGGATAGACATCGTCGAGAACAGGTTCGTCGGTATCAAGTCGAGGGGTGTGTACGAGACGCCAGGTGCCACAATCCTGCGCGCGGCGCACATGGACATAGAGGCCGTGGCGATGGACCGCGAGGTCATGAGGCTGAGAGATATGCTAGAGCCGAAGTTCTCCGAACTGGTCTACAACGGTTTCTGGTTCAGTCCCGAGATGGATTTCCTGATGGCTGCAATCAACAAGAGCCAGGAGGTCATCGACGGGGTAGTGCACCTCTCGCTGTACAAGGGCAACATCACGATAAAGGGCAGGGAATCCCACAGCTCCCTCTACGACAAGGAGCTTTCCAGCATGGATATCGAGGGCGGTTTCAACCAGATGGATTCGGTTGGCTTCATCAAGATAAACGCCATCCGCCTCATGGCGCACCATGCCATCATGACGCGCACGAAAAAGCGCGGTGATAAATGAACGGCCCGTCGTTCGTGCCATCAGCACATGACCATAATGTTTCATATTGCTTAGCGCCGAGTCAATCCATATGAAAAAGATGCTCTGGGGCGGGCGCTTCACCAAGGAGCCCTCGTCCGACATAATTGAGTTCAACAGCGGCGAGAACGCCGAGCTCGATTCCGAGCTCATCCCGTACGACATCCTCGGCAGCCTTGCCCACGCCCGGATGCTCTATGAGCAGGAAATCCTATCAACCGCCGAATACGAAGCGATAAACAAGGCCCTGAGGAGTGTGTATTCCCAATGGGAACGCGGCATTTTCAGGCTGAAAAAGGAGTTCGAAGACGTCCACATGAACGTGGAGATAGCAGTCACGAAAGCCACGCCGGCTGGAAAAAAACTGCATACAGCCCGCTCGAGGAACGATCAGGTCCTTCTCGATATGCGCATGTACATGAGGGATGGGATTCTTGGGCTCTTAGACGCAATAGAATCGCTCCAGGAAGCGTTCGTGGAACTCGGGGAAACTGACGGGCCCATGGCCGCTTACACGCATACGCGCGTCGCGCAGCCCATCACGGTCTCGTTCTGGTGTGAAAGCTGGGTCGAATCCCTGAAGCGCGACAAAAAGAGGCTTATCGAGGCCTATTCCCGAGTGAACCAGAATCCGCTTGGCGCCTGTGCTGTTGCCGGTACGGCATGGAAGATTGACCGCAAGAAAACCGCCGTGCTTCTTGGTTTTGAAGGGGTACAGGAAAACGAGCTCGATACAATCTCTTCCCGCGGGGAATGCGAAGCCGAGCTGCTTGCCATCTGCTCGATTATCGCATGCAAGCTGTCAAGGCTGTCCGAGGAAGCCATCTGGCTCTCACAGAAGGGCTTGATAGGGATTGCCGAGGAGTTCACCACAGGAAGCTCCATCATGCCGAATAAGAAGAACCCGGACGCCCTGGAGCTCATCCGGGGAAGGAGCGGGCGGGTGTACGGGACTCTCGTACATGCGCTAACAGCTTTGAAAGGCACCCTCGGGGGCTACAATTCCGACATGCAGGAGACGAAATACGCGCTGATGAGCGGGCTGGAGACCGCCCGGTCATGCCTTGAGACGGCCGCAATCATCGTTCGCGGGATATCATTCAACGAGGATGCGATATCAAGGGAGCTTGACCAGGGGTTTTCCCAGGCGACCGAGATTGCAGATTATCTTGCGATGGGCGGTGTGCCTTTCCGCGAGGCCCACGAGAAAGCAGGCAATCTGGTCAGACACTGCGAAAAAAGCGGCAGCACCATATCCACGCTCGACAACCGGGAAGCCTCAAAAGTCCTCGGAAAGAACATCAGCCCGGAAGCTTGGGCAGGACTCAGGGGGTTCTCGAGGCCCAGGCTGGAAAGGAAGCTGACGCTTGAAAATGAAGGATTTGCAGGAAAAGAGAGGAAAAGGCTGATGCAGATATTCGAGGAACTTGTTTAAGAGTCATCGTCAGCAAGGCTGTTCCTGAAAAGCATGAAAAGCACGCCGACAGCGCCAATGCCGAGAAGGAGCACAACATATACTAGGTACCCCAGGGGCGAATCGACGTCGTTCTTCGTGGGCGCGGGAGCCTCGAGTTCCTGGTTCCCTATCGCCGTCGATTTTTCCATCGGCTTGGGGGGTTTCGGCTCCGGTTCCTGTGTTTGTGTTTCATTTGTGGAGTTGTCGCTGGCGGCCTGGCCGGGAACCACGTAGTAGGATATGTCACCGGTCTGCTCTGGTGTATCGTTCTGGCCCGGGAAAACCTCGGGGGCAGGCGAGAAACCGCATTCGGCCTGTATTGGGCAGTAGTTCGGAGTCATCATCTGGAGGCATTCGGCGCCCATTTCCGACGGCGCGACCACCGGACAGTTCACGACCTTGCCGTTCGGCTTGTAGAAAGTGCTTCCTTCCCCAGGAAGAGATGAGACCACCCTGACGACGTTGCCTGAGCATTTGTACACCGCCTGGGTATTGGGCTCCAGGCACTTTTCGGTCGCGGTCTTGTTAAGGAACGCTGCGCCGTCGTCGCCGGATTCAACGATGATAACGGCGAAGCTGGCTGGAAGCGCGAATAAGAGTAACAGTGAGAGATATTTTACCCATCCCATATACACACCTATCTAATTTATGAAACAAATAGTATAAAAAGCTACCCTTTGCCACCTCGTAGGGATGCCACTTGGCTTCCCAGTCAGGCCATCCTCAGGTCACTTCTTCGCCGTTATGACAATCAGGTGGTAGCCGAATTCCGTCTTGACTGGAACCGAAACCACCCCGACAGGGAGCGAGAACGCTGCATCCTCGAATTCCTTCACCATCTGGCCCTTTCCGAAGAATCCCAGGTCTCCCCCGGATTCGCCGCTTGGGCAGGCCGAGTGATTTTTTGCGACTTTGGCAAAATCCGCGCCCTCGTCTATCTGCGCCTTCAGCTTCCTTGCCGTCTTCTCGTCCTTCACAAGTATATGGCTTGCCCGAACTTGCATAATGATACCTCTCACTCCGGATTGATTGGGAAAACGTAATAAAAGCGCTTGCGCTTCTGGGAAATAGTGGGCGCTCGCTATCCGCGGGCTAAAGCCCGCGGTATTTTCCGCTCGCGCCCCTAAGAAAAGAAGGGAGTGAGCTGCGTCTGCCCTGCTTCGGGACTTATCAACGTCTCA
>JAZDMN010000082.1:0-9017 GCA_043800955.1 Microcaldota archaeon
ACTTCATCCGCCAATTTCCAAATTGTTAACGCGATTAGCGTATCGTTCCTAAGCACTTGCAGGTTTTTTCTTCCTCGACTGTCGAGTGGAATGATGCTCTCAAGTATAGGCGTCCTGGACTGGACGAATGCCGCCCATCTCTTTGGCGAATGGCTAATCAGAGGGAAATCCTGCGCCTGCGTCATTTCTCATCACCGAACGAGCCGAGCGCGTCAAGCACGCTATCAACAGCTTCCTTATGATTGGAAGATTCGATATTCGAAAAGGCCGCATCCAGAAGTCTCCTCTTTCTTAGAGCAGAATACAGCTTCCTATCCGTCTTCTCCAGTCCCTTCCTCGTCCTTATGCCGCCTTCCCTGATGAAATTGGCGGCAAAAGCGACCAGCTCTTTCCTTTTCATGCATCTCCAATCCTTCCTCTCCCCCCTCAAGTCCCCAAGCCCGACGCTATCTAGCAAGGCCCTACTCAGCAAAGTCCGATACAATCCCCCGTCCGACTCCTTGAGCCCAGCCCTGCCCTCTATCCCCTTCTCTGCGATGTGCCTTTTCACAAATGCGACAAGCGCTTCATCTCCCATCGAAGACCAGTCCCTTGTCTCTCCTCTTTTATCCCTGAGCCCCACCGCCCCCATCCTCTTTCTCTTCACCAAAGCAAGATAGAGATTTGGTTCTGCATCCCTCAGTTCCATCCTCCCGCTAATGCCTCTTTTCGCAATGAAACACTTCGCATTCTCCACGAGCTCATCATTCCCCATCCTAAACCAATGTCCTCTTTTTTCCTTGAGCCCGACCTTATCAAGCAGCTTCCTTCGCCTTAATTTCTGATACAGCCCCGAATCCTCCCTGCACAAGTCCGGTCGCGTCCCCACCCCCCTCTCCGCGATGAATTTCCTGGCAAGGGCGAGCAGGTCGTCATCCTCAACCACTCTCCAGCGCCTCAGTGTCGTACCAAGACCTGTTTCGTCCAGCAGTTTTCTTCTCAACAATGCATTATACAGCCCGCCATCGATATTCCCCAGCTCCTTCCTGCCTTCTATCTTCTCGTTGTCAATCCTCCATCTGGCATAGGAAACCAGGGTGTTGTCATCAACCGCCTTCCAGTACCTTCGTCCGTGCGAATCCAGCGGGATGATGCTCTCAAGTATCGGCGTCCTCGTCCTCACGAACTCTGCCCATCTTTTGGGCGAATGGCTAATCAAGGGGAAGTCAAGCGCCTGCATGTCGCATCACCTGACGAGCGCTGAAAACGCACGGCTCGCGCTGAAGAAGGCTGGCTTGAAAACCGTCATGCCGCCCCATCCCCGGCGCGGCAATCGCATTAGTCAGTCTGTACACTCATCATCCCTCATTTGGTATAACGGTAAGAAATATATTTAAATTGTTCTAATTGTTATACTTTTGTGATTATATGTCAAAACTATTCTTCAGCAGGGGGGATGTCGCATCAAGGCTCGCGGGCCTTGACAGCCCGAAGCACAAGGACTCGCTCGCCTCCCGCATAGCAGGCAAGACTCCGGCCGAGGAAATGGGCCAGAGGCTCGACAATGCGAATGCGGTCATCGCCGCGCTGCGCAAATCAGGCGTCAGCTCGTTCTTTGCGGCGGAGCATGCGAAACTGTTCATAAACCCGGAAAGCGCGGTCCGCGAGCGGGGATTGATCGTATCCGAATTCGAAGTGGCGCACGGCCTTTCCGCAAAACAGGCAGCAAAGATGGCCGACTGCGTGATTTTCACGGCCGCCAAGGGGACTGACTTCTCCCAGGTCGGCAGGATAAAGACCATGGCAAGTGTCGCCCTTGGCGAAGGGGTGCCTTTTACGTCCGTCGCAGACGCCACATATTACGCGCCGGTGTCCGTGACTCCGGAGGACTTCGCAAGGAGGTGCGTCGCAACAGCCCTGAAGCAGGGGAAGCCGCTGGACGTTTCAGAAGTCTTCCTCTCAACGCACATCATAGCCGGCCTCGTTGCCGCCGGTTATTAAATCCCTTTTTTTATATTCAATTCAATGCTCTCTTATCTTTCAAAGGCGCCCGGAATAGGCGGCGCCATTAAATCCGCGCCGGAGGATTTCCTGGTCGAGGAAATCGCCCCTGATGGCACTGTTTTCGAATTCGAAAGGCAAATCATACGCCCGGACGAGCTCGGTCCGTACCTGCATTTCGTATTGCAGAAAAACAACTGGGCGACCTCATCTGCCATAAGCGAAATCGCCAAGCGCCTGCATACGAGCCAAAGCAACTTCAATTTCGCAGGCTCGAAGGATAAACTGGCGATAAGCACACAGATCGCATCCGTTCGCGGTTTGTCCAAGGAAGCGGTATCCAACCTGAAAATCAAGGATATCTCGATAAACGGCGTCTGGGGCGCAAAGGACCGCGTGCACCTCGGCGATTTGCTCGGCAACCGGTTCACAATCCGCGTTCAGGGAGCATGCGAAGATGCGGCGGACAAGGTTGCCACAATCGGGGGCGAGCTCAAAGGAATGTTCCCCAACTATTTTGGCGAGCAGAGATTCGGCTCGAGCAGACGCAACACGCATCATGTGGGGGAAAGGCTTCTCAAGGGCGAAATCGAAGAGGCTCTCCTCATGTACCTATGCGACAGCGAAGGTGAAACGCACCAGGAAGCGACCTTGGCAAGGAAGGAGCTTTCCGAAACAAGGGATTTCGCCCTCGCGCTCAAATCCTTCCCAAGCCACCTGCGTCTCGAACGCTCGATGCTCGCGCACCTTGCAAGAAAGCCCGATGATTATACCGGAGCGCTCCGCTGCCTTCCCCGCAACATTCTGCTGATGTTCATCCACGCCTACCAGTCCGACCTTTTTAACCGACTGCTGTCAGACCGTATATCGGAGGGCCCGCTCGAGCTCGAGGAGGGCGAGTATTTCTGCGGCGGGACGCTCGGATTCCCGGATTTGAACAAGACAGAAGGGGAAGGGTGGATTTCGGCAAGGCTGATTGGATACAACACTCCCCTGAATCCGCGCGAGAAGGAGCTGTTCGACACGCTCGGAATCCAGAAGGATGCGTTCAGGATGAAAGCGCTCCCGGAAATCGCATCAAAAGGGTCCTACCGGACCTTGCTGGCTCCGCTCAAGGATTTTAACTTCAACGGTGATACCACCACATTCTCATTCGCATTGCCTTCCGGGTCCTATGCCACGGTCGCGATGCGCGAGTTCATGGATTCGAAAACAGCGCGGTGAACCTATGCAGGAAGAACAAATCGCATTCTCCGTTTCGAAGGACGTCTTCTACAACCCGAACATGCGCCTGTGCAGGAGCATGTCATCGCTCGCCGTAGGCGCGATAGGCGAAAAGCTCGAGCTCGTCGACGCTTTCACAGCCAGCGGCATCCGAGGCATCCGCTATGCAAAGGAGAATCGGAATGTGAAAAAGCTCACCCTTCTTGATATAGACAAGCGCGCAATCGCTTTGGCGAAAAAGAACGCGAAAGCGAGCAAGCTAAAGGCACCAAAGGTACAGACAGCGCTTGGCAACATCTCGCGCCTCGCGTTCGAGCTGGATGCGGATTTCCTGGAAATCGACCCGTTCGGGACGCCCAGCCCCTACCTGATAGACGCATTCCGCTACTTCAACACGAAAAAAACCGCATACCTCTCAGTCACCGCGACCGATGTCGCCGTCCTCTGCGGTGGAAAGACCGCCCCGTGCATGAAGAACTATCATTCGAAGCCCATGAACAACGAATTCACGCATGAGACGGGCCTGAGAATCATGATAAAGAAAATCGCGGAAACGGCCGCCGAATTCAACATGGGCATCAAGCCGCTAGTATCATTTTCGGACAAGCACTACCTGAAAAGCGTCCTTGAAGTGAGGCGCAGCGCTGACCTGGCATTTGTTTCGATGAGCGCACTGGGCCATGTCTCGTTCTGCCATTCGTGCGGCGAGCGCAGCCACTCCAGATTCCCAGTTAACGCGTGTCCGCGCTGCGGAAATGAAAACGACTTCGCCGGCCAGATGTGGCTAGGCGAGCTCCACGATTCGGATTTCCTGAAAAAAATGACGAAGCTGAACATCCAGCGAGAATATGCGGACAAGGTCGAAATCGGTCATTTTCTCAGCCTTATGGAAACCGAAATCGGGATGCCCCCTTATTACTACAACATCCATGCGCTATGCAAGCTGAATCGCATGAAATCCGTTCCAACCATCGACCACGTCCTCAAGGACCTCGAATCAAAAGGCCACAAGGCATACCGGACGCATTTCTCGCCAATCTGCATCAAGACCGCGGCCCCATATGGCGACATCCTCAGCGCGATAGGTGCATCCTGATGGAGAAACTCATATGCGGAAGCGAAGTCCGCGAGCGGGTGGATGCGGAAGGCAAAAGCCCCTTCTGCGACTTCTTTGCCGCAGTGAAAAAGGGGCATCCGGAATGCGGGGATTCGGCATTCGTGTACTCGGACAGGGAAATGTTCATCGCTGCTGTGCTTGACGGTGTCAGCGGGGAGCCCGGCGCTTCTTTCGCTTCTTCGGATGCGGCAAAGGCGATACTCGACCATCTCAAGGCAGTGAAGGAACCAAGCGAATCGGCAGTCAAGGAGGCGCTAACAAAGGCGCACCTGGCCATCCGTATAGGCTCGACCACCGCCACGATATTCCACATGTCAAAGGACGGCTCATTCATAGTGGCATCGATTGGCGATTCCCCGGCTTACGGCATCGACACCGACGGAAAAATCTCGCTCGAGCTGAACCCCTCGCGCGCGGTCAAGGACGATGATTCCATCCTCAAATACTTCTATTACCGCAACCTCGTCACTTCTGTCCTAGGCTCTCAGACAGAGCTTGATGTCAGCATGCGGAAAGGCAGGCTGAAGAAAGGCCAGACAATCATCCTCGCAAGCGACGGAGTATCCGACAATCTCTTCGTCCATGTCAAAGACGGATACGTGACCGATTCCTCCGGCATCGGGGACCTCGCCGCCATTATTGGAAAACTGCGCACCCCCCGCGCGATTGCATGCAAAATACTCGAAACGGTGGAAAAGCGCATACGCGGCGGAAGGGTCGAAGAGCCCGGACGGATGCTGGTGCCCAAGGAGGACGACATCGCAGTCATCGCAATCCGCAGGATTTGAGAATCATTAAATCCTTTGTCCCCAACATTCCATCCCATGGCCAACATCTCCACTTACCTTCTGGCAATAATCGGCTGCATGTTTGTGCTGCAGATGATTATCCCGGGATTCACAGAAGCGCTGATTTTCAACCCCTATCTCGCGTTCAGCGAGCCGTGGCGCTTTTTAACGAGCATGTTCCTTCACGATCCGGGAAGCATCATGCACATCTTCTTCAACGCATACGCGCTTTTTATGTTCGGAAGCATCCTCGAGACAAGAATCAGCGGCAGGGACTATCTCTCGATATTCTTCGGTGCGGGTCTAATCGGCGGGCTCATATATTATCTGACTACCCTTGGCCCGTGGCCGCCCCTCTGCGGAGACGGAAACGGCCTTGTCGTGCTGTGCTCAGCGCTCGGTGCCAGCGGAGCCATATACGGAATCCTGGGCGCGGTCGCAATCCTTCTTCCGGACATGCGAATCTTCTTCATGTTTTTCCCCATCCGCATGCGCGAGGCGGCTTTCCTCTGGATAATCCTCGAATTCCTCGGCACGTTCGACTCGGGTTCCGGAGTCGGCAACGCGGCGCACCTCGGGGGCCTCCTTTTCGGGCTTGCTTACGCATGGTACCTGAAAAATAAGCATATCCCGCAGGAGTATTCCGAGTACCCGGTGTACGAAGCCAGCTGGCAGAACTAGCTTCCGGATCTGAGTCCATCCTCGTCTATTCGCTACTTATATATACCTTTTCATACATTCTTAGAACCATCAAATTCTTTTGACTGCTTAGGTGATGCATTGGATGGCGATTCGACGTCTCCTTCGAATGAGACGATGGCGGAGAGGCACATACTGAAAGACATAGCTCCGAAGTCCAAGGATGACGAGGAGATACTTAAATTCATAGAGGAAAGCAGGCCGAACATCTACGTTGTCGGCACCGGCGGAAGCGGAAGCAACACCTTGGACAGATTATTCCAGCTCGGCATATCCGGGGTTAACCTGATTGCCATGAACACCGACGCGAGGCACCTGCTCCATGTGAAAGCCAACAAGAAGGTCCTTCTGGGGAAGAAGGTGAGCAAGGGCCGCGGTGCCGGGAGCAACCCCGCCGTCGGTGAGGAAGCCGCCAAGGAGACCCTTGATGAAATCAAGGAAACCCTCAAGGAGCCATCGATGGTATTCATCACGTGCGGCCTGGGTGGCGGCACGGGCACGGGAAGCGCCCCGATTATCGCCGAAGCCGCAAAGAGCGCAGGCGCCCTCACTGTCGCGGTCGTCACATTGCCTTTCACATCGGAAGGCAAGGTGAGGATGGAAAACGCCCTTGTCGGCCTCGACAAGTTGAAGAAGAACACGGACACCGTCATAGTAATCAAGAACGACAAGCTGCTCAACCTGGTGCCTGACCTGCCCCTCAACACCGCGTTCAAGGTATGCGACGAAGTGCTCGCCGGTTCGGTCAAGGGCATCGCAGAGCTTGTTACGAAAACCGGTCTTGTCAATGTGGATTTTGCAGACCTGCGAACCATACTCACAGACGGCGGTTTCGCTGTCATCGGCCTCGGCGAGGCCTCGCTCGATGCCAAGAAGGAAGACCGGGCGAGGGTTGCAGTGGAGACCGCGCTCAATTCCCCGCTTCTCGATGCCGATGTCAGCACCTCGACGAAGGCGCTTATCAACGTCATCGGTGGCGAGGACATGAGCCTGAAGGAGTCCGAATATGTCGTTGCTGAGACCGCAGGGCGCATCAACCCTAATGCCCACATCATCTGGGGCTCCCGGATAGATGAGAACATAAAAAATCTTCCATGCGTGTCTTAGTAGTCCTCGCGGGCGTCAGGTTCCCCAAATACGTCGTAAGAACCATGGAAGGGGAACAGGAGAGCCTGGATCTGGATATCATCGGTTAGGTGGTTATTTTGGACGTTTCAGAACTCGTGAAAAGATGCATCAGGATAATCTACATCTCCCGCAAGCCGACGAATGCGGAATACTACAAGGTAGCCAAGGTCACGGCGGCCGGAATGCTCCTTTTCGGGATAACCGGTTTCATAATATCAGCGATATCGAATATAGTGAATTCGTTTATGCTCGGGTGAACAAATGATCCACACAATACGCGTCACTTCCGGTCAGGAGAAGATTATCGCCGAGATTCTCATGAAGAAGGCTAGGGCCGAGAAGCTCGATGTATATTCCATCGTGCATGTGGAGAATGTGAAAGGCTATCTTTTCGTCGAAGCAAACGACGAGAACACGCTTGTCAAGCTCATCCAGAAAGTGAAGCACGTGAAGGGCTTCCTCAAAAAGCCGGTCACCGTGCAGGAAATCGAGACCCTGGTCAAGGCAGAGAAGCAGCCGACCCTTATCATCGAACCTGGGGACACAGTCGAGATGTCTTCCGGGCCTTTCAAGGGCGAGCGGGCAAAAGTAATCAAGCTCGATGAAGCGAAAGACGAGATAACAGTAGAGCTTATCGAGGTCGCAGTCCCTATTCCCGTCACTGTGAAGAGCAAGATGGTCAGGCTGTTCCAGAAGGCTGGGGCAGGCGAAGACTAGTAGTCATCTTTTCCTTTCCATTTTTTCCGGAGTCCCAGCCTTTGCCTTGCTTCCTGTGGCCGGTGCGTTGTACAAGACACGCACCGGGAACGGGATGTTGATGTCGTTCTTCTTGAAGGCATAGAACAGCTCGCGGTTGACCTCCTTCAGGATAGCGAACCTGTTCACGTACCCCTTCACGTTATAACCGAATTTGAAATTGAGCGAGTAGTCCCCGAAAGAGTCGAACCGGACCCATACCGACTGCTCATCCAGGAGCGGATTGGCTTTGCCGACGCGGCGGAGCGTATCGAAGATGATTTTCTCAACGCTATCGATGTCCTCCCTGTAGTCCACACCGATTGAGTATGCGATTCCGCTCTGCTCGTTCGGAGTTGAAAAGTTCTCGAGAATCGAATTCGACAGCTTCGAGTTAGGCACGATGACCTCGTTGTTCGCGGGCGTGATGAGCCTGGTCGTGCGCCACCCTATCTGCTTCACCGAACCTTCGACCCCGTTCTCAAGCTTCACGTAATCCTCTTCGCGGAATGGCTTGTCGACAAGAATGTGCACGCCCGCAAAAAAATTCCCAAGGGTGTCCTGGAGGGCGAGTGCAACGGCAAGGCCCCCTACGCCTAGGCCGGTGATTATCGCACCCGTCTCGAACCCGAGGCGCTGTAATATGAACACGGCGAATACTAGGACGATAGAGACGCGGACCACGTTCCTGACGAACGGGAACACCTCGTTTTCCTTGACTTTTTTCTTGTCTGTCCTGATTTCGAGCCCGTACCATATCAGGATAGCATTGGCAAGTGAACTTAGGAGGAATCCTAAAATCGCCATCATGACGATGACATAGACGTCGAATTCCTTGAAGTTTCCGAAAACGACCTGTTCTGGGTATACCGCTTCCAAAGATACCCAGAGCGATGTGGCAATCGAGATGTATGGCAGATAGCTTCCCAGCACCTTGAGGATTCTGTCATCAAGCGTCGTTTTCGTCTTGCCTACGATGAAACCAAGCACCTTCAGCAAGATGACCAGGACGGCATCAAGGGTGATGGCCAGAACGGCAAGCAGAATGATGAATGCAGTGATTTGTCCGCCTGGGAGCGCAAGCAAGTCTTCCAGGTAAGGGATGGTGATGCCAAGAATCATGTATTTAACTGGAAGCCTAAAATTTATAAAATCTTTCCGGCCTTTCCTAGCTATCAATTTTCAATAATGGCATGGCGTCACTGCTTATTTGCGCGATCGTAGTCTAGTGGTAGGATCTGAGCTTCCCAAGCTCATGACCCGGGTTCGAATCCCGGCGGTCGCAATCATTTTCAATGATTGGATCCCATTTTTCGCCCTGCCGAAAAATTGGGACACGGGAAGCA
>JAZDMN010000021.1:0-5680 GCA_043800955.1 Microcaldota archaeon
GCCTACCTCAGGATACCATTTTCGGAGCTGCGAGAGGATGCTGTCCTCATGGGACAGGCCGAAAACGAGAATTTCCATGCTTTTTTGTTGATGGCAAAGGATTTTATTTGATATTCTGCATAGCGATATGACATAGATTTATATATTCAACCTGAGTAATATGTTTGAAATAATGTTTATTAGTGTAATTAATCCCTCATTTTGAGAAACTGATTACACTAGAGGAGTGAGAAAAATGGAATTCAGCGATATGGGACTCAGCGAGAAGACGCTTCTGGCGCTCGCCAAGCTCAATTATGTTGAGCCGACAGAAGTCCAAGAAAAAGCGATACCACAGATAATTTCGGGAAGGAACCTTATAGTAAGAAGCCACACCGGAACCGGCAAGACGGCCGCATTCGGAATCGGGATAATCGAGAGGATAGCGGCTGGAACGTCGAAAAAGGCCCTTATACTGACCCCGACACGTGAATTGGCCGTGCAGGTGTGCAAGGAACTTAAGGGTATTGGCCAAATGCATGAGCAGAGGATAACCGTTGCATACGGCGGTGCAAGCATCAATATCCAGCTGGACGAGCTGCACGGCGGAGTCGACATTCTTGTCGCAACCCCCGGAAGGCTTATCGACCTCACACAGAGGGGCGCGGTGAAAATCGGGGAATTCGACATCGCCATACTTGACGAGGCCGACCAGATGCTGGACATGGGCTTCATTGATGATGTGACCATGATTCTCGACCAGCTTCCGAAGCAGAGGCTGACGCTTCTCCTTTCGGCCACTCTTCAGGAGAGCATAATGGGCATCGCGCACAAATACGTCCATTCACCCCTTATCATAGAGATTGGCGAGATTACACCGGCTGAGACGATTAAGCAGGAGCATGTTGAGACGACAGACAGGGAAAAGTTCCCGAGACTGCTCGAGGTCCTCCGCTCACACGCAGACATGAAGACGCTCATTTTCAGGGAAACCAAGATGGGCGCTTCAAGGCTCCAGGAAAGGCTGTGGCAGCGCGGGGTGCGCGCCGGCGTACTCCAGGGGGATATGACCCAAGCCATGCGCAACCGGACAATCACGGATTTCAAGGAAGGGCGCATCAAGATATTGGTCGCGACGAATGTCGCTGCAAGGGGCCTGCACGTTGACAACCTGGGCCTGATAGTAAATTACGATAAGGCGCAAAGCGAAGAGATTCACCTCCACCGCATCGGCCGCACCGGTAGGATGGGCCAGGAAGGCAAGGCAATCAATTTCATACAGCGGAAAGAGTCGCTTGATGAACGCATGAGCGAAGAACACCCGGATTTCGCCTGGATGAAGCAGGGCGGGCTGGAATCGTTCCGTGAACGGCCGCAGCGGAGAAGCGTCGGCGGCGCACGCCGGGATCATGGTCCGCAAAGGAGAGAGGGAAGAAGCTCTAGCCCGCACCACCGCGAAGGCGGCCATGCAGGACATGGAACGCACAGGAGTTCGCACACGAGTGGCCATGGAAGCGGAACCTCGCATGGACATACTGGCAGCCACGGGCACAGCACAGCCAGGCGCAGAAGGCCCCCGCCCTACTAAAATTCAGCATTGTTTTACTTGATTTTCAGGAGCTCTTTCAGCTTTTTCGTATCATAGCCGACCACGACCTGGCCGTCTATTATGGTGACAGGTATTCCGCCCTGGCCGCTTTTTTTCATGCATTCGTCGCCGTTGTTCTCCTTATCCACGTCTTTTTCCTCGAACTTGAGTTTGTTCTCTTTGAGGAAATCCACTACCTTGTGGCACCAGGGGCACCATTCCGCGGTATAAACGGTAATGCTTTTTGCCATTGGTTATTTTCTCAGTTATCCATTAAATATTTGACCCCGGATACTTTTCAAGGGGGGCATCATGTCAAAGGAGAAAACCACGGGCAAACAAAGCGCTGGGAACGGCCGCCTTGAGGACGGATACCTGAAGGGGAAAATCTCGCTAAATGAATCAGCACGCGTGCAGTATTCGAAAAGCTATGGCCTGGCCGGGAACCATAGCGGCGTCCAGATTTGCCTCTGGAACAAGAAATCCATACAAGGGCACCGGGGCTGCTACAAGGTCAAATTCTATGGCATAGACTGCCACCGATGCGCCCAGATGTCGCCCGCGCTCGCCTGGTGCAGCGAGGCGTGCGTTTTCTGCTGGCGCCCCATGGAATGGATGAAAAAGACGAGCTTCGGGGAAAATGAGGTTGATGAGCCGGATTTGATTATCGCTGAGACAGTAAGGATGCGAAAGAAGCTCGTATCCGGAATCAAGGGCGGCCCGAAATGCGATTTGGGCAAATTCAAGGATGCGTTCACGCGCTTCCCTTCGCACTGGGCGATTTCTTTGAGTGGCGAGCCGACGATTTACCCGAAACTCGGGCAGATGATAGGGAAGCTGAAAGCGAATCCGGAGGTCAGGAGCGTCTTCCTTGTCACAAACGGACAGGAGCCGGACCGGCTCTCAGCACTCGCCCGCGATAATGCGCTCCCAACACAGTTATATATCTCGCTCGCCGCACCGAACGAAGCGCTTTTCAAGAAAATAAACCGAAGCGTGCACAAGGACGGCTGGGAGAGGCTGATGCGCTCGTTGGAATTGATGGCGGGATTCCCGTGCCGCAGGGTAATCCGCCTCACGGTCATAAAGGGACTGAACGATGAGGACGAGCATCTGGCAGGATACGCCTCGCTTATATCAAAATCCAAGGCGGATTTTATTGAAGTGAAATCCTACATGGCGCTCGGCTTTTCGAGAAAAGGGCTCGGCCCGGATTACATGGCCGAGCATGACGAGGTCAGGAGTTTTTCCGAAAGGCTCCTGGCGGTGATGCCGAATTACCGTTTCGAAGATGACGATGAGATTTCGAGAATCGTGCTGCTGAAAAGGAAGGATTCGAAACACAAGAATATAATTAGAGAGAAATAATGGGAATTCAGGCAGCCTTCGCGAATTTCTTCACTATCGTCTTCTCGCCCATCCGGAGCATCTTCGGTTTCTTCCGCACAAAATCCCTGGATTTCGCAGCAAGCTCTGTTCTTTCCTCACTGGTCATGTTATCTGAAGCGCCATATTTTTCTCTTGCAACAACAGCCAACTTTTTCTGTTTGCAGAATGCTGTCGTGTCAACAAAAGGGAATGCCGCATAGTCCACACCAAGCCCGAACAGAAACTGGACCGAGCCTTCGATTGTTTCCTGCGTGTTTCCGAGCAGTTGCGCATTTTTGCAGATTGCCTCCTTTGAGAAGAATCTCCTGAGAAATTCGTAATTCCTCTGGATGGTTTCCGGGTCCCTGCCGAGGAGTGGTGCGTTTGTTGCTATCTTTTCACGGGTGAGGCCGAGCTCAAGCAGCTTCGCATGCGATTTCCTGATGGTTTCGGCTGGGGTTCCAAGAATGATAGCTCTGGTGGTTTCGTTGAGCTCATCATATCCGGGGCCGAGGATTTCGCGCAGTACCTGCTCTGATTCTGAAGGCATACGGTTGTTATATGTGGTTGAATAAGTTTTTATAGCGAACGGAAGCCCGAAGCTGGGAATGAATGGCCGGAAACCGGATGCTGGAAACCGGAATTGTTCGCTTTTTGTCGAAAACTGCCTGGCCCCATATCAAATTTTATAAACCCTCCCCAGGATTAACTGCTAAGATTTCTCTTCAGAAGTCGGCATAATTCAGAGGGAGACATATGGCAACTATAACTGAAAAGATTCTCAGGGAGCATTTGGTGGAAGGCGGAACCGGCAACAGGGAACAGGGAACGCTTAAGCTGCCCGCAGCAGGAAGCGAAATCGCCATCAAGGTGGACCAAACGCTCACGCAGGATGCGACCGGGACCATGGCATACCTCGAATTCGAGGCCATGGGCGTACCGAGGGTGAAGACCGAGCTGTCGGTCAGCTACGTGGACCACAACACCCTGCAGACGGATTTCATGAACGCCGACGACCATGATTACCTTAGGAGCGTCGCGGCCAAGTACGGTATTCTGTACTCGAGACCTGGAAACGGAATCTGCCACCAAGTTCATCTGGAGCGGTTCGCAAGGCCGGGAAAGACGCTGCTAGGCTCCGACTCGCACACACCGACAGCAGGCGGAGCAGGTTCGCTGGCAATAGGCGCTGGCGGTCTGGATGTCGCCCTGGCCATGGGCGGAGGCTCATTCCACCTGAACATGCCGAAAATCGTAGGCGTGAAGCTCACCGGGGAGCTGAAGCCCTGGGTGTCTGCCAAAGACGTTATTCTCGAGCTCTTAAAGCGGCTTGATGTCAAAGGCGGTGTGGGCAAGGTGTTCGAATACTTCGGCCCGGGCGTGAAAACGCTTTCAGTCCCAGAGCGCGCAACGATAACGAACATGGGCGCAGAGCTCGGAGCGACGACATCCATATTCCCGTCAGACAACGAGACAAAAAAATATCTGGAGAGCGAAGGGCGCGGGGACCAGTGGGTGGAGCTCAAGGCTGACTCGACCAGCGATTATAAGGAGCGAATCGAAATCGACCTTTCCATAATTGAGCCCATGGTCGCCAAGCCGCACAGCCCGGGGACCGTCTGCAAGGTCTCTGAACTGGAAGGCCAGAAAGTCAATCAAGTAATAATCGGAAGCTGCACGAATTCATCGTACCGCGACCTGATGATTGCCGCCGCGGTGCTCAAAGGCAAGACAGTGCACCCGGACATCTCGTTCGCCATACTGCCCGGCTCGAGGCAGGTTTACAGGATGATAGCAAACAATGGCGCGCTAGCAGACCTCATCGGCTCCGGCGCGAGGATACTGGAATCCGCCTGCGGGCCCTGCATTGGCATGGGCCTCGCCCCGCGCTCCGGGGCAGTGACTGTCCGGACGTTCAACAGGAACTTCGAAGGAAGATGCGGAACCGCAGATGCGAAGGCGTACCTCGTGTCACCAGAGACCGCTGCAGCGATTGCCATAAGCGGCGTGTTCACCGACCCGAGAAAGCTCGGCGAGTACCCGAAAATCAAGACGGCCAAAATCGCAATAGACGACTCCATGATACTGAAGGCGCCGGCAGACGGCTCGAACGTTGAGATAATCCGCGGACCGAATATAAAACCGCTTCCTGATCTGAAGCCGCTCGAGGCTTCGCTCAGTAAGGAGGTTCTGCTAAAGGTCGGGGACAACATAACCACCGACCACATCATGCCGGCAGGGGCGAAGATACTTCCTCTAAGGTCGAACGTACCCGCAATATCGGAATTCGTATTCTCCAAGGTGGATGCGACATTCCCCAAGCGCGCCAAGGAGAAATGCGGAGGTGTTGTGGTGGGCGGCGAGAACTATGGCCAGGGCTCGAGCAGGGAACATGCTGCGATAGCGCCGCTTTATCTGGGCGTGAGGGCAGTTATAGCCAAGAGCTGGGCGCGCATCCATAAGGACAACCTCATGAACTGGGGTATAGTCCCATTGACGTTCCTGAACCCTGGGGATTATGACAGGATAAACCAGGGCGACATCCTCGAGATGCCGCATCTGCGCGAGGAGCTTAAGCACGGGAAGGAAGTGACAGTGAAGACAAAGGGCGGCGACTTCAAGGCAAAATGCGAGCTCACTCCCAGGGCGATAGAGATACTGCTCGAAGGCGGACTGATACCCTACACGAAGAACAAGGCGAAGTAGAAGCAAATGGTCAAGTCGCTTTCGCGAATCTTTTCTCTA
>JAZDMN010000027.1:0-24956 GCA_043800955.1 Microcaldota archaeon
CCGAATCTGGTATCGAAGCTATGCGCGAAATTGCCGCTGACCTCGACATTCCCGAGCAAAATGGTGTATGAGCTGTCTTTGCCTTTCCGGAGAGTGACGCCTTCGTTGAGATACGCCATTGTCCCGTCCGAGTATTCTATCCAACCACGATCCGTGCCGAGTACCGTGACTTCGTCCCCTTCCTGCAATAACATCTCTTTGGAAGTTATGGGGATTTCCTTCCCGTCCCTCATCACCCGGACGGAATCAGACCAATATCCCATCTGTGAGAATGCCGCTCCGACCTGCACATTCGACACTGCGCTTGATAGGATGCTTCCATCGCTGCCACGCGCCTCGACCTTCACTTCGTAGTCTCCTGGCCCGGGAAGATTCACCGTACCGGAAAAACGGTCCCCATCCATTGAGACTCTGACGGGCATCAGCACCCCGGGCACAGACACCATGATATCTGAAACCCCTGCTTCAGAAGCCCCGCGGGCGATGCCGATGACATCCACGGCTGCAGGGCCTCCCTGGTTGTCAATCCTCTGATTGTCGTACGGCTCCATCAGGAAGACGTCGACCTTGACTTCCGCTGCGCAGCCGTCCCCGTCTGTGTTGCAGCCTGCATTGCATTCCAGGCGATTGTACTGGCACTCCCCATTCACGCATGTGCCGCCGCTGTACCATACCCCTTTGCCAGCCTCAATCTGGCAAATATCCTTATCGCAGTGCTTGTCTGCGCATGGGTCGGCCGAGCCTCCTGAGGAAGAACCACCTGTGCCGCTTCCCCCAGTGCCACCGGTCCCTCCACCCCCGCTACCAGAGCCTTCGCATTCGCTAAGGCATGCCGATTTCATAACCGGGCAATAACTCTGCTTGAATGAAACATAACATGTCACGGCAGCTTGAACGCAGGGTTCTGCATTCGCTGTGCAATCCTCTGCGGATACGTATGGCATTCCATATGCATTTTTTAGGCACTGCCGGTAAGGCTCCTCGCAGTCGCATGTCCCCGGATCGAATCCGGGGTAATCCACAGTCATGAACTGCTGCCGATAGGCTTGATTGAATTTATAGCAGTCCCAGGGGCCTACTGTTTCGCCTTTGTACGCCCGGTACAGGTCTCCGCACTGCGGGGAAAGCCAGCTCGATCCGCTGCAATATCCTTTCGGGGAAATGGTGCAATTGATGCAATCCTCGTACCAGTATTGGCAATTATCAACGCAGGAATAGGCAGCGGCAAGCGAGGGAGCAGGGTTACCAAGAGCAAAACGACATGGAACCAAGACATAGGACCATCCTTTAGTGGAATTGCTCATGAGATTATTAAATCATCCTGAGAAGCCAGAAACATGTTCAGGAACAGGATAGACGCAGGAAATAGGCTTGCCATCGCCCTATCAGGATACCGGAGGGCGAAAGACGCCATAATCCTCGCCATCCCCAGGGGCGCACTCCAGATAGGCGAGGTCCTCCATGACAAGCTCGACCTTCCGCTCGACATCATCATAACGAAGAAGATACCGCATCCCCTCAATGAGGAATACGCAATAGGAGCCGTCGGCCCCGACGGCGAATATTTCGTGACTGCCGGAGCCGCAGCTGAAATCAGGCCGGAATACATGGAAGTCCAGAGGGGGAAGCTGGCAGCGGCCGTAGAGGAGAGATACATCCGCTACCGCGGCAAGTCCCCGAAACCGGCATTGAGGGGCAAGACAGTGATTCTGATTGACGATGGCATAGCAACGGGGAGCACCATGCTCGCCGCCATCCATGTCATCCGCAAGCAGAAGCCGAAGAAAATCGTTGTGGCCGTGCCGGTCGGTCCGCCTGACAGTGTGGCAAGAATCGCGGCCGAGGCCGATGAGACAATCTGCCTGGAAAGACCCGAGGCTTTCTTCGCCATAGGCTCGTTCTATGAGGATTTCAACCAGGTCGAGGATGAGGAGGCGATAGCCATCCTCAAGAGGTGCCGGCAGCCGAAGGCAGTTTCCTGATTATCGCATAAGTAGAGAGGATGGCGGCCATGAACAGGAATACCGCCCCTATGTACCATAGGATTCGAGGGTCGGAGATGGGGAAGAAAGCCACGATAAACCCCAGGACTACCCAGCCTACCCGGTATGAAAGCGCGTTCACAGACATCACTGTTGCCCTGATTGCGGATTTCGTGTTGGCATTGATTATCGCCCCTTCTATCGGCTGATAGAGTCCGAAAACGAATTCCCAAAGAAGTATGAGGGCTGAGAGCAGAAGCGGTATCGCCGTCCATGCAGCTAACCCCAAGAGGATGGCAAGTGTAACCATGATGATGGAAACCGCCTTCCAGCCCGGCCTGATCGAGGTGGAGAGCCTTGACCCGATTATGACGCAGAGGCTGACCAGTGCGAAGAAGAACCCCATCATGTCCGGGCCCCAACCGGCTGTCGCATTGAGCATTATCTGCCAATAGAGGAAAAGACCGAAAGTCCCGAGGCCGAGAAGGAGGGTGATGATGTAGATGATGCCGATGGAAGGGCTCCTTGCCGATTCCTGAATCGAGAGCGCCATTTTTTTGAGAATGCTGCGCTCCGCCTTTCCTAAGTCTTTTTTCGGGCTGTCATCCACAAGCCTGAACCAGGAGAAGAGCAGGCCCCCCAGAGCAAAGGGAAAGCAAAGGGCCGCCGGAAGGAGGATTGAGATTGTCCCTGCGTAGCCGCCGACGAGAGAGCCCACAAGGAAGAGGGCGAATTTGTAAGTCCTTCCTGAAGAGAGCAGGCGGTGGGTATAGTCCATGCGCTCCCTCTCATTAATCATGTCTACTGCGTATGCCTCGGCTGCGCCGGACATCATCGAATCGGCAGCTGCAACGACGAACGCGAAAAGGGTGAAAAGCACTCCTCCGGGAAGCAGGATGAACGCCGGAATGAAGATGGTCTGCAGAAGGAAGCCGAGCGCTATCGCATTTTTCCTTCCGTGGGCATCGGCGAATGCGCCGGAAGGCACCTCAAGGACCAATGCGCCGAAAGAGTATATTGCGAAATACAAGGCTATCGCTGACGAGTCCATCCCCTTCGCCATCAGAATGAACGGTAGCAATCCGGCCATGAAGGCGAAGGTTCCGGCATAGAAAAGCGACAGTATCTGATATGTCCGTATAGCTCTCTTTGGCATGGAAACCGGATGATATATTGCGCTTGGAAAGAATAAATATGAGTGTAACGATTGTTTCAGTCGGCCCTGACTTTCTCAGATTGCCTTTATCTAATCGATATCCTCGTGCATCTCCTTTGCCCGCTTTAGGAGAAACGGCAGGCACTCTTTCAGTTTTCCGGGTTTAGAGTTCCATTCCTTCACTATTTTCTTGTACGCTTCAAGCTCATCCTTCATCATTGAAGCGCTTATGTCCGCACCTTTGAGCCGGAAAACGAGCTGCGGGATGATTGGGCAGAAGCGGGCGTTGAGCTTGCCATCAAGCTGGAAGGGGTAGCGTCTGCATGAAAGGGGCGCGCATCTATGGACGAGGCACCGATTCTTTTCCAGGAAGACGCACGGGTGGGACTTGAACCCGAGCAGGTACACCCACGAGTCGTCCTCCATGTCCAATGTGGTGTCCGGGTCGAATGCAAGGAGGCGCGCCTGGTGCAGCATGGCGAATTCCGATGGCGGACGCCCGGTGCGCTCCATGACGCGCTGGATGTCGAATGCGGTCGCGGTTATGATGTAGCTTTTGCAGCAGTTCGCGTCGCAGAGAGAGCAGGGATTGACCACGATTTGTATAGGTGCAATAAGGATAAAATACGCGGACTATGCGATTCTTTTCAAATCCTCATCAAGCGGGGGTGGCATCTTGCGGACCCCAAGCTTCACTTCGCGGAGGTTTGAAAGCGCATCGGAAAGCTCCTCGACAAGCGGCTCTTTCCTTTTACCATTAAGCAGGGCCCGGACCGCTTCCCTCAATTCGGCTTCATCCATCAGGGGCCTTCCGTCCCTCTTGCGATGGTCGTTGATTATCCGGAGAACATCTGTGACCATCTTTCTTGAGCCGCCCCATCGCACGCCATGGTCTATCTCAAGGCCCTTTGCCAGATTGACGAGGGTGATTTTCTGGCCGGTTTCCAGATCATGCCGCTCCAGTCTCCGGAGCATGGCACTGGATATGCGGTCGAAATTCTTTGGCCGGTGAGCTATCATCGTTCCATCCCCCCGCGGATTGCTTTTTCGAATTGTTCAAACATGAATCTGTCGGTATATGACTCGAAGTAGGCCTCAAGGCCCGCGCGATTGTATACATTAGGCTTGTTTGAACCACAAATAGCCATAATTAACTTTTTCACGAACGTGTTTTTATCGCTATCTATTGGCACGAGAGTGCCGAGGCGCGGGTCCACGATGATTTCCGGGATGCCTCCGACAGGCGTTGAAATCACGTATGCGCCGCTGAAAACCGCTTCCAGAATAGCAAGCCCGAAGGCCTCGCTCCGCGACGGGTGCAGGTAGAGGTCGGATATCGATTGCACTGGCACGTTCGTCGTGCAGCCATACATCTGGTGGAATAGTGGGTCCCTGAGCGCGCTTTGAAGGCCGTTGCGCAGCGCGAAATCGAATAGCATATATTCGACGTTTTCCCGAAAGCGCGGGTCGCCGCGCGTGTATTTGGAGATGTCGATAACGACTTTCAGGCGGTCCTCCCGAATCAGCCTCTGCATCCTGAGCAGGCCTTTGAAGGGCTTCGATGCCTGGTTGACGTTGAGCAGGTGCGAAGTGGCAATCACGAATCCGGTGTTCGCAAGGGCCGGGTCTGTGCTCGCCTCATAATGTTCCAGGACCTTGATGAGGTAATCGCTGCCTTTGAGCCGGTCCATCCTCCCGGCGAACGAGACGACCTTCTCAAGGCCATCTGCCAGGCCGAGGTCCTTACGCGCTTCTGTGACCTCGCGCTCGTCCTTGATGACGTAGATGTGGGGGTCGATGCCGTTCCGGACGACGAATGCCTTTTCCGGGTTCAGCCTCAGCTCCTGCCCCTTGTCCCTTACACGGAGTTTCACGAAATTGTCGCGGACGGCCTGGCTGACGCCGATGATGCCATCCGCGGCTCTGACCATAGACGCATGGTAGACTGAGAACATCTCTTCGTTGGGCCTATGATAGTGGTTGTCGGCATTTGTATGGAGGTAGAAGTGGATGGACGCATGGTCTATCAGGCCGGCCATCTCGAGCGCCCTGCGGAGAACGTATGCGTACTGCGTATCCGGGCTCACCGGGAAGTGGAAGACGAGCGCGCTTTTGTATCCTTCGTCGGCCAGATTCCTGACAAGGCCTATCACATCGTCGAGCTTTTCCGGCTTATATCCAATCCGGATATCCGTGTTGAACCTGGCCTTTGCGAGCGTACGGGCTTTCTCCCCCATGAGGGGCTCGTTCATGACTTCGTGTCCGGCAATATCCCTGGCAAGACCTTTCAAGTCGCGAAGCATAACGAAATTGCGTCTTCCCTCGTAGTGCCTTGCTGCCGCGGTGAGGTTGCCCATCACGAAGGTCTGCCCGAAGAAGATGGGATTAATGGGGAACGGGAAGCGGCTCCCGAAGTGGAGGTATGCCATCTTCTGGGGTGTATGGGGGATGCCGGTGCCTTGCATGGTGGATAGTAATACGCATCGAAGCTTTATATAGCTTACACATTTATACATAATTAGCGAATTTTAGCCCTTTGAAGTGAAAAATGCAACGGCAGGCGGAAAAATGCATAAAAACCACAAATGCTGAGGCGAAAAAGCGGTATGATGGGTAAAAGGTGTGGGCGTTCACGCTCAGATGAAGTCCTTGCCCTGCTCCTTTTTCCCTTCCTTTATTACGGTGGCGACTTCCTGGGCATCGACCTGGAGGCGGTATTTCTGCATTATCGCCTTCATATCAAAATCCATCTCCATGGCTATGGCCTCCAAATCCTGCCCGCTGATTTTCTGGAGCCTATACACCTTGAGGACGGCATCGACACGCGCGCCCTTTGCCATCCCTTTGAGGACCTCCGGGATTGCGGCCTTGACGAACGTCCCTTTCTGGAATTCGCCGAACATCTCGGTCAATGCCTTTTCCAAATCGCTGAACTCGATGCCTTCCCTTCGCAGCGAGACGAGTGTGTCTTCGAGCGTGGTTGCAGCGAGCATCGGGTCGGCCCCGGCTTCGACAAGCTTCTCGAAGAGGTGGAGATGCCTTGATTTCAGCATGCGTCCGGCCATCTCCTTGTTAAGCATCTTCTCGAGTTTTACCTTCTTGTCCTCGAGGGATTCGGCCTTTTCAACGGTTGCGACAAGCTCCTTTGTTATCTGGATGGGCGGTACGTCGGTCTCCGGGTAAAGGCGCGCCCTGCCCGGAAGCGGCCTCATGAACGTGGATGTTGCGTCAGGATTCGCCCTCCGCGTCTCGCCAGGCACGTAATCCATGTTCGCACGCTCAAGGACGAAGCCCATGGCCTTCTTTGCCTGGTCCAGCGGCGCTACGATAAGGACGAACGCGTCGTTGTCAAGGGCACCGAGCGCTTTCCGGAGAGCTGCCTCGTCTTCTTTGGATATCCCGTACTTGTCAAGCTCCTCGTCGCTGTGGATTATGCCCTTCACGCCGGCCTTTTTCGCATAGTCGCTAAGCTCCGTCCCGTAGCGCTTGCCCGGCTGCAGCTCCATGCCAAGAAGCCCCTCGTGCTCGTTCAGCCTTTGGCCGAGCACGACGGAACCGGATTTGAGCCCGCCCCCGATTATCCCGCCTTTTGAGTTGCTGAATATGTCGCTGACGACGACCAGGTGTTCCTTTACCGGGAGCGCCTTGCGCACGCGCAGCTCGTTTAGGAGCTTGATTAGCAGAAGCTGGCGGGCGACCTCGTTCTCGACATACTGCGGGAGCATCTTCAAATCCTGCGCTCCCTTTAGCTCGACCCGCGCGCCGCCGTCTGTGGAGATGTTGACATCCTGCCGTATTGTGCCCAGGCCCCTCGCCACCTTCCCGGTGGCCCTTAGCATGAGCCCGATTTTCTCGGCGACTTCGCAAAGATGGGCCCCGTCCTTGATGTCCGGGGCCGTGCATATTTCGATAAGCGGGATTCCGAGGCGGTCGAGGCTGTAGGTCGCTTTCCCTTCCGCAGATGACACAATGCCCGCGCTCTCCTCCTCTATCGCAATCATCGGGATTCCTATCGAGCCTTTCGAGCTGTCAAGATGCCCGTTCACCGCGACGATGGCAGTCCTCTGGAAGCCCGAGGTGTTGCTGCCGTCAATGACCATCTTCCTCATGATATGGATTTCGCTGACCAATGTTGCGTTCAGCTCGAGTGCCACCTGCAGGGCGATTTTCAGTGCGTCAGCGCTCAGCAACCCGGGGGGCTCCTCATCCGCCTCCACCAGGCAGTTGTTCCTGAACGCATGGTATTCGAAAGAACGGTCCTTGGCGAATTCCGCCTGGGACGCCTCGTCAATCTCCCCGAGCTCGCTCAAAACCGGATGCAGCCTGCGGACAAGCGTTGATTCGGATTTCGCAATCTCGCCGGCCAGGGTCGAGGGGCAGTTGCAGAATAGCTTCGTGGTGTCAAGACGCTGGTGGATTTCTATCCCGATTTTCATCAGTATCCCTCAATTGCCGAGCGCTCGGTCATCTCCCCTGCGATGTTTTCCATCATCAGCCGCGCGACCCCGCTCAGGTCTTTCGTCTGGCCAAGGGCCCAGCACATCTTCACGTATGCGGCTTCCGGTGTCCAGTCGGCCCCGTCGCCAATCACGCCGGCATCCATGAGAAGCCTGCCGGTGGAATAGACGCGCATGCAAATCCTTCCGGATATGCACTGGCTGGCCATCGCGACAGGAATCCCGGATGATACAAGCTCGTGGATGGGCTTGGTTATGCCCTTCACGCTCTTGTCATCGAATGCGTTGGCCGGCGTATGGCCAAGGCCTGTCCCGACAAGCACGACGCCGTCGTAATCATCGAGCTTCGATATGAGGGATGGCTTTATGTTCGGGTGGACATAGATGAGCGCGACGTTGTCGTTCAGCTCCTTTTTCGCAATCAAACCGCCTTTTTGGCGCGGCATCCAGTCGGAAAGGCGCTCGAAGCGCTTCGTCCGGTAATCCACGGCGGCAAGCGGATGGGAGTTTATCGAATGGAACGCGTCCCTGCGGGAGGTGTGCATCTTCCTCACCCTTGTTCCCCGGTGCAGGTGGCAGAAATCGTCGTTCGTCGTCGCGTGCATGCATACGGCGACCTCGCCCAGGTCCTGGGTAGTTGAGAATACCGCGTTGAGCAGGTTCATCTCGTTCTCGCTTGAAGGCCTGTCCGAGCTCCGTTGCGAGCCGACAAGCACGACAGGGACAGGGAGATTCTGAAGCATGTAGCTTATAGCGGCCGAGGTATAGTTCATGGTGTCTGTGCCGTGCATAACAACCACGCCTTCGCTCCCGTCCTTTATCTCGTCTTCAATCGCATCCGCCAGCATCCTCCAATGCGTAGTGTTCATGTCCTCGGAGAAAAGCGAGAATATCTGGCGCGAATGGATGTCCCATTTCTGGAGCGCAGGAAATGCCATGCGCAGCTCGCGCGGGGTTATTGAAGGGTAGACGGCTCCGGTCTTGTATTCTATCTTCGATGCGATTGTGCCGCCGCAGCCCAGTATTGCGATTCCGCCCCGGGCGTTTTTTTCCTCGTCCCCCTGTGGCGTCGCCGGTTTCGGTGGGGCTTTTTTCATAAGCTCGATACTATCGGCTCTCAGGCCGGTATTGTAGCCGCTGTCGAGCTTGAGGACGACTATGTCCTGGTCCCCGGATTGGGGCCGCGGCATGAGAAGGCCTTCGAATTCCACACCTGCGCAAACGAGCTTCACGCGGTCGCCGATTTCGATGCCAATCTTCCGAAACTCGTCTAGCAATCGCTTTGAGTACATTTTCCTCCCGCAGGTTTATTCTAGGGCATTGATTTTAAATCAGCGCGGCGTCCGGGCGTTCGGGGTTGCCGTGTCCTGGGCCCGGGTAGTGCGGGATTGCACCCTGGGCTCGAATTCGCACCCGATGCCGTAGCGGCCAAGAAGCTGCACAAGGTCACGGCCCCCAAGGGCGTTCACCCGGAACAAGTCGATCTGGTCTATGGCCCGCAGGCGCTCGAACGTCGCGCCGTAGAACGTGTATATACCGTCGGAATTCACGACGCGGAAATCAATCGGCGTCCTGATTGTAGTGCCAAGAACCTCGTAGATTTTGGCCGCGGCCAGAAGGTCCATGATTGACACCCTGCTCTCGGGTCCGACGGTTCCTGGGGAATCGGGATGATAATGATACAGGGACGCTTCCACTATCCGGCCGGATTCGGAATAATGCTTCAAAATGCCGGCCACCTGGAATGGCGGGATTGCTGCTGCATCCTCCCGCTCGCGGTTCCCGACCTCGACCCAGGTATCATGGAACGCGCCTTGTATATCCTGGTAGCGGATGAACAGGTACGCCTCCTCGACGCGCTGCGTGTCGCGCTCGTGCGCCAGGTCGGATTCGCCATCCCTCCGACTGCGCTGGGAGTATACAATGACCGATTCGTCGGTATCCAGCACGACCCTCTCGCTCCTGCGCTTTCCCGAGCGGGAAAACTCGCGCGATGCCAGATCCACCTGGACGCCGTAATATTCGCCGCAAAGGCGGCCGTATGAGGATTCGTCGACAAAGGGCCTTTCAAGAAGCGCCTGGAAGCCTTCCTGAATCCTTCTCAGCCGCCTCTGGATATCGGGCTGGCCGGCATTCTCCCGGATCTGCCCATCCAGGCGACCGAGCCATTCCCTGACATCTTCCCGATTAGGCGCTATGCCATCAGTCCTCTATCTTGTATATCTTGACCGCTCCACTGGGAGACTGGTAGACCAGCTTGAAGCCCGGCAGCTCGGTCAAAAACACCGCCTGATAGAGCGCGGAATCGTAGAACTTCCCTTTCCTGTCCTCGTACCCGCTCTTGACCATGCCGTTCTCGAGCCATGCGGCGTCCTTCGTATAGAAAAGCGTGAGCCCGGTGGCAGGACCGAAATGCGTGCTTGTCGGAAGCTCGGATGGCAACTGGAGCAGCGCCTTGTTGAGCTTCAGGTCCCCGTTCGGGTATGTCTCGTTCATGGAATAGGTGGCGAACGTTCCCTGCCCGTTCACGAGCGTCGCGTTCCCCACGCAGTATGCGGGGACCGCGCGTATATAGTCGCGGCAGTAGGCGACCGCCTGCGGGTCTGTGGGGGCCATGCAGAAGTTGGGGTAGTATGGCAGGTAGGTCTTGCCGGCGTACATCTTGTATGCGGTGTACCCGGTCTTGCCTGTAAGGGTGGATATGGTGCATGGATTGCCTGTCACGAATATTGTCTCCCAGAGGTGCTCGGCCTCGCATGCCGAATCGCCTGGAGGGTTGGCGACCGATGTCAGGTTGTCCCTTGCGCATGAGAGGTAGTTGAGCGCGCCATACTTGCCTCCGAGCGAGCCGCCCCCGGATATGAGCTCGATGTCGAAGAGCGCGTATTTGCTGTCGTGCTCCTTCATCCACGCCTTCAGCTCTTCGGGCGTGGCATCAAGGTAGCCGTGCGCGACATCGCCTATCATCTTTTGTGATGCATGCTCGTTCCTGATGACCGCGTTTCGCTCGCCGAAATAGTTTATCCAGTGGCCATAGTCCCACCATGAGGTGATTCTGGCACCGGATTCTGTGTTGTTCATTATCCATTCCATCGAGTCGACCCAGTATTCTGAAAGCCTCTGGCAGCGGAACGATGCGGCCGTTGCCTCGTGGGCCGGGATTAGCCCGTCGTTTGCCGGATTCCCGTCATACATATACGTCAGGGTGGAATAGTTCGAGAATACGGAGAGCATGCAGAGCTTGGTGCTGTACTGGTAGTTGGTGCCCTGGCTCGCATAGCCTTTCGGGTCGGCCGCTGCGGCGCAGACCTCGGCATCATCGGTTGCCGTGCATATCTGCTGGAACCTGGATGCAAGTGCGGCCGGGTCGTTCTGGTAAAGGGTTTGCGTGGAGCCCCATACCAGGGAAGGCGCGAAGCCCTGGTGCATGAACTGGAGCGCCATGAGTATCGCCGCAAGGACTATGGGTATCGTGTATATGAACTTTCCGATTTCAGGCTGCTTGAAGGCCTTTCCGAGATAGTCTATCAGGCTCCCCATCTGGCCGAGGGTGAAGCCGATTGCGACAGCGAGCAGCACGCCGGAGTAAATAGTGTATTTCGCCTTTATGAGGCCCACGACAAGGGCTGGAAGGACGATTGCGAGGAAGAAGAGGAAGAGAGCCTCGTCCTCCTTCTTTGCGAACCTGAACGCCGACCAGGCTGCGGCTACGAAGAACAGGAACACCCAGAACTGCATGAAGCTCACGGCCTTGTCTCCGAAGGAGACGTCGGTGCCGAGGAGGAGGTTTGTCAACCCCACGAATATCGAGAGGACCATGTTGACTATCAGGGTGAATGGGACCAGCAGGACTGACATGACGAAATTGATGAGATTTGCCGGGGAATCGATGGATTGGGGGAAGTAGTAGCTCGAAGCGATGAAGCCCATCTGGCTGCCGAATTCCGATGGCGCCTCGCCCTGCTCGGCAATCGTCCGGTCAAGGGGCTGGTTGAACTTGGCTATCTCGAAACCCGCTTTCGCGAGGGATTTAACAGAATCGCCGATGGGAGTCGCCACGAAGACCGCAAGGCCGAGAATCAATATCGCCGCAAGTATGGCAGCGCCGGTCATCCGGTCCGGTACTGCCCTCTTTATTGCATAAAGCGCCGCAACGAAAGCGATGGGCAGAGCGAATGCGACAGCTATGCTCATGGATACCGTCCCTGCGCCAAAAAGCGGCTTGATAATGCTGCTTGCAAGAAGCGGCCCGATTATGAAGATGATTGAATTCGAAAGAACGATATGGCGGAGATTTTCAGTATTCTTGTCGCGAAGGAAAAAGAGCACCCCATGCACGCTGATGAAGATTAATAGCGATATGATGGCGAGTATCTGCGACGAGCTGCCAAGGGCAAGCGCGGCAAACGCGAGGCCTGCAAGCACCGGATATTTGATGTCCTTGCCCATGGAAAGGTCGCCGACGGTGGGCAGGCGGATGTCTTTGCGGATTAACGAAAGGACGTACATCGAATAGAAAAAGAACAGCGCGAAAAACGCGTAGGGCTGCGATTCTTGCTCCCCGGCCGCGAGCTTGAAGATGAATACTGGTATGAACGAGGCGATGCCTGCGGCGGCAAGCCCCCACTCCCTCTTTGATGCTATTGATACGAGGAGGTAGATGAAGAAGACTGAGAGGACCGCGGCAATCGGCGGGTACATGGAGGCCACAAGCGCAAGGAGCATGTTGTCATAGGGCGCCCCTCCAGAGTAGAGCATGTACCATTCTGCCTCGAGGTAACCCAAGGCAGGGATGCTGCGGTGGTTGACGCTGACTTCGGGATACCATGATGTGGCATCCGACATCGGGTTCTCTCCCAGACTGATGAGCTGCGTCGCAGCGAATGTATAGTAATACGGGTCGAGCTCCTGGAATATCGGACTGTATGAACTGATGCGGACCAGGTATGTGAGCAGGAGAATCACGAGGAGGAGCATGGGCATGACGACGTCCTTGTTCACCTCGAACTTCAGGTCCTTGGGAAGAAGGCCTTCGTAAGCCTTGTTCTTCACGAAGAATATTAGCGCGAGCAGGTACATCAGGCCCAGCGACAGAAGGCTAATATCGTATGTGAACTTGACCCCGGCCAGGAAATACAGCATGAAGGGAATCAGGGGAAGCAGGACGAAGGCGATGGCGAAGCCTATCAGGAGCTTCTCGGCCAGGTTCAGATATTCGTCCTTCTTGAAAATCGAATACGACAGAATGGCTCCGGGAATTACCCCGGATATCAATACCCATGCCAGGAACAAAACTGGTTCGAAAGATACAAACACGTCTTCACCTTGACAGATTCAATGCGTTTCGCCGTTACGTAATGCGTTTCGCCATTCCCTTATGCGTTTTGAGATAAACGTTCAAAGATATTCCAGGTCCCCGCCGCCCCCGCTTGCTGAACCTGAGCGCTCATCGGCGCTGGAACCCTTCCCCAGGATGTAGGGTGACTTGACCCCCGTAATTATCGCAGTTATCCTTAGGCCGTCTTTTAGCTGCGGGTTGATGCGCGCGCCCATCTTGACGTTTGCGCTCTCATCGAAGCTCTGCGTGAGCAGTTCGCCTGCCTTGATGGCATCGCCAAGAGAGAGGTCCGGCCCGCCTTCGAGGTGGATGAGGCAGCCTTTGGCGCCTTCGTAGTTCACATCCAGAAGCGGGTGCTCGAGGGTGTCCTTGACCACGTTTTCGACCTTGTCATGCCCGTTTGCCGAGCCGAGGGAAATCATCGATAGGCCCCCGCCCTCCATGACCGTCTTCACATCGGCGTAATCGACATTGATGAGGCTCGGGAACATTATCGTGTCCGAGATGCCTGTGACCGCCCGGGTCGTGATGGAATCGGCAAGCTCGAATGCCTTGTTCACCGGAAGGTTCGGGACATATGTCGCGAGGCGGTTGTTGTCGACGACCACGACCGTGTCGCAGACCTTGACCAGCTCGGCAAGGGCCGACTGCGCCTTCTTGAGGCGGACGCGCTCGAGCGCGAATGGATAGGTGACCATGGCTACGACTATGGCTCCCTGCTCTCGCGCTATTTGCGCGATTGCAGGCGATGCGCCGCTGCCTGTTCCCCCGCCCATGCCCGCGACAAGGAACACGAGCTCGTTCTCGCCGATTTCCTTGCGGAGGGCGTCCCTGTCCACATCAGCGCATTTCTTTGCGATGTTCAGGTCGCCGCCTGCGCCGAGGCCGCGGGTGATTGTCTTTCCGAGCAGGAACTTCTTGTTCGCGCCAATCATGTTCAGATGCTTGCCGTCTGTGTTGATGGCGAACGTATGCGCGCTTTTCAGCCCGCTCTGATAGAGCCGGTTCACGCAGTTGCAACCGGCGCCGCCGACCCCAATAACAGAAATACGGATGGACGCATTGTCCATCTCGCTTGCCGGAGCGGCCTGCTGGGCCGGCTGCGCACCTCCCTCCTTAGCAGCCTTTATGATGTCATCGAACATCAGAACCACCTTCGATAATAAGTGAATACAATATCCAAAGAAAAGAATATAAAAGAGAGTCTTGCGCATGGCGCGCCTGTAGTGTGATATAATTCTTAGCACTCAATGCGGAAAATAAAAACCGACTCCGGACCGGAAACTGGAAACCGAGGACCGGGAACAGGATAAAAGAATGGGGGGATGGCCACCAACCAAAAGGAGGGATGGGTGGGTGGAATGGTGGTTCCCCGCCATAAGCTTCAATCGTCTGGTATCTGGTAGTCCCCGTAGCCCTTTATAAGGTCATCCAAGTTGCAGACTTCTCCGGATACCACGAATTTGGACGCATCATAGACCCACGGGACGCAGTTTATATCCGCGGGGGGCACGTCTGCATAGTCAGGCGGGGCAGTAGTTCCTGAGGTCGGGGGCTGTTCGGAGTCCTCTACATTCATCTGGAGCCATTTGCAGCCAGGCATGATGTCGCCGTCAACGCATCCCGTGTAGAAGGTATTGCCCTTGATTATCGTAACCATCTGTGCGCATATTTCAGCGTCGGCCAGGGTGGTTTCGCTGCGAACCTCCTCGCTGCCTTTCATGTAGACACGCATGTTCGTCGTCGTGCCATTATAGGTTGTCGAGATGTCGCACTGGAGAGGGATGCCCAATGCCGCAAGCGCCTCATAGCCTTTTCCGGCCAGATCATCGCCTGAGCTTCCGGATCCTGTATCGTCGTCTTCCGGGGGTTCGGTGTCGGACGAACCATTTCCGCCTGTTCCATCAGGTGGTGTCGTTTGTCCTCCGGTTGCTGGCGGGGTTCCGGTCCCGTTCGGTTTTGTCGGGGGAGTTGGGGTTGTGCAACCGAATAAAAGTATTCCAACAACAAGCAGGATAACGAATATGTTTGCGCCTCTCATGCGTTTCAATCTTGACCAATATTTATAAAGGTTCGAGTCGCCCCGTGGAAAGAAAGCGCCTCGGATAACCGCCGCCATTGATTCGGAAGAGTTTTATTCCCTATTCGCGAACGCAGAGGGGGAAGAGTATGGCAAGCCTTGAATGCGCATTCTTCAAAAAGAAGATAAAGAACCCGATCCTCTTGGCATCCGGTGTGCTCGGCATGACAAAGGGCAGCCTCGAAGCGGCATGCAGGAACGGCTGCGGCGGCGTAATCGCGAAATCGCTGACCCTCGAGCCGCGCAAAGGGCATGATGGCCCGAACATCGTGGATGCTGGATGCGGGCTGCTGAATGCCATGGGATACCCGAACCCCGGCATCGCATCCGGGCTGGCCGAATTCGGAGGCTGGAAGAGGGAGGAGGCGCTCATCATCAGCGTTGTGGGCAAGGACGCGGGGGAGTTCGGCCTTCTTGCCGAGAAAGTGGAGGCCGCGAAGAAAACGCTCGGCGCAAGCGCGGTCGAAGCGGCAATTTCATGCCCGCACACGCCAGGCTACGGGACGATGGCCGGCCAGGGGACCCCGGAATCCATAACCGAGATAACAAAGGCGATTAAGAAACGGTGCTCGCTTCCGCTCATCATCAAGCTCTCGCCATCTATTCCCGGTGAAGGGAAGGCAGCGAAGGCGGCAGAGGATGCCGGCGCCGATGCGATTAATATGGGGAATTCGCTGGGCCCGGGGATGAAAATCGACCTTGCGAGGCGAAAACCGGTTCTGGGTTTCGGCGTGGGCGGCCTGACCGGCCCTGCCATCAAGCCCATCATAGTCCGGGCCGTGCACGACATATACCGGAGCGTGAAAATCCCGATTATCGGGACAGGCGGGATAACGAGCGGCGAGGATGCTATAGAGATGATGATGGCCGGGGCATCATTCGTCTCGGTCGGGTCCGCTGTATATTATAGGGGGCCCAAGGCCTTCAATGAGATAGCAAAAGAGATGAAGGCGTGGATGGAAGCTAACGGGGCAAAAAACGTGAAGGATATCATCGGTGTTGCTCATGAGAAAACCAGGAATGGTTAATCCAATCCGGACTGCGAAGGTCCGAAAAATCATCAGAGAGAACTATCGCGTCAAGACGATAGAGGTAGACTGCGACATGCCGCAGGCGCTTCCGGGCCAGTTCCTGATGGTGTGGGTCCCGGGGAAGGGCGAGAAGCCGATGAGCATAGGCAACTCGAACCCGCTTACTATATCTGTCGCCAATGTCGGAAACGTCTCGGGCGCGCTCCACAGGCTCAAATCAGGCGACCCGCTCTCCTTCCGCGGACCATTTGGCAAGCCGTTCTCGATTCCGGAAAAGGCAAAGAGCATACTGGTAATCGGCGGAGGCTACGGCGTCGTCCCGATGTACTTCCTTGCCAAGGTCGCGCGCGAGAATAATATAGAGCCGCTGGCGGTCGTGGGGGCAAGGACAGCCAAAGACATCGTCTGGGAGAAGCAGCTGTTCACAGTATGCAAAGAGGTCTTCGTTACCACCGATGACGGGACCCGCGGCAAGAAAGGCAACGTGATGGCCGAAGCGGCCTGGCTGATAGAAGGGAAGAAAATTGATGCGGTCTATGCCTGCGGACCGGAGAGGATGATGGAGGCTGTTGCTAAGCTTTGCATGCAGAGCAAAATCCCCTGCGAAGTGAGCATCGAAAGATACATGAAATGCGGCGTAGGGGTGTGCGGCTCATGCGCGATTGACGGCAAGCTCTGCTGCGTGGACGGTCCGGTGTTCAGCGCCGAGGAGGCGCTCTCATTCTCTGAATTCGGCAAGGCGCACAGGGATGCAACTGGAACTCTTCAAAAATCCTGATTAGTAGGATTCCTTTATTGGCTGGCTGCGGGCACAAGCCGTTCGAGATATCTTTCTGCACGGGCACGGGTATCATCATAGGAAGACTCCTCTATGATGAATCTCAGGTCGTCTTTGTCATTCCTTAGTCTTTCGAGCGCAGACAATCTGGCTGTCCGGTCATCCACGTATGTCGCAATAAAGACAATGGAGTCGTTATTGTCTGGATAATGCATCTCGCGGGCGATAAAACGAATCCGTTGAATTGCCGCATCTCTAGTATCAGAATAGAAGGAATAATCAATAACTCGGGACAATGCGCTAGCATCGTGCCGGAGCCTGTCCAGTGCGCAAAGCCGGGCATCCCTATCCTGCACCATGCTTGCGATAAACGCCAGCGTATCCACGCTCAATTGGTTTCCTGGATTGTAAAGCAATGCAAGAAGCCTTTGGTTTGCAGACTCTCTTTCCGATGCTGAATAAAACCTGGAATTGGATGGCCTGATGACATCCATCAGATGCTCCTGGTAGTTTCTGGTCCCCTCAGGCAGCTCGGACCGGGCCGGAAGCCTGTGGGGAAGCTCTGTCACCGGCACTGAGGCCCGCGATTCTATTACCGACCCTCCGCATGCAGGCAGAATCGGCCCGGATACCAAAATCGCAATGCCGACCACTGCCGCTCTCAATGAACTGCAACATCTGATTCTTGTAGGAAGATGCTCTTTGTGCATAAGAAACGCCACACATTCGTTCTTGGATAATTATATCTACACAAATGTTTATAAATAATAACATATTCCGCAGGGACCCGTATACGATGCAAGAGGAAGGGAGCAGTTTTGGCAATGAACGCAGGACAACGAGCGGCAGCAAGCACTAGTCCATCTTGGCCGTGAAAATATTGCCGGTGCGGGCATCCAGGACGAAGTTGTGCTCCTCCCGCTGCTCGAACCGCGATACCGTGCCGGATGCAATCAGTGTGACGGCTTCCCGCTCCAGGAAACCTGCAAGCTGGTCGTTCCAGTCGCGGCTGCCGTTTCGGCCATTGAACGAGTATAGGACGTAATTCCGGCCACCGACAACATTCGCTGTCTCTATTGCCTGGGCAATCATCCTTGCGACATGAGCGAAATCCTGGGACGTGGCGGTGAGCTTGATATGAGCTACCGCGCCCACTTTGGCATCCGGGTCATAAACAGCAATACCAACGCACGATGTGAGCGAGGATGTGCCGATGAACGGGAACACGTTGCTTGCCCGGATGGCAGTTGCTTCGTCCAGGCCAACCATCACCGTCTTGCCCTCAAATTCCTCGCTGAAGCGGTCGTTGAATATCATCTCTTCCATGATGCGCCTGGATTCCGGGCATGCGGAGAAGGCTGCCGGCATGCGCGGTCGCTCTGATTGCGCTGCGCTTGCTGCGGCCTCCCTCGACCTGAGCGTCATTGGTGGTTTGGTAGAATGCATCATAATGTGTATATACTTGTGTAAAAGTGTTTAAAAAGGTTTTTGATGAGATGATTCCGGCGCGAATATGGAATTGGTTCACAGGGATGGCTACCGGATGTATAAGGCCGGAAACAGCGACTTTCCGGGCAATACGTACATAATCTGCTCAGAGGAAGGGAGCGGAATCCTGCTCCGGCCGCATATCGCAGGAAAAGAGCTCCAGGACCGGATGGAGAAGGTAGCCGAGATTTTCATGAATGCGGTCGGCCGGCTGGTCTTGAAGGGTAAGAAGCAGGGCAACATCACCGAACTGATTTTCCTTGCCGGCGGGCTGTATTACCAGCTCAACCACGGGTTCAAGAAGAACTTCAACGCGGCGATACCGCAGTGTTTTTTGGGGATAAAACGCCAGAGGATTGAGGGGAGCGAAGGCGGGTTTACTGCCGTTGCCACTTACGAGAATTTCGAGTCCCTCCCGGACAATGCGACAGTTATCATTGGCGACACGATTGCCACAGGCGCGACCCTCCAGAAGGGGATATACCACCTTCTCGACTCGCTCGATTCGAAGGGTTACAAACTGGAAAATCTCGTCGTCTGCTCGCTCGCGTGCTCAGTTAACGGCGCGAGGCTCATGAAGGATGTCGAGAAGAGGGTCAAGCGCGATTTCCCGAACGCGAAGGTCTATCTGATTGTAGCTGAGGAACTCTTCCACCTCATGTCGGATGGCACGGACCTGAGATTTCTTTATGATGATGCTGTGATGCCTGATGAGACGCGCGAGCGCGTGCTTAAGGAATACGGCCCGCAGCTCGGGAAAGAGATGAAATGCGCGGTCTTCGACTGGGGGACGCGCTGCAAGAACCCCATCAAGCACTATCATGAGTTCCTCGAGTTCGTTGAAGACATGGAAAAAACGAAGACTGATGCGAAAACCAAATCAGTCATGGACCGGATGGAGAAGGAAACGAAAGAAGCGCTCGCGCAATTCGAGAACCCCCTCTAATTAGAACACGGTTTACTTGCCATAGGCGATTTTCCAAAGCGCCCGCATCGCGGCCTCTAGCATCTTTCCCTGGCTCTCGTTCGCTTTCTCCTCCTCTTTGCTTCCGGGTTCAGCGAACGAGCCTCCAGGAACTGTCCCGACCACTGTGGATATGAGGCCATTGAAAGCGGGTATGCCCGCCCGCGTGAGCTCGTTTGTGAGATGCGCAAGGCCGAAATGCTCCATCTCCGTAGATAGCGCGCCATGCTCGCGGCGCAGGTCCTTGACACGCTCCTCGTCGCTTTCAAGGTAGAGCGATTCCTTTGTGAAATTGCCGCCTTCATGGCACGTTAGGCCAAGCTCCTGCGAAGATTCGCGAAGCGCGCCCACGACATTCTGGGATGAATGGACGACCGGCCATTGGGAGTCCGTGGTGAATCTGTCTTCTGCGGTCGGTTTCGAGTTATTGCGATATTGGGCCAGACCGGGGTTCACATCTTGATGTTGCTGGGTGCTGTCACAGGACATCTGGAATGTGCCGGTGCATGTCCGGGCGTTGTCCCAGGTCACTTGGAATTTTTTCAGGTCATCACGATTCATACTGTTCCATGCGCCCATCCTCTGCCGCACGGTCGCGCCGTCTGCGAAGCTGTATCTGGCGTTCACGACGTCCCCGATTTCGATGAACGGCTCTTCGAGCTGTTTCTTGTCTTCCCCTGCGATGATGATGCCGCCGCATGTTCCTGCGCGTATCGCTATTAGGCCCTTTGCCGGGACTTCGCGCCCCCCAAGCGAGTAACCGTCCTCTCGCGAGTTCACGAGCGCCTCCCATGCGTTGATGTCCTGGGCCGAGCAGCCCATCTGAGTTTCGAGTATTGTGAGGGGCAGCGGCTTCCCGTTGTATTCGAAGACGCCGACTGTGAGGTTCACACGGCCGGCGTCTGTTCGCACGTAATCGGCCAGATACTGCAGTTTTAGCGATACTATCGCGTGGTAATACTGTGAAGAGAGGCCGACGTTTGAGGGCGGTATCGAACTGAGCATCAATAACGAGCCGGCCAGCTGGTTCGGCTCGAAAAGAGCCCGGTCCCCTTTTGGGCCAATCAGCCATTCGAGCTCGCTGATTAACGCATCCATCTCCACAAACCATCGCCGTGAGACCGGGGGATTGAAATACCAGGATTTTATTGCCCGAAGCGTTCCGCAGTAAGAAGATATGTCGCATGGTTGACTGGGTTTCAACGCCAGATATTCGAACTCAATCGGCTGGGGATACAGCCCCTTGGATTGCGCGAGTTTCTGGATTGCCCGCAGCTCGCCGATGAGGTGGCTGATGCGGCCCTTGAATACTGCTTCATCGCCCCAGCCGGCTTTCGTGACCTCCTTGTGAAGCAGGATATGGTCCGTTAACGGCATAGCACCGGCAAGGACGCGCCTGCGATCCCCCACGACAATCATGTATGGCGGGAGCATGCCCTCGTTGTCTTTCAGGAACGGGATTCTCTTCCAGAGGCCGCCTTCGCGGGCAAGAGAAATCGGGGTGTGCTGCCCCAGCACCATCGGTCGGTCCTTGCGATAGCCTGCGAGCGTCATACGTCCAGCCTCTTCAATGATTCTGTGTTTAAATTTAAAATGTTATGTGCTACCAAAAAACGAGTAACTACCAATAAATAGGTGAAGGCCCACAGATTGAATGGTTCTATGACTGAGTTGGAAAAGGCCGTAGCCGCGCTCAAATCTGGCGGGATGATTCTGATTTATGACGGCGACGGGCGTGAGGGCGAGGCCGACCTTGTCCTTCATGCGCAAAACGCAAAACCCGAAACCATTGAGACGCTCCGGAAGGACGCTGGCGGCCTTATATGCCTCGCTTTGGATGAACGCATCGCGAATGGTCTGGGCCTGCCGTTCTATACCGATATCCTCGCGGCATCCGGGCTTCCAATCAGCACGATGGAATGCGCGAAGACTGCATATGGCGACAGGCCTGCGTTTGCGATTCCGATAAACCATAAGAAAGTGTATACGGGCATCACCGACAACGACCGCTCGCTTACGATTAGAAGCATGGCAGAACTTGTTGAAAATGAAGCGAAGCCGGAAGGCGCGAATACGGCGAGGGAGAGGTTCTATTCGGAATTCTACTCACCGGGCCATGTGTTCCTGTTGATTGGCAGGGGTATCGAAAACCGCCATGGCCACACTGAGCTTTCGCTGGAACTGGCACGGATGGCTGGCATGAGCGGCGTGATGGTGCTTTGCGAGATGCTGGGAGCGGGGAAGGCGCTGCCGAAAGCAGAGGCGAAAAAGTATGCGGATGCGCACGGGCTGCCATTTGTCGAGGGGAAGGAGATAATTGAAGCAGCGAATCGAACGCGAACGAAATGATTGGGAGGGATTTGCATGAGAATCGGGATTGTTGATACGACTTTTTCACGGATTGATATGGGCGCTATTGCTATTGACGAGATAAGAAAGCATCTGCCGAACATGGACATCGAGCGCAGGACTGTCCCTGGCATCAAGGATTTGCCTGTCGAGTGCAAGCGGCTCCTGGAATCCGGAGGTCCGATGCAGGGCGCAGCCGGCGGGGTGCCTGGCTCCGGGTGCGATATCTGCATGGCGCTTGGCATGGTGGGAGGGGCGCCGATAGATACACAATGCGGCCATGAGGCTTCCCTGGGGATGCAGCAGGCCATGCTCATGACGAACAAGCACGTCATCGAGGTTTTCGTTCATGAGAACGAGGCATGGAGCGAGGAGGAGTTCAGGAGCATATGCGAGAACCGCATACGGAAGCATGCCCAGAATGCGATAGCGATGATGCTGAAACCAGAGGCGCTCGTGAAATACGCTGGGCAGGGCCTGCGGCAGGGCAAGGAAAGCGAGGGGCCAATTGGCGCCCAGAAAAAGCTCAGGCTGGGGATAGTCGTCGGGCAGTTCAACAGCGAGATAACATCGAAGATGAAGGCCAGGGCGCAAGCCGTCGCGGCAGGAGAAGGAGCGGAAACGCTCGCAATCGAAGTCCCTGGCGTCTATGACATGCCTCTTGTCGTGAAAAAGATGCTGATGGACAAAAACATCGATGCGGTCGTGACGCTCGGTGCGGTGGTGAAGGGAGAAACCGCCCATGACGAGGTCATCACGAAGGACACCGCAAGGAGGCTGGGGGATCTGTCGCTTGAGTTCCGCAAGCCGGTGACACTTGGTATTATAGGGCACGATGTCACATGGGAAAAGGCGCAGGGGAGGGCGGATGATTATTCAGAGCGCGCAACGAAGGCCGCAATCCACCTTGTGAAGATGCTACGGCAGGGGAGCGGGTGAGGGCATGGCCATAGAACATGTCGGGGAGGCGTTCTTCCCAAGCAGGTACGGGAAGTTCAGGATTCATGCTTTTCGTGGAAAAGACGGGGGGGAGCATCTGGCCCTTGTCCGCTGCGAGCATGAACCGCACGGGGAGCTTCCGGTCCGCATACATTCGCGCTGCCTGACAGGAGACGCGCTCACATCAAACAGGTGCGACTGCAGGGCTCAGCTCGAGGCATCGATGAAATACCTGGAGAAGAAAAAATGCGGCATCCTGATTTACCTCGACCAGGAGGGGCGCGGGATAGGGCTCGCGAACAAGATAAAGGCGTATGCGCTGCAGGATAAGGGGATGGACACGATAGAGGCCAACCTCAGCCTGGGTTTCGGGGAAGACATGCGCGATTTCTCTATTGCGGCCGACATCCTGAAATATTTCGGCGTGAAAAACGTCGCCCTGCTTACCAACAACCCGAACAAGATGAATGTTCTTAAGAGGGAGGGGATACACATCGTGAAGAGAATCCCGCTCATCATCAAGCCGAACAGGTACAGTAGGAAATACCTCGAGACGAAAAAGATGAAGATGAACCACCTGCTCTGAACCGCTGGGATGGTCCGCTGATTCTGATTATTTCGGGAGGGCGAGGAACGATTCCGGCACGTCATCGGTGAAATAGGTGAGCGTGGTCGTCTGGTCCACGCGCATGAAGCCCCCGGGTGCATAATCGAAGCGGTAGGAACCAGTGAGGTCCAGGGAGATGCCGCGGAATACCACGATGCCGTTCCCGTCATCTAGGCATTCCTCAAACGGCCCGGACTGGTGCGCAAGCGACCAGATGAGCGCGCGCTGGTCCTCATCGAGAATCAAGCTGGAGTTTAGAAGTGACTGCGCGTATGTCTTGTTCCCGGTGATTAGGAAGTCCTCGCAGCGGAATCCGTTCTTTTCCACCCTGCCGGTATTTTTGAAAGAAAGCAGGCGAGCCATGTCGACCGAAGGCGGCAGCTCGGTGCGCCCGAAGAAAGCGCAGCCCGAGCGCGTCTCCGCAAGGTCGTCCAGGTACGCCTGCCACCCGGCATCGCCAAGGAGGCGCATCGTGCAGTTGGGATTGCACTGGTAGATGCGCCCGTCCTTCCAGATGGACGTGTGGTTGCCTGAAGGGGTGACAAGGACCTTTTTCGTCGCATCGCCCCGCACATAGGTTCGCGTATCCTGGACGTATGAGAATTGTTCGAGCATGAGTGTTGCTACGGAGGCCTCATCTCCAAAGAGCCCGCTGACGCTCCCGCTTGATTCGTCATGGGTCGATATGAGGAAGTTGCCGTATAGAGTCTGACAGGATTTGTTTTTCAGGCTGTAATAGAGTTGCATGTCCTCGGGCAGCCCTGACCCGGTTGTCTGGTTCTGTGTGACTGGCGGCTCCGGAAGCTCTGGAAACGACGGCGGCCAGCTGATGGAAGGGAGGCTGAGCGTCTTGAGGTAGCTGATTATCTGGGGGCTGAAAAGGATGGCAAGGAGCGCGAACACCGACAGGCCGATGAGTATCAGAATGGGAATCACGTCAAAGACCGATGACTCATCCTTATAGCGGCGCATGCTACACGAACCAAGACAAAAATTAATAGCTTAGCTGTGTAAACAAATAGTTGCCATATGGAAACTTTATAAAGTTTACATATGTAAACTTCGTGTATGAGAATCACCAATGAACCGGTATACCGCAGATTATTCGGATCTCGGCTCAAACAGAGAATACTGAGATATCTTTACTCGGAACAGGCTCCTGTAAGCGAGCGCGAGATGGCATCCATTCTGGGCAGTAGCCACACGGCAGTAAACAAAGCGATGAAACAGTTGCTGGAGATCAATGCCGTGGGCGGTGTGACCGTAGGGAGAGCGTGGGTATGGACTCTGAATAAGGAATCGTTCACATACCCACTGATCCAAACATTCTTTGACAAGCTGAGCATTAGTCCCCTCGACTTCATAAAAAAGGAGCTGTCTGAAGCGATAGCCGGGGAGATTGAACTTATCAATAAAAAGACGGATGACATAGCGCGGCAGGAGGGAAAGCAGGTGCGGCCGCATATACTGGCGGCGTTTATCTTTGGTTCGGTGGCTGAGGGGACTTCAAGAAAAAACAGTGACATAGACGTGCTGGTGGTCTTGGAAACGGATTACAACAACGAGGCGCTGGCCAAGAGGCTTCAGGCCGGCTCGGGGATGAGAATATTAGCGCGGACCGGGAATATGACTTCGTTCCATGTTTACAGCCAGAATGCGATAAAGAAAAATGAGCCCCAGTGGCTGGCGCTTGCGGTAGAGAAGGGAATAAGGGTGTGCTAATGACAAGGATCAAGCAGGTGTCAAAGAACAGGTATAACGTATTCAGGGAAAGGGCAAAGCAGTAT
>JAZDMN010000029.1:0-7902 GCA_043800955.1 Microcaldota archaeon
ATAGGTGAAATAACCTGCCGTGAAGTAGACGCATTCTGAAGCTGTGTAGTAAGGTGTATTTGTACAGGTACCCGCAGTACAATTCAAAGAAATATTTTTCCCCTCATTAGCATAAACATCAGTAGGGACCAGCGGTGTACAATGATAAACTATCTCTCCAATGCTCGTTTCGTTAACTCCATTGTTCACAAGATGCACAGTCACCTGCGATGGTGGTGGGGGAGCTGAGTCTGCAAAAGATATGGAAGATAAAATTGCCAGCGCCAACAGAAAAATTAAAACCGAGCCATTTCGACCAAAAATCGCAAGTTTCATCAGAATCCTAGTTGCATTTCGGGGGGTAGATATATAAGTTTTAGGGAAATTCTTGGCTGTGCCCTGTTCCCGGCATTATCGGAAGTAGAAGTGGAAAAACGCCTTGGCCGGGATTCGAACCCGGGTCGCGAGAGTTCTGTGCGCTTAACACGCCCGTTTTTGGGCGCGCCTTTTTCCTAAAAAGGCGCGTGACAGTCTCGTATGCTGGACCACTACACTACCAAGGCTGATAATGAGAGTACCTTAAGTTCTCGCTACTTTTTAAAAATCATTCGTTCGCGCAAATGCGGCAATCAGGCCTTTGCGGCACTGCTTGCCGCCGTCTTTCTCTTCGCCTCGCTCCAGAGGAATATCCCCTTGGCAAGTTCGACGACGCCCACATACGCCGCCACTATCATGAGGACGATTCCGACTGTCTCAATGCTCAGCGGCGCGAATTCGAAGTACGGCGCGAGAGGCGAATAAAGCACACCTATCGCTGCCAGCGTCGCGAAAATGGATGCGTTTACCAGCAGCAGGCTCGGGACAGACTTGTAAAGGGGCTTTGCGGTCCTCACGGCGAATACCACGAATATCTCGGATAGCACGGATTCGAGGAACCACACGGTCCGGAAAAGCGGAGCATTCGCGCCGAAAATGAAGAAAACGAACGCCATCGTGATGAGGTCGAAGACCGAGCTTATCAGGCCGAAGAAAACCATGAAGCGGCTGATGCGCCCGATGTCCCATCTTTTCGGCTTCTTCAATTCATCCTTGTCAACACTGTCGGTTGAAACGGCCAGCATGGGCACATCCGAAAGAAAATTATTGAATAGAATCTGCGATGGCAGCAGGGGGATGAACGGCAGGAACAGCGAGGCTATCGTGAGGGTGAACATGTTCCCGAAATTCGCGCTGATTGTGGAATCGATGTACTTGATGATGTTGGCGAACGTCCTTCGCCCTTCTGATATGCCGTTTGCGACCGCGTTCAGGCTCTTGCGCATGAGCACGACGTCCGCGGCTTCCTTCGCGATGTCCGTCCCGTTGTTGACCGATATGCCGACATCCGCAGCCTTCAGGGACGACGCGTCGTTGACGCCGTCCCCTATGAACCCGACAATATGCCCGTTTGCGCGCAGCGCGTTCACAATCGCGAGCTTGTCGTTCGGGGCAAGGCGTGCATAGATGTTGTGCTTCTCAACAGTCGAGCGCAGCTCCGCCTCGCCCATCCTGGCTATGTCGAATCCCTGGAGAACGGTCCCTGCCTTGTTGTGAACGCCGACCTGAGCACAGACGTTCTCGGTCACGAGCGGCCCGTCCCCGGTGAGCACGTATACCTCGACGCCGAGTTTGCGGAATCGCTCGAGTGCGGGCATGGCGTCTTTTTTCGGCGGGTCCATCAGGATAAGGAATCCCATGAACACCAGCCCGAGCTCATCCTTTGCAGAATATTCCTTCTGCTCCTTCACCCTGCGGGCCGCTACTGCGATGACCCGGTAGCCTTCGGAACCGAAACCCTCGGCCGTTTTTATCAGCCTTTTTAGGCTCTTGGATATCGGCTTCTCCTTGCCGGCTTCGCGGACTTTCGAGCATGAGGGGAAGATGGTCTCAGGCGCCCCTTTCGTTATCAGCACCCTCTCATCCCTATGCTCAACGATGACGCTCATCCTTTTGCGCGAGTAGTCGAACGGGACCTCGTCCACCTTTGCGTATCCCTTCGTTTTGCCCATGTCGAACCTGGACAATGCGTACGTCCAGATTGCCGAGTCGATTGTGCCGCCGCGCACCCTCCCGTGCTGCACGACCGCGGAGTTGCATAGCAGCGAGTAAACGAGTATCCGCTCATCGTCCTCGCCATCCGCATTGACATAGCGTATCAGGGAGACGGCGTTTTCGGTGAGCGTGCCTGTCTTGTCCGCGCAGAGTATGTCGATGTTCCCAAGGTCCTCTATCGCCTCAAGGCGTTTCACAACGACATGCTTCTGGACGAGCATCATCGCCCCGTGCGAGAGGCCGATGGTTATGATGACTGGCAGCAGCTCAGGAGTTATCCCGACAGCTATCGCAAGGGCAAATAGGAGCGATTCAAGGAGGCCGTGCCCGAGCATGCCGTTCACAATGAACACGAACACGGTCATAATCAGCACGACGCGGACAAGCATGGAGCCGAAGCTGCGGATGCTTTTCTCGAAATCCGTGATGCCGCCCGCTTCTCCAATCGCCTTTGCGCTTTTTCCCAGGTATGTGTTTTTCGCCGTGCCGATGACAATCGCTTTTCCGGCACCGGCCGTCACGACAGACCCCATGAAAAGCGTATTAGAAAGCTCGTGCGGCGCTGGCTCGTCTATGGTAAGGGCCTTCGCATCCTTTTCGACCGGGTTTGATTCGCCGGTAAGCACGGATTCGTTCGTCTCTAGGCCATGGGTTTCTATTATCCGCGCATCTGCAGGAACGATGTCCCCGATTGCCAGGAGAATCACATCTCCGGGAACCAGCTCCTGGACCTTATGCTCCACAATCTGCCCATCGCGCATGACCCGGGCCGTCATGGAAACGTATTTCCTCAGCTCTTCAAGCGCCCTTTCCGAGCGGTATTCCTGTATGAAGCCCAGTAGCGCGTTGACAACGAGGATCGCCAGGATGATGAGGGCCTCCATCGCGTCTCCGAGAAGGGCGGCGATAGCCGTGGCCCCGATAAGTATGTAAACGAGCGGATTCTGGAATTGTGTGATGAAAATCCTGATTGGCGTCTTCCTGTCCGTTTTTTCTATCTCGTTTGGGCCGTATTTCAGGAGCCGGGCTCGTGCTTCCTTGGAGGAAAGGCCAATGGCTGACGTTCCGAGGCTGGACTCGACTTCGCCAGCAGTCATTCTCCAATACCGCTCCATGTTTCAAGCTTCTAAGTATAGGTTAAATTAGCTTCGCAGGGCAACCCCATCAATGATAGACCTCCATGCGCATACGAACGCCTCGGACGGCACGCTCTCTTTCGAAGAGCTGATAGCCGAAGCGGCGCGGGGCGGTCTAAAGGCGCTGGCCATCACCGACCATGACAATGTCCAGAGCGCGATAAGGATAACCGGCAGGGAGCCCCTGGAAGTGATTCCGGGAATCGAGATATCTGTTTTCGACCATTCCCTTGGCTATGAGGATATTCATGTTATCGGGCTCTTCATCGACCCCAAAAGCAAGAGCCTGAACTCGAAACTGGACTTGCTTGGGCGCGAGGAGCAGAAAAAGGCGACGGTCGCAAAGCTGAACGAACTCGGATATAAAATCACATACGCGGAGGTAAAGGCGAAATCTGAGGGCGTCGTAGGTCGCCCCCACATCGCGATGGTCCTGATGGAGAAGTACCCCGCGGAATTCCCGAAGATGGCCGATGCCTTCAACAAGCTCCTTGGCAGGGGGAAGCCTGCGTGCATCGGGCGGGAGTCCGGATTCGGCCTAGGTGAGGCGATAAGCCTCATCCACGAGGCCCGGGGACTAAGTTTCCTCTGCCACCCTTTCATCTATCCCTATGATGCGGATAGGCTCGTGGCCGGCTTCAAGAGGCAAGGCGGCGACGGGCTTGAGGTGTATTATGATTATCAGGCGAACCGTCCTGGTGTGCCCATAACAACTGCGGAAAACAAGCATCTGATTAAGCAGGCTAAGGCGCTTGCTGCCAAGAACGGCCTAGTCGAGTCGGGCGGCTCGGACTTCCACGGAAAGGGCAAGCGGGGACACCAGCGCCTGGGTGTTTTCGGGGCCCCGGACGAGGTCCTTGCGAGGATAAAAAGCGGATTGAAGTAAACCTTTATAATCCGGCGGCGCATATCTATTAACTGGTTCTAAGGTTACAATACGCGGTAGTCTCAGGAGTCGGCTGGAATACGTCCTTCAGCCGTCAGAACGGAGTAAACCGGATGAAGTTTGATGAAAATTTATCCGGAGTGGAATAGGAGGAAATTTTCATGAAAGTGAGGCGGGCACTAGTAAGTGTTTATGACAAGACTGGGGTCGTCGAGCTCTGCCAGTTCCTCCAGAAGCTCGGAGTCGAAATCATCTCAAGCGGCGGCACCGCGAAGCACCTCTCAGACAACAAGGTCAAGGTCATCGAGGTCTCGGATTTCACAAAATCCCCGGAGATGATGGGCGGCCGGGTGAAGACGCTGCACCCGAAAATCCACGCCGCAATCCTTGCCGACCGCGACAACAAGAAGCACATGGCCGAAGTGAAGAAGCAAGGAATCAAGCTCATCGACCTTGTCGTGGTCAACCTCTATCCTTTCGAAGAAACCGTCCGCAAAAGCCCCCCCATGAAGGAAATCGTCGAGAACATCGATATCGGCGGTCCGACGTTGCTTCGTGCCGCGGCCAAGAACTACCGCCATGTTGCGGTCATCTGCCTCCCCTCACGATACCACACTCTCATGGAGGAGATGGGAAAATCAGGGGGCTGGGTTTCGGACAAGACGCTCGAGCGCTTCGCGCTCGACACCTGGGAGCACGTTTCCCATTACGACGTATTCATCGAGCAGTTCTTCAGGAAGGCGTTCGGATATCAGGAGGAGTTCCCCGAGTACCTCAACCTGACGTTCCGTAAGAAGCAGGCGCTGCGCTACGGCGAGAACCCTCACCAGCGCGCCACAGTCTATCGCGACGAGCAGTCCAGGAACCCATCGATTCTCGATGCGAAGCAGCTCCAGGGCAAGGAGCTCTCGTACAACAACATCCTCGACTGCAACGCCGCGTTTAAGCTGATTCGCGAGTTCGACGAGCCCACCGGGGTCATCGTCAAGCACAACAACCCCTGTGGCGTTGCATCGTCCCCGGACATCCTCGAAGCGTTCAAAATAGCCAAGGCCGTGGACCCGGAGGCCTCATTCGGAGGCGTTGTCGTGCTGAACCGGAGGGTAACCGAGGCATTGGCAAGGGAAATCACGAGCCGCTTCGTCGACATCATCATCGCCCCCGGATTCGATGACAAGGCCCTGGAAGTCTTGAGGGCGAAGAAGAACATGCGCGTCATGGATACGCCTGGGGTGAACATGAAGCGCCTGCCTTACCGGAAATACCGCTCGATACTCGGCGGCCTGCTCGTTCAGGATGCGAACGTTAAGCTGCTCGAGTGGACCAAGGTCGTGACGAAGCGCAAGCCAACGGAGAAGGAAATGAACGCGCTCCTTTACGCATGGAAAATCGTGAAATACGTGAAATCGAACGCTATTATCTTCGCGCGCGAGAACCGAGTCGTCGGAATCGGGGCGGGCCAGATGAAGCGCATCGATGCCGAGAAGCTCGCGGCCATGATATCCCGGGATTACGGCGGGGACGTGCGCGGTTGCGTGATGGCGAGCGACGCGTTCTTCCCGTTCCGCGACGGCATCGAATACGCCGCGAAGCAGGGCATCACGGCTATAATCCAGCCCGGGGGCTCGATCCGCGATGATGACGTTATCAAGGCCGCCGACGAGCACAACATCGCGATGGTCTTCACGGGGATAAGGCATTTCAGGCACTGATCAAAAGAAGAAATGAAAATGAAAAAATTTCCGGATCCTTGACGCGATTATCTCTTCAGCTTATCCGGCCTGGGTGCTGCTCCTTTGCCTGTGGGTTCAAGCAGTCTCGCACCTTTCTGCGAGGGCGATACCCCGGCGAATTCTTTGAGTGCCTTGCCGGCAAGTGGATTTCCGGCATTTTGGGTCTGCTGTCTATCCAACAGGCTCCTTACCTTTGCCTCGATATCGACACGGAGCGATTTCGAGATGGGGTCGTTGCCCTCGAACATCGCGAACAGGCCCAGAAGCTGGTTTGTGGATTCGGCCATGTCAGACCTGCGGATAAGCTCATGGGATGCGCGGATCCTTCCAGGGAGCTTCTCCTGGACTATCTTGAAAAGGTCAGCCACGCTCAAAGCCTCTACCTTGAGATCCTGGGTTGCGACCCTTGCAGGGGCGTATTGGCTCTGCATGAAGCTCAGTTCGTGGTTTACGACGCCCGCCTCCATATCCACAATAGACTTTTGCCCGAGGATAGCCGGTGCCTTTGACCTGGGCAGAGCCGAAGGGACCAGTCTGTCTGCGGGCTTATCGAGGATCGGCGTGCTGGTCAACTCAGCGATGGGAAGCTCCGGCGGACCTTGGATGGCATCGCGTATAATGGTGTGAAGGTTTATCTCCTGGCTCCCAAGTCGGATTATCGCCGGTATCATAACCAGGTCAATGGCCATGAGCTGGTCTTTGCTGAGCGTCGCAGTCAATCTCTGCACAGCGGCCAGGCGCGTTTCGCTTGAGCACGATGACCGCCCTGCAAGCTCAACCAGGTCGTCGATCGAGCCTTGCTCTATCACGAATTCGCCAGCCATTATCCTGACTTCTGCGAATCCGCCGATCCCCGCCAGGATTATCGCGATATTGCGATTGTCAGGGTCTTTCAGCTTCTTCCTCAGGATAGCCATGTTATCGTCATAATATGCCTCGGTTGCGATCACGCCTGTCTTGGATACCGCATCCTTGAATGCTTGGGTTTTAGGCGGACCTCTGGCGAAACCCGTTATAGCCCAGACACAGGCGGCACCCAGCTCCTTGTCTGTGATGAAATCAACAACACGGGAATCCTTGTACCGTTCCAACCCTTTGGTGAGAAGTTCATAATTCGCCCTAGCCTTGTATTTGCTATCGCCATATAGCCAGAACATGGGGTTCGTGGTTTGTGTCGGCATCTCTTCCTTCCTTGCCGGGATATCCCCGAATCGTTTATCATATTTTACCCGTTTGGCAGGATCGCTAAGCGTGTGATATGCCTCTATAAGGACCTGTGCCACCATGTTCTCATTTTCAGTGAGCGGGCTGGCTGGATTGAACTCACGGATCGCGGCGAAGAATGCCGCCCTTATCTCATCGGGTTTGGCTCCTGGTTCCAGGCCGAAAACGCCATAATAATTCATGTTCGTCTGAATCCTATCCGCTATAACGGCCTTCTTTCCAGAAAATCTATTATCTGTAGTCATGGTAAAACCTGTTTGTTATATTTTGTGTAACAATTTATAAAGTTATAAGATTAGTATCGGAATGAATGGGCAAGTACCCATATTTTTCGGCCAGTGCTATACCTATTTGTCCAGTCTGGCGGCTCGATTCGCGACGATGATGTCATCAGGGCAGCGGACGAGCACAACATCGCGATGGTGTTCACGGGGATAAGGCATTTCAGGCACTGATTGGCGAATCTCAGATTGTGTTGCAACCTACGCAACCGTCATCCGAAAGCATCCTCGCTACCGTCTCTCTGCTCAATATGCGCTCGAGCTCCGATTCCTTCAGATTTCCGAGCGGAGCAGAATTATCAAGATTGACACATGTCCCGACTGAAAAATCCTCCCTCACCGTAATCATGGTGCTGTTTTTCATGCATGCCTCATAGGCTAGCGTATGCAGCCTTGGGACTATCACCCAGCTATACCCGTAGACCTCCTCATCCATTGCCCTGAGTTTTTCGAGAAAGTCTATCGCGTCCCTTCTGGGCAGTGCCTCATCTGCGATACCCCCGACTATCTTCAGCCTTTTCGCCCGCCCGCTCTCTATCAGCAATTCGAGATACGGTACTGCGCCGGTTATC
>JAZDMN010000041.1:0-39716 GCA_043800955.1 Microcaldota archaeon
TCGAATACCGCCCTCATGATGTCGGGCACAATCCTGTCCTTTGACCAGTCGCCCCCGCCAATTACATTCCCTGCACGCGCTGTAGCTATCAGCGCCCTGGGTTCTGACTCCCGCGAATTGAAGAAAGAACGGACGTAGGAACGAGTGACATGCTCGGCGCAGACTTTTGATGAGCTGTAAGGATCGTAGCCGCCCAGCTCATCGGTTTCCTTGTGAGGGATGCCATCCTTGACTTCATAGACCTTGTCGGTAGTGATAATTACAGACGCCTTCACGCTTGCGGTTTTGCGGATGCTTTCCAGCACGTTTGCGGTTCCCATGACATTGGTCGAAAACGTATAAAGCGGGTCATCGTAACTGGCACGAACAAGAGGCTGGGCTGCAAGGTGGAAGACAATCTCGGGCTTTTCCTTTTCCATCGCCGCAGATAACTTCCCGTAATCGCGTATATCGGCGATGACACTCGTTATTTCTTTATCCAGCCCAATGGTGGAATAGAGGTTCGGCTCGGTATCAGGAGCAAGGGAATACCCACTGACTGACGCGCCCATTTTTAGCAGGATGAAGGAAAGCCAGGAACCCTTGAAGCCAGTATGCCCGGTGACCATGACTTTCTTGCCCTTGAAGAATTTTGGCAATGAAAGGGGGGTCATTTCCATACCTTCCAGGGGGCGCTGCCCGAGAACCAGAGTTCATCAAGCTCCTTCTTGTCGCGGAGGGTATCCATGGGTTTCCAGAAGCCGGAATGCCTGTAAGCCATGAGCTGCCCTTTTCTGGCCGCGCCTTCAAGAGGCTCGCGCTCCCAGACGGTATCGTCGCCGGGGATGTAATCGAACATGGCAGGCTCCAGGACGAAATAGCCGCCGTTTATCCAGGCGCCGTCGCCCTTGGGTTTTTCCAGGAATGATGAGACGCGGTCGCCCTCAAGGCCGAGCGCCCCAAACCTTCCGGGCGGCTGGACCGCAGTTACCGTGGCATGCTTCCCGTGCTTCTTGTGGAACGCGGCGAGCTTCGAGATGTTGATGTCGCACAGCCCGTCGCCGTAAGTGAGCATGAACGTGCCGTCCACGTATTTCTGGATTTTCTTTATCCTGCCGCCGGTTTGCGTCTTATCGCCTGTGTCGACAAGCGTGACCGACCAGTCGTCGACTTTCGTCCCGTGGATGTCCATCTTGCCGCTCTTCAATTCGATTGTTACGTCGGAGTTGTGGAGGAGGTAGTTGGCAAACCATTCTTTGAGCATGTAGCCCTTGTAGCCGAGACATATCACGAAGTCACGGATGCCGTAACTGGAGTACGTTTTCATGATGTGCCATAGCATCGGCTTCTCGCCGACCTCGACCATCGGCTTCGGCTTTACGACCGTCTCCTCACTGAGGCGGGTGCCTAAGCCCCCCGCCAGAATCACCGCCTTCATGAGGATTGAATAGGCAAGAAGCCGATAAAAACGTTCCTATGAGGAGAGCCATCTGACGTAGCGGCTTAGGCCGTCTTCGAATTTCACCGCCGGCTTCCAGCCGAGCGCCCGGAGCTTCGCGATGTCGAGCAGCATCAGCTTCGAATCCCCGGCCCAGCCCCGCGGAGTTCCGGTGTATGCGAATTCTGGCGTGAGTGCGAGCATTTTGCCCATCATGGACGCGATTTCGCTCACGCGCACCTTCTCGCCCGAACCCGCATTGTAAACGTCATATTGCGCCTTCTGACCCTTCCATGCGGCGATGATGCCGGACACGCAGTCCGAGACGTGCAGGTATGACTTCTCCTGGTTTCCGTCCCCGAGGATTTCCATCCGTTTCGAGTCCTTCTGGAGCTTGTTGTAGAAATCGAACATCACCCCGTGCCTGCTCCTTTCCCCGAAGATGTTGGCAAAGCGCATCGAGGTCCCTTTTATACCATATGTGGCAGAGTAGGACGAAAGGAACCCCTCGCAGGCCTGCTTGCTCGCTCCATAATTGCTGATTGGTGCGCAGGGATGGTCTTCGGGCGTTGGAATCACCTTCGCCTCGCCATAAACGGTCGATGTCGAAGCGAAGATTATGCGCTTGATATCTGCCTTCCGGCATGATTCGAGGAACAGGAACGTCCCGGAGACATTGTCATCGAAACAGCCCGCCGGGTCAGTTGCACTCGTGCGAACATCAGGATTGGCCGCCAGGTGGAAGACCGCATCCATGCCTTCGAGCTCATTTGACAGATCATGGCGGATGTCCCGCTTCATGAAGATGGCCTTCGCGTTCACGTTCTCCTGAAGGCCGGTCACCAGATTGTCTATCACGTAAACCTCATGCCCCTCCAGAACAAGCGCATCGGTAAGATGCGAACCGATGAAACCCGCACCCCCCGTCACAACGACTTTCATGCATTAATATTTGCATCCATGTGTTTAAAATTCCGGAAGCGGGCCTTATAAATTGAAAATATCCTGCAAAGGAGCACTTGAGGCGCCTGGGACATCCATAGGTTCTTTAAGCCGGGATTTCAAAGGCGTGCAGCGGTCCGTCTGCGGGTTATTTAATTTGAGAATAGCCGATGGCCCGTATTTCATATGTGCGGAGAATCCGTCCAATTGACGTTGCAATGGGAAAGAGCAGGCTGTCCGGTAAAAAACCCAGGAGCCGCCGGCCGGCAGGTATCACGACTTTCTCGGCTTTGACGTTGACGAAACCAGCGACCTCCATAAGGTTTTTTATGGATTGGAGATTCCAGCAGTAAAGATGCTGATGCTTGTCTTCAGGATCGACACTTAGATAGAAATCTATTGGCAGAATCACAATCGCTTTACCCCCCGGCCGTAGATTTCGAAATATCGTCTTCAATACTGGTAAGGGTTCAGGCGTATGCTCCAGCACATGTGCAATGACACATATGTCCCACCCCGGCTTCGGCAATTCTGTGGATGCCCGGATGCCACGTTGTCGGCTCTGCTTGACCGCCTCATCGGAGACATCGTAGCCTTCTGCATTTGGCAGCCCGGCAATCCGATAGCCGTAACCGCAACCGTAATCGATGATTCTCTTTGAATGGTCCCCAGGTTCCAAATCCCGGAATTGCCATAGGCGGGCACTCCGCACCCAGACATTCTCGTTGCCAATAGAAGAATTGACACTGTCCTGGTACTTCTTGCCGTAATCAAGGCTTTTCATTAGCTACACCCGATAGATTTCTCTGGCCTCATCATGTTTGCGAAATAGGGCATAATATTCTGCGCCAACCGAACATCCTCCAAACCACTTCCGGAATTATACAATCATCTGTGCCATAACTTGCCAGATGTTTATTATATACCTTCATAACCGTAAAAGGCGTTTATCCTAAATGGGGCGGCCCGTATCAGTTTAAATCTGATATCCGCGTGTTTGTGGAAGGTATGCATATGAAATTCGCTGAGCTTGTGTCCGCCGTAGAGGAATTCAGTAGGAAGGGCTCGGACACGCTGATAATAATGCCATTTTATTTGGAATACGGCTGGCTCTCCGACCATCTTGGTGCCCTTTCTAAGCAGACGTTCCAGGATTTCGATGTCATACTCATCCTCAATAAAGTTTCGGACGAGACAAAGGTGTACGAAATCATAAGGAAAGGGAAACCACGTTTCGGAATTATCGTCGCGAAAAGGAAGGAGGATACAGGCTCCGCAGGTGGCTTTTTCACCGGCCAGAGATACGCTTTGGAAAACGGCTACAAGCAGATGATTATTGTCGATATCGACTGCATTCCAATTGACAACGACCTTGTCGAAATGCTCGTCAGGAACAAGGACAGGGGATACGTCAAGCCCACAGTAAGGATAACGGATGCCGGACGCGTAGTCCAGACCATGGCGGGGGGAGTGATTCCTTGGTATTCACTTATATCCATGGACACTGCCAGGAAATATGGCCTATACTATCTTCCCCTATACTACGGGGCCGAGGACTTGGATTACGCATCGAGGATAAAGGAGAAGCCTTTTGTTATCGGAAGCAAGTGCCAGCACCCCGCACCATCGATACAATCATACAAGAACCTTGACAAGTCGCTTATATACATGGTGAACGGGCTTGCTGTAATCCGGGACCTGCGCGCCCTGCCGATATATGTGGTGACGTTAATCGTTTCCATGCCGGCGTACCTCGTTTTTTTCCCGGCATATGGCAGTAAAGCCTTCAACGCATTGCTTTCATGCCTTCTGACCCACACTTACGGCAAGCGGGCTTCAGAAAGGCTTGTTTCCGGATTCGGAGGACACGTCCAAGGGAAAGCCCCCGACGGATTCGAACATGTGGATTACTCTTCATCTCTTAGCCTGGACAAGCAGTATTTTCTCATGCCGCTGAGGATAATGAAGGACACGTTCCGGAGAAATATCGTAATAGACCATAGCAAGTCCGGCTTCCTTGCGACTTTCGTGCCGATTTTCGCCAAAAAATCGTATTATTGGATAGAGAACCGCGGCCATCTCCTTCTTTCGGACAACTCGAATCCCGTCCTCCATGCAGTGAAACTATTGCTATTCGCCGCCCTCCTTCCCATTATCGCGGTATTCATAATATTTTACGTGGTCCCGATGAATCTTATTCTTCGGCCAAAAACAGACAACTACGGGTTGGATTGACCTAAAGCCCAAAGCGGAGGGTGCTCGGGGTTCTAAGGCACTTCACAGGGATGAAAACCATGCCCACGAAAGCGGATAAAGCTGCTGCGGGGGAAAATAAAGGCAGCCTTGCGACATGAAGCATTAGGTTGCCGTTGTCCGCAAGGAGCAGCGCCTTCCCTGAGCTGGCATGCAGAAATACCTTTTTTGCGCAGATGCAGGCTAAGGCGGCAAGAAGGAAAGAGTTGTTGTCTATTATGACTTCTTTGCGCAGGGTCGATTTCGCGGTTCCAAACGCGTCGCCGATTTGGAACTTCTCGGATATTGGCGGCCCGAGCCTTGGCATATCCGGCCGTCGCTTTTCCAAATAACGGCAGAAGCCGCACTTCAACTTCTCTGCAGCAGCCTTGCCATAGGTTCCGGTCACCATTAGCGAAGCCATGGAGAAAAATGCCTTTCTGCCGTAAGGCGCGAACGTAAGAAGAAGTGCCAGCATCGCTGAAGTGGATACGGCTCCCCTAAGGAACCTGAACGCGCTGCGGTCCGATATCATGCTGTTAATCATGTAGAGAAAGCACTTGCCCGGGTTGAAGAGGGAGAACGCCCAAGCGTATGGGTGGCGGCAGCGCGCTTTCACCTGAACTGGCCGCCCGAGGCGGGTCAGGTATTCGTAATCATCTCCCCCAGATAAAACGGGGCATAACAGAGGCCTTTCTCGCGAACCACTTTAGACGATACGAGACCGTATTGGCTGATTGTCCCTTGCCCGCGGGTAATTAGTATGGTATCGCCCTGGTGGAAATGCTCGTATTCAGGCAAAACAATGCCGCACCCGGATTCGGACATCAGTTCGCTGACAAGGTTGCGATCTATTGGCATGCAGTCGATGTCTGCCAGAATCATGCTTTCGTATCCTTGTTCAAGGGCGTACTTTTGGCCAGAGAAAAAGCACCTGCAGATCCGGTATCTTCCTTTCTTCTACCCACAATGACGCATGCGGGAAGCGCACATTCTTCCAGAGCCTGAAGTGCCTTTTCCGAATCCGTCAGACGGTTAAGCACAAGGAGGACATCGAAAGAGTCCGAGGTCTGGCCTGCGAGGAGCTGCATGTGCTCATGGAGAAGGTTGTATTCTGACAGCATCGGGATGATGACAAGCGCAGAGCCGCGCGGCTTTCCATAAGTCTTGAGGATTTGCATTCACTCACCGGAATCCGGATTAAGTCTATTATCCCGAAGACGTTTAATATACGGGACTATCCGATTAGAATTCCGGCAGCGGGCCCTGGGGGTTGAAAATCCTCCTGAAATAGGGCATTTTCGATTCAACTGCGAAATATCTTCGGACATTCTCCGCTGTCAGCAGGTCCGGCACGCCGCGGGAGCTATAGAATCTCTCCTGCCTCTGCGGATCCAGGCTCTCGCCCGAATAATCTATCTGGCCCCACCTTCTGCCAAGCACGTGCGAGCAGCATTCGTCGAACTTGTCCAGCCTGCTCATGCCCGTCGTGTCGAGCATGCGGTTGAGGTACGCGGCCATGCCTTCCGCGTCTTCGCGGGTCACACCGCGTTCATGCACGGACCGGACGAGCTCGACGGCTGTTTTGGGCATTCTTGATGCGAGAAGCGCCGTGGATTGCATTGAAGGCAAATCCGCGCGTAGGTATGATTCCGCAAGTCGCCCCTGTTCTGGAGTGAGCTTCATCTTCGGGCTGGCTTGGGCGACACGCCCGTTTATGATGCCGCTTAACGCAGGATAGACATCGCTGAGCGGGGTTTGTGCAGTGGTTGGGGATGCAACGATAGGAGGCACAGACTGGACCGCCGCTTCAGGTGAAGGGGATTGTGATGGTGTAGTCTTGTATGCAGACGGAGACGGGATGAAATGCGGGATTTCGACCTGCTCTGTATCGGCTGAGGATGCCTGTGCGGGCTGTGCCGCCTTGCCTTCGCCCCTGCACCCCAGCAACAGCGGGATTGCGATGGAAACGGCCAGCAGGGGCTCCCTGAATGCGAACCTGGAAGGTGGCATGATTGCCTTGTCAGCGCCCGCCCGGTCTGTCCTGAGTTTCATTATATATAGTGTGTATAGATGATATTATAAGTATTAGTAACCGCATAACCGCGGAAATGAGGCCGGGCAATGCTCTATTAACTGACATAACTATTCTGGGCTTGTGGACAGGGCATATGTCTCCGAAGAGAAGTTCAAGATGCTTGAAGCCAAGGTTAATCGTATTCTTGATGTGCATGCGCTTGACGAAAAATTGACAAGAAAGGAGCAGGAACGGGTTAACGAAGCAAAAAAGGACATCAAAAAGAAATCTAATTTTACCTCTGTTGAAGGACTCTGATTTCTTTTAGTGAATCAATCAAGCCTCTCGCCCCAGAGATGGAATGAGTATGCGAGCGCAAAGAACATTGAGGGGTCGGTCTTGCGCATCTGCACCAGCTTCTCAGGAGTCAGCACGAGGATGCTCACCGAGCGTCCAAGCTCTTTGCCCATGGATTCGGTTGCCTTTGCCAGCACGACCGCATCGGGATAACGGTCGGCCTTAATCCAGATATCTGCATCACTTTGCGCCATGTCTTCGCCTCGCGAAAGGCTGCCATAAAGACCTATGCCTTTTGCCCCTGTGGATTTTGCGAGTTTAGGCAGTAGTGGGACGATGCTTTCCACATTGATGAGGATTTTCCTGGCACGCACGCCCGGGGATGACAGGGCGACCATACCGCCCTTCATCAGGCCCGCTGCCGCCATTTTCTTCAAAAATACACTGACGAAGCCGGGAGTAAGGCGCAGATGCTTGGCGATTTGCCGGACTTTGAGAGACTCGGAAGGGTTCGTAAGGAGATACGACAGAAGGGTTTGGCGCTTGGCGTTCGATATGAATAGCGTCTTCATGATATAATTTGAATGTTTTCAAATTATAAACAAATCGTTTTCATTTTGAAAACAAAAATCCCGCGCAAGAAAGCATGGCGCTGGGCGCACGGGCTGCCCGGTTGTGGGTTCGCACACTTCCGCCCGCCCAAGATTAATATAACGCCGCCAGCTTCCAAAATCCCATGCTTGGCTGGCGGATATTGGAATCAGGCGAATACAAGCTCGACCTGCCGGTTCTTGGAGCGGAAGAGGAGGAACTGATTCTCGCCGCTGAATCGCTTTTCAAGGAAAGCGCGCGCCTGCGGGAGGCTCAGGGCGAATCCGGGGGGCGCGAGCTGGTCCAGAGGATGCTTGAAAAAGCCGCAACGAATGGCGGAATCTACCTGGACCGGAGCCAGGGCGAATACCTTGGCGAGATGGCGCACATGCACATCTACGGGTTCGCGTTCTTCGATCGCCTGCTTGAGGACCCTGAAATCGAGGAAATCAGCGTGATAGGGCCGAAGAAGCCGGTCCATGTCTTCTTAAGGAAAAAGGGCTGGAGGAGCGTGAACGCCTGCTTCGAGGACGAGAAGACAATCGCTGACATGGTGAACCGGATGTCGCGAGTACTAGGCAGGCATATCACCATGCAGAATCCAAGGCTCGATGCGGCCCTTCCTGACGGCTCCCGGCTGCACGCGTCGCTCCCGCCCGTATCATCTGGTGAAATCACAATCCGGCGGTTCCGCGAAAGGCCTTTTTCGCCGCGCGAGCTGGCTGAGAACGGCACGCTGGATGCCGACCTGATGGCATTCCTTTCAATAATCATGCAGTGCGATTTTTCCCTGATAATCGCCGGCAATACCGCAAGCGGCAAGACCACTACATTGAACGCCCTCTTCTCATTCGTTCCTTACAACGAGCGCATCATCATCACCGAAGAGACGCCTGAAATCAACATCCCGCACGCACACCAGCTGAGGATGGTCGCGAACAGGGAAATGGGCATAACGCTCAAGGATTTGGTTTACGATTCGCTGCGGATGCGCCCGGACAGGATGATTGTCGGCGAGGTCCGCAACAAGGACGAGGCGGAGGCGCTATTCGATGTCCTGCTAGCAGGGCAGGCAAGGGGCAGCTATGCGACTCTTCATGCGCAGAGCGCGGATGAGGCACTTTCCCGGCTCCGTTCGTTCGGCATCAGGGAGGAAGATCAGAAGAGCATCGACTGCATCGTCGTTCAGCGCAGGATGCTGGTTTATGATTCGAAAAGGAGGTGCGCGCACGAGGCGAGGCGGGTTGTTGAGATAATGGACGCGGGCTCAGGAAAGAGGATTTACGCGTACGGGAAGACGGGTAGTAAGATAGAAGGGAGGAACCTGAAGTGCCCCCTTCTGGAACGCGCCGCTGAATCGTTCGGCTTGTCTGAAAGGGAGATGGATTTGGAGTTGAAGACGAGAAGGCGCCTCATTGGGAGCGTTGGTTCGGATTTTGCATCGTTCTTTAGTGGAGTTCAGAAGGGACTGTACGGTTTTGGCGTGAAAGGGGGTTCATGAATGGGCGCAATTATCAGGCTTTCATCATTCTTCCCGGATATCGGCATGAAGTGCAGTTGCGAGAAGGCGCTAATCATCCTTAACGCAAGACCTGGAAGGTATATGGGGATGTCGCTTGCGCTTTCGGCGCTCGTGGCATCTGCCGTGTTTTTGGCGTCGGTTTTCTCCGTCCCTATGACGCTGCTGGCATTCGCATTCACATACGCGCTGATGCTCGCAATCCCGAACATCGAAATGCGGTCGAGAGCGCAGGAAATCGAGGCGGCGATGCCGTTTTTCCTGCGAGCACTCGGCATGCTCCTTGAGATGGGCCTGCCATGGCGACGAGCAATCGAGGCCGCATGCCCGCAGGAAGGTGCTCTCCGCGAAGAGATGTTTATTGCGATAAAAACGATGGACGAGGGCTCTGGATTCCACAGGGCATTGTCCCATCTCGCGACATATGATTCCCTCGCGATAAAGAGGGCCGTATCCCAGATGGTTTGCGCATATGACACGGGTGCAAGCGGGAAGGAGATGATGAGGATTGGGGATGAGCTCCTTTCGATGGAGCAGCACCGGCTGAAGGAGTTTTCGGCCAAAAGCTCGATGTTCGGTCTCCTTTTCGTTGTCTTCTGCGCGATTGCGCCGACATTCTATCTTATTTACGCGGTCGCCGGCCCCCTCGCCTTCGATTCCGGAGGCGTCGACAAGGGCCAGATGGCATGGATGATGCTTGTCATATTCCCGCTTATCAGCATCCTCATCCTGATGCTCTCAAAATCTGCGATGCCCCGCTCTGCCCTTGGCCGCAGGATGGGCATGGACATAAGGATGCTTGCGCCGGGGGCATTGCTCGTCATCGGGTTCCTGCTTTTCCCTAATTATCCGCTTCCCATCATGGTCGCAGGCATCGCAGTCGGAGCGTTCATCGCTTATGGCAGCTTTGATAGGGAAAGAAGGCTCGAGCAGGTGGATGCGTCGCTTCCTGATGCGCTGCTGTCTGTGAGCGGTATGCCGGGAGCATCAGGGGCAGATAGGATTTTCAGGCTCATCGAGGAAGGGGGTTTCGGCGCCCTTTCAAACGAGGCAGGAAAGACCAGGAGGCAGCTTGCGATGAACGTGCGCGTGGAAGCCGCGTTGCGTGATTTTGCGGCAAGGAACCCGACCGCGCTAATTTCACGCGCATCGATGATGATGGGGCAGATGATTAAGACGGGCTCATTGAGCAGGCTGGGCGCGCTTGCCGAAGACATGATACGGGGCGCGCAGACGGAACGCGAAAGGAGCCAGCTTTTTTCCATGCAGAAATATACGCTCATCTTCGGCGCGCTCCTGATTCCACTGGTCTTCCGGATGGCGCTTGGCCTTTCAGAGACGATAGGGGAGCTTTCAGGCGCTCCGGAGACCGGGGTGGCAACGATAATACCGCCCTATCTTGCGATATACGCTGTCACCGCATCGCTTGCCATATCCGATGCGCAGGGGAGCCGCTCCGCGCTTGCCCTATATTCCGTCGGCCTGCTGGGAATCAGCCTCGCTGCATTCCACTTTATAAGCTTTTGAAGGGAAAACGGATTGATGGACAGCATCACTGCAATAGCCCGTGGGATAGACAACCCCCTTTTGCAGCTAATCGGCATGGGGCTGGACAGCTCGGCCATATACGGCATCATCATCCTAGCACTAGTTATCATCGGAGAGAACAGGGATGACAAGAGGAAGAAGATAATCACTTCGCTCGTCGTGGCCCTTGCCCTTGCTACCGCGCTCAAGTACCTGATGGCTCACGAGCGGCCCTGCGCAGGCGAGCAGTGGTGCCCGGAGGACTACTCGTTCCCGAGCCTGCATGCGACGGTCGCATTCGCGCTCATGACCGGCTTCCTCAACAAGAAAAGTTACCTGTATTATCTGGCATTCGCGCTATTCGTTTCGTTCACGAGGCTGAACATGGGCGTGCATACGTTCCTTGACATCGCCGGGGCGCTCCCTGTCGCATTGATAGCGTATTATCTGACAGACATCATATGGAGGGAGAAGGATGGATAGGGAGGACGCAAGGCAATTGTTCCATATGGCGGTCGGCCTCCTCGCCCTTGTGGCACTGCTCATTTTCGGGCGGGGCTTTCTGCTCGCCGCCCTGTTCTTCACGATAATAATCGGCACGCTGCTCATGAACGCCCGGCTCCTTGGGAAAAGGATATTCATCGTGCAGTGGTTCGAGGAGCGCTTCGAGCGCGAGGATGCGCCGCTTCCAGGCTGGGGCTCTGCTTGCTATGCAGCGGGCGTGCTATTGGCAGCTGCGTTCCTCAGCGACGTCCCACAGATTGCTGCGACGATATTCGTGCTTGGGATTGGGGATGGAATATCCACGATAATCGGGTTGCGCGGAAGGATGAAAATCCCATACAACAGGAAAAAGACGCTTGAAGGCACATTGGCCATGTTCTATGCATCCCTTGGCGCATTCGTTTTCGTGGGGCCGATCGCTATTCCCCTAGCAATTGTCGCGGCGCTGGCTGAAAGCGTCCCCCGCGTGGACGACAACCTCATGATACCCGCCGCATGCGTGGCATTCTTCCTATTGACTGGTGCCGGATTATGATCATCCTTTTCACGAAGAATAATTTGGCCAGCGCAAACATCGCGAAAAAGCTCATCGAGAATCACGGCTTCGATAAAAAAACGCCTCCCCCTTCAGCCGAAACCACACTTGGCCAGGCGGTGATGGAAACATGGGAACGCGAAGGCGTTCTGCTCATCGACACCGCTGCACCCACCGTGCTGGATGTGCCGACGGATTTCGATACGGACTGCCTCATCGTCCTCAGCACCCACAAAAGCAAGACACCCGGGAAGATGCTGACAGCGCATGTGCCTGGCAACTGGGACAATGCCGAAATGGGCGGCGAGCCGAAAACGCTGAACATCGCGCATGGGCTGATGCTGAAAAAGCTGATTCGCGCCCTGGACAAGGCTAACCGGGAGAACAAGCTCGACTGGCCGGTCTCGCTCGAATCCGACCATCATGGCCCGACGTGCGAGGTGCCAATCCTGTTTGTGGAAATCGGAAACGGCGAGGAGCAGTGGGGGGATGATTTGGCGGCGGAGGTCGTCGCGGATGCCGTTGCCGAGGCCGTTTTCGGCGGAACCGGAGAACAGGAAACCGATGACTTGGAACCCGAAACCGTATTTGGAGTCGGCGGGGGCCATTACCAGCGCGCATTCACGAAGCTTCTTATCGAGACTGACATCGCGGTCGGGCACATGGCCCCGAAATACGCGATTGACAGCATGGATGAGGAGATGTTCACCCAGGCGGTCTTGAAGAACGTCGGCGAGGTGAGGCGAGTTCTCATCCTCAAAGACGAGACGAATGGCGCGCAGAAGGAGAAAATAAGGACGTTTGCGAAAGGAATGGGACTCGAAATCGAGCTTGTTTGACCTCGGCGGGCTTAAGCGGGTATAGTCCTTCATCCGCTTCCAAGGTTAGCTGCTCCCTAAGCCAAGCTCGTGCCTGAGCCGCGTCGCATCGTAGCTGGAATTTGGATGCACCAGAAATAGGTATATCCCTGCAGCCTTGGCTGAAAGCCGGTCGTGCATCGAATCGCCAACGAAAATGACCTCGCCCATCTTCACCCCGGTTTTTTCCATTATCAGCAGCAGCTGGTCAGGGGCGGGCTTGCTCCTTGCGACCGCATCCCGACCGCATATGACATCGAACGAGTCCAGGATGCCCAAATCAGAGAGGATGCGCTTTATCGAATCCGTATGGTTCCCGCTTGCGATTCCGGTTTTGAGCCCCTTTACCTTGAGTTCCCTGGCGATATCGAGTATCTGGGAAAAAGGTGTATATGCCCGGCGCTCTGCGCATATCGTCTCGTGCTTGAGGTAGATGCCATCCACCTTGTCTTTCAGCCCGTGATGCGCGCTGAGCCGGTTCCCCAGGGGGACGAGGTTCTGGCTTTCGTCGACTTTCACCCCGGCCTCGCGCGCAAGCTTGACGATATCCGCCTTCACCGCCTTCCAGTCGACATCCAGGTGCAGGAGGGTATCGTCAAAATCGAAGATGACGAGCCGGTATGCCATTATAATTGAAGCCCCGCTAGGTTTTTAATGATTGGACGGGATAGTTATTCCATGGAGAAAGACGAATCCTTTGTCGAGCCCGCGGACACGCCGGAAATAACCGGCGAGGTCATCGCAAGGGGCCAGTTGGGGAAGTGATTGCAATGGGGGAGGAGAAGCGTTTCGGAATCCCCAAGCCGGTCGATGTAGGGCAGACTGTTGAAGTCCTAATCGAAGGGCAGGGGGGGCAGGGCGACGGCATAGCCAAAATCGAGAGCTTTGTCGTTTTTGTCAAGGGCGCCCGGAAAGGCGAGCGGTGCATGGTGAAAATCACCGATGTCAAGCGCACCTACGCAACCGGCGAAAAGGTCGGTGCCGCGCCAAAGAAGGAGAGCGCGGACGAGATGTCGGACGAGACAGACGGCTTCCATGACGGGCCGGCAGGGTAGTGTTGCAGGTTTTCCGCGCTCTGTTTCCTGTTCCGCCCGGTTCTGTGTTTTGCCTAGCGCGCGACCCAGAAGTTGAGGAACGCGAGTATTAGCACCAGGCCGACAAGGCCCAGGCCTAACTCAAGGCGGGTCAGGAAACCTTCGGTGAAGGACGCGCTGGGGCGCGAGTTGTTTGTCATCGGCTGGCCATTTTCAGAATTTGAACCCCCATACGAGAGCATCCTGCTTAGCAGCGTGTCGTTGTACTGCCTTTGCCCGAGCACGGAATCCGTCACAATGAGCGAAAGGTTGTTTTCCCCCAGGCCGGAATAGCTGTAATTGAACATATAGGCGTAGGCGAAGGAGTTGTTTCCCATTTCAAGGGGGGTGGGCGTCGCGAGGGTGGATGAGTTCTCGCTCCATCCGCTTCCGTTTGTGAGGTTTGATACCATCCTCATGAAGCCGAACTCGTCTGTAGTGATGTTGAACGTCCTTATCGTCGTGTTCGACACCGAGCCGTTGTTCAGCCGTATCTGCGCAAGGTAAAGCGGGCATTGCGAAAGCACGGCGGTATCGAAACGGTTGTCCCTGAACCATTGCTCCCGCAATATCGGGCGCACCAGGAATACGAGTTTATCAGACCCGCCCACACGATACGTCGCGCTCGCGTTTATGGGCAGCGTGCCCGTGACTGTCGTGAGGTTGCTTGCGCAATCCCCGAAATCAAAGGTCCGGTCGTTTATCAGGTAAGTGAACGTCACGTTGCCGCTGACATTGATAGTCAGGTTCTCGGCCCCGGATGCATTTTCAAGCAGCAGGGCGATTGAGGGGGGAATGCCTATAGAGGTCGATGAGAGCGGGACGCTTTCCGAAGCATTCCGAAACGAGAAGGTTACGTTGGCGTCATAAACAACGGTCGTGCGGTTCTCGAATTCCACGCAGTCGTCGCCATCGAAATCGCACCTCCAGTCGTATTGGCGGCCGGGGTTGTTGTACCAGTCCAAATCGCAGAAGAAATCAGGATACCCTTCGGAAGGCAGGGCTGTGAGGTGCCCTTCCTCGTGCCCCCGCGCAAGGACAAGATCCATATCAGGGATGTAGCAGGATACGTTGTCAATTTCCGGCGAAAGCCCGATTAGCATGACTGATGCCGAGATGACGGCGGGCTGGGAATAGTCATCGAAGCGGAAGATAACCGAGCCGTTCTGGGCGAATGACGAGTTGTAATAGCCATCGAGTGCTGATGCGGCGGCGCTGTTGTTGCCGAGAAGGAGGTCGAGCGGAGGCGAGGAATACTGCGCGGACGCCATGCCGGAAAGCAGGATGAGGGGGAGAAGGAGGAAAATCGGCTTCATAGGACATCGCTCAGCCGGTCTATCGGTACGAACGATATCATGCCGTTTGACTGCTGTATCCTGAAGCGGGCCCTCTCGGATTCGCTCATGCCATCAAGGATGCGCTTCTCCTCGGCCTTGTCATCGACGATGATGATGCCCTTCCCGCTGAAGCGCTCGCCCATGAAACCGAGCTCGAAATCCTTCGTTATGAACTTGCTCGGCTCCTCCTTAAACGGGGTGCCACTCTCTATCAGCTTCTCCCTGACAATGCGGCGGAGCACGTTGCGGATGACATCGCCCTCGCCCTTGAGCTGGTAATAGTCACGGTGCGTCTCGAGCTCGCCTGCTTTCACGAGTTTCTTGAGTATCTCCTCCACATTGCCCTCAGTGACATCGGCCCCGTTCGTGAGATACCTCTTTAGCGACACAGAAAACTCGTGAAGGGTGACGGGCGATTTCCCAAGCTTCATATCCTTGCGTACCATGGAGAAGCTCTCGAGCGCCCGGTCGATTGGAAGCGAGATCTCCTGACGGACATAATCCGCGCTGTCGCCGAACCTTAGGCGGTAGGTTGGCCTGCGGGAGATCCTTGCGCCGAAGTACACGATGGCGACGAGCGCGAACGCCGGGACCCCGTATTTGAGGTAGAAGTCGAACACGGGGTCTTCCTGGTTGTCCACCTTGAGTGGTATCGTCGCCCCGCCAATATCGATTGTGAATACATTCTCCCCGCGCTCGAGCTTGGCTGTGACGACCATCGTGCCGTCGCTGATGAAGAACTTCTTTTTCGACGAGTTGCCAAGCGATACCATCGCCTCGGAGTTGTCGAGCGGCTTGCCGTCCACCATGACCGAGAACACGCAGGTGTAGCCCACCTTGTCAATCAGCTTGATTTCAGTGTCCTTGACATGCAGCAGCCCGCTTGCGATTACGCCGTCGTTGTCGTCCACGATACTGATGTATTCGCCTGGCTCCGAGTACTCGAACTTCTTGAGGAACACGTTCTCGTCCGTGACCCTGCGCAGCTGCTCGTGCTCGATGACCTTGCCGTTCTTCTTGATCGACAGGAACGCGGTGCCGTTCGTCTTGTTGAGCGTGTACTGCAATGAGGACTTTTCCCAGGGGTATATGGAGCTTGGGTTCGGCGTGAGCGACTGGTCGGCAGAGCGCAGCTTCGGCGAATCGAAGATGCCGTGCAGATCGTCGAAATCGTAGATTATGCGCATGTAGCCCGTGCGGTTGAATTGGACGGTCGCGGTCTTGAGGCCGTCGCCCAAGATGCGGTACGTGGTGGTGTTGCGGGCCATCCATGACGAGAGCAGGACCACCTTGTCCAAGGACACGTTTCCTGTGTCCATGAAATCGTCTAGCGTGCCATTGTAGACGACCACGCGCGATTTCTGCGCAGCGCTCAGCGAATCATACCAGTTGAGCCGCTTGATGCCGCTGCTTAGGAGCAGATCCTTGCCGCCTATGTAGATGATTGTGCCGTTTGAGGAGTTCTGCTGAAGGTTGAAGAGCGCGTATGAGGGTATTGCCCCGGTGGGGATGATATAGATGCCGTCCCCTATTTTTGGCTCGTCCGAAACAGTGACGGTGAACCCGTAATCCTCAAGCGACTTCATCTGCGTGATGAGGTCGTCCAGCCTTGTCACCTGGACAGCCTGGCTGTCGTTTATGATTGTGACTATCCGCTTGGGCTCGCGGTCATAGCTAAGTACGGTGAGGTTCCCGCTTCCGCGGTAGTTGTACACGCCGTAAGCGTAATCCGAGACCGCACCAGTCTCGAGAACTGAGAACGAGGTCGGGGAGGATTCCTTCTGGGCGATTATGGTGTCGGACAACAGCACGACCACTATCCCTGCAAGTGCCAGCAGGAGGATGGCGATAAGCCCGATGAATACCGTCCGCAGCCTCATATGTCCAACCTTGTAGATGTCAGGAAATCTACGTCATTCTTATATAATTCCCGGATATCGTTGAGTTCCAGCTTCAGCATGAGCGGGCGCTCGAGCGAGAGGCCCCAGGCGAGCACCGGATAAACGCCGGCAAGCGGAATGCTGACTTCAGGCCGGAAGATGCCTGCCCCGCCAAGCTCCATCCACTGCTTGCGCTCCTCGAAATACACCTCGATTTCAACGCTCGGCTCGGTATAAGGGAAGAAGCTCGGGCGGAATCGTATCTTCTCGAACCCGAGTTTGCGGTAAATCTCCTTGAGCGTGCCGAGGAGGTCGGTGAACGTCGCGCCCTCCCATGCGATGATGCCTTCGACCTGGTGGAATTCTGCCAGGTGCTTGTAGTCTGTGGCCTCGTTGCGGAAGACGCGCCCGATTGCAAAGTACTTGTGGGGCTTTTTGTCACGGATTGCTGCGACGTAGCGGGCTGAAACTGCAGTGGTGTGGGTGCGCAGGACGGTCCTTGATGCCTCTTTGGGGTCCCATTTGTACTTCCAGCCCTCCTCGTGCGCCTTTTTTACGCGAGAAACGAGCTTCTCATCGTCCGGAAGCGGGGAGTCCCCCTTGATGTAGAACGTGTCGGCAAGCTCGCGCGCGGGGTGGTCCTGGGGCTGGAAAAGTGCGTCGAAATTCCAGAACGAGCTTTCGATGATGTCGCCTTCCATCTCCTGGAAGCCCAGCTCGGACATTATCGTCTTTATTTTCCGCGACAGAAGCGTGATTGGATGGTTCTTGCCGATGCTCGCGTTCTGGCCCGGGACATTCACGTCGAATTTGTCCTCGAAAAGAGACCAGTCGATTTTCTTGCCGCTGTAGTGCACGGTGCTGGTCCGCACCATCTTCCGCTCGATGAGGCGCCGCTCGAAAAGCTCCTCCATGATTTCCGGGCTATCGCAGCGTCCGGCCTCCCTTATCTGCGCCACCGCTGCCTTCATCTCGGAGATGGCCGACTCGACCTCGTCCTGGCTTTTTTCCGGGACGAGCTTGCCGCCCTCGACTGCGACGAAGCCCTTCACGCGCGCCCAGCGGATTCCTATGGATTTTTCGGCCTGCGTCAAATCTGCGATGGATGCGCCGGAAAGGGCCTTCTTGTAAACCGAGGCCTCCGGAAAGCTTCCCGAGACGTAGCTTTCGAGCTCTGCAGTAGGTATGCCATGCACTGCTTCTGCCGTATCGATTGCTGCAAAGCCTTCGCCTTTGAGCGCCTCTGCAATCCGCCTCACGCTGTCCTCATTGAGGCCGCTTTTTTCCGATATCGCGGCAATCGTCATGCTCTCTTTGCAAATCAGCCTGAGAACCTTGTCTGTCCCTTTGTACATTATTCCTCGCCTCTGCGCTTTGCCATCGTTATGTAAAGGAAAGAGCCTATAAGCACTATCACGAGCGCGACGACGGCCGGGCCCTGCGGGCTCCCGAGCAGCCTGCTTACCCCCAGGAAAATCGAACCGAAGAAATCCGACACTTCTTTGTCGATGCTGTCCTCGACATCGAATACGAGCGAGAACTTGACGAGCACGATGTCGGTCCATGTCATGGAGTCGATACTTGAGGGCAGCTGGATATTCGAATCGGTAGGCTGGGGGTTGATATCTGAAACCGTGGCTCCGTCCGGCAGGTTAATCGTGAGATAGACATTATCGTCCAAGATGATGTTGCCTTCCGGGGTGGTGGTAAAGGATAACGCAGCGGGATTGATAGTATAACGCCTTGTGCGGGGCTTGTATTTCTCTATCGTGAAAAGCCCGGTGCCGGATTCCATGTCGAGAGTCTGGTTGTCCTTGTACGTGGGGAACGCCTGATAATCCAGGATGAGTTCGCCATGGCATATGCCCTGAATGGGGTTGCATTTCGTCCGCGGCTGCGGCCTAAGGCGCAAATCGCGGATGTCCACTATGGCCGGATTGACGTGGAATTTCACGTCTTTGAGCGCGGTGTTCGTGGACCAGAATGAAAGCTCGTTGTTCGATATCCCGCTGTCATAAAGCGAGCTCGAGTAGTCGCCGTACATGATGAATTTGATGCTTTCGTGGACCTTGGCGCTGCCGTCGGCCTTCACGTCGCTTATCGCGACATCCACCCGCTCGATGAGGAAATCAGCATGGATGAGTGCGGCTAGCACAAGCAACAAAACGAGCGCTTTCCTCATAGGTTAAGCCTCTCCGTTAATGTATATAAATATACGTCAGACTAATCTTCTCATGAAGCATACTATTTCTACTTTGGGGAGCCATTCGGCGCTCGATGTGAGCGAAGGCGCGAAGCAGGAAGGCTTTGATACGCTTGTGATTGCGCAGAGGGGCAGGGAGAAGACATATCTGGGGCCGTACAAAACCCGGATTAGGGAAACCGGAGGAAAGAAGCGCGAGGTCGGGGTTGTCGATGAACTTCTCCTCGTCAACAAGTTCAGCGAGATGGTCCTCCCGCAGAACCTGGACTTCATGAGGAAAAGGAATTGTGTGTTCGTCCCGAACCGCTCATTCTCAGTCTATGTGGGCTATGAGGCCATCGAGAAAAAATTCGACATCCCGGTCTTCGGCAACAAATACCTATTACGGGCCGAGGAGCGCGATGCCCCGAAGAACCAGTACTATCTGATGGAGAAGGCTGGGATGAGGACTCCGAAAAAGTTCAAGTCCCCAAAAGACATAGACAGGCTCTGTATAGTGAAGGTGAGCGAGGCCAAGCGCACCTATGAGCGCGCGTTCTTCCTGGCAAGGAGTTACGAGGAATATAAGGAACGGTCTGACGCGCTCGTGAAAAGCGGCAAGACAACGGAGGAGCAGCTTGGGAAGGCCACCATTGAAGAGTATATCGTCGGCTCGCACTTCAATTTGAATTTCTTCTACTCGCCTGTGCACGAGGAGTTGGAGCTCCTTGGCCTGGACACGAGAAGGCAGACGAATATCGACGGCTACCTGAGGATGCCGGCGGATGTGCAGCTCGAGCTTCTGAAAATGCAGCAGCCATCGACCATAGAGGTCGGGCACATCGCATGCACAATGCGCGAATCTCTCCTTGAGCAGGTGTTCGACATCGGAGAAAAATTCGTCCGCGCCGCCCAGAGGGAGTACAAGGATGGCATCATCGGACCCTTTGCCCTGCAGGGAGCGTTCATAGAGGATGACGGGGAGAAATTCACGTGCTTCGATATCTCGCTCCGGATGCCCGGCTCGCCAGGGACCAGATTCACCCCGTACCCGGGCTACCTGTTCAGGGAAAGCGTATCCTTTGGAAGGAGAATCGCGATGGAGATAAAAGACGCAGAAAAAAAGAAGATGATGGAAAAAATAACGACTTAGTAGTAGTCATTCCCGGGGATGTGCCCGAGCATGAAGGGGCCGAGCATCTTGTGGGCTTTCCTTGGCTTGTCGACATTCAGCGCGAAGATGCCGTCCGACTTGTCGGATGAGAGCATATTGAGCGCCTGGACGCTTATCTTCTCCATCTCCAGCATCTCGGTTATCTTCTCCATAGAGTCGTTCGAAACCTTGATGACAATCGCTTCTGGAGGCGTCGTGCTGAAGCCGTTCCTTGATAGGATGTCCGGAGCCTTCCTCGGGTCTTTGACCTCGAGCGCTATCACAGCCTTGCCGCCCAGCACATCCACGGACAACCCGTCAATGTTGACGTTGGACTTGCCTAGGATGTACGATATGTCGGCCAGCAGGCCTACCCTGTCTTCTGACACTATTGTAACTGATTTCATAACACCACCGGATTATAATAGCTGGACCAGATCTGCGCTGATTGAATCCAGCGACCTGAACGCCCTATAGTCGTCCGCGCCGCCCCCCATGAAGGCCCTTACCTTGGCCCTGGCGACCGATTTCACCACCCTCAGCTTCTCTCCCATCGTCAGGGAGACCTCCTCGTCTTTGAGGAGCGTGCAAAGCTGTGATGCTGCATCTACGACGACGTCGTAGCGTGTCGGGTCCACATACGCCATTTCGAGCGCTGATGTGAGCCCCATGACCTTTTTCTTTGTTTTCGATTTCTTCGAGCTTGAATCAAACATTACCATCCCCCCACCCGATATGACTATGGTTGAGGAGTTATATATATGTTTCGCGAAAATAGATGTTAAATTCATCACATTATTTATAAACATTGTGCATTAGAACACATATTTTCTGTTACAATGTTAAGAAAATACATAATTTAGCGCAACAATTTTTCCGCAAGCGATTAATAGTTTCTTTGCTAATCCGGTGTTATGCGAATCGTCATTGCCGACCAGATGGAAGAAGAGGTGGTCCAGGGGATAAGAGCCCTGGGCGAGGTTGCCTACAAGCCTGCGGACCTGAAGTCCGCGCTAAGCAACGCTGACGCGCTTATTGTGAGAAGCGCGACCAAGGTCACCGGCGAGCTGCTTGCTTCCGCCCCGAAGCTGAAGCTCGTGGCGAGGGCAGGTGTCGGGCTTGACAATGTCGATAAGAGTGCCTGCGAGAAAAGGGGAATAAAGGTCCTCAATACGCCGGGGGCATCAACGAATGCGGTCGCGGAGCTTGCCCTCGGGCTGATGATAGGGGCGCTTCGGAACATCCAGAAGGCCCACCACCAGATGAAGGAGGGGAGGTGGGAAAAGAAAACGCTCACAGGATGCGAAATCGAGGGAAAAACGCTGGGCATAATCGGTTACGGGCGCATCGGAGCCCTCCTTGGCAAAAAGGCCAGCGCGCTCGGTATGGAGGTCATCGCGTACAATCCGCCTCCAAGGCACGAGGATGGCATCGTTAAATTCGTCGATGATTTGGATTCATTCCTTGGCCAGGCGGATGTGATTTCCATCCATGTGCCAGCCACGCCACAGACAATCAATCTTGTCTGCATGGAGAACATCGCGAAGATGAAGGACGGGGTGATAATCATCAACACATCGCGCGGTGAAATCATAGACGAGGATGCGCTTTACGAGGGCGTTGATAGCGGCAAGGTCGCAGGCGCCGCGCTGGACGTGTACCGTGCCGAGCCATACAAGGGGAGGCTGCTTGAATTGGAGAACGTCTACCTGACCCCGCACCTCGGGGCGAGCACGAAAGAGGCGCAGGAGAGAATCGGGGCAGAGCTTGTGAAGCTCCTTAGAGAGGAGCTGGGAAAAGGTTGAACAATGGACATCCTCCTCGGCGCTCTGACGGTCCTGATTGCCACCTCGGCCGGAGCAATAGCAGTGCTGTTCACAGGATGCATGATCGATAAACGCAATGCCGCCATGCTCGCATTCGCAGCCGGGGCGATGGGTTATTCGGCGCTGGAGATGCTCTCATCGTCGCATCAGGCGGCTGGGGATATCGTGGTGGTCGAGGGCCTGGCGCTAGGAATCCTAGCTCTCGCGGTTTCCGAAAAACTGCTGCCGCACGTACACCTTCATATCACCAAGGAGGAGCTTAAGCATTCGAAGAAGAAGGCGATTATGATTGGCGGGGCCATTGCCCTCCATAATGTTCCTGAAGGCCTAGCTATCGCGACCGCGTTTGCTGCATCGAACCCGCTTGGCTGGTTCGTCACGACGACGATAGCAATCCAGGACATCCCTGAAGGAATCCTGATATCCGCCCCGCTCACATGCTACGGCATGAAACGGAGGACGGCGGTATTGTACGGTGTGCTTTCGGGTGTTGCCGAGGCTATTGCCGCGGTCATAGGATTCGCCTTCCTGAGCATGTTCAGCGGAATTGTGCCAATCGCCCTCGCGTTTTCCGCAGGCGCGATGGGTTATGTCGTCCTCGTGGAACTCCTTCCGGATGCCTTCCAGAAAGGGATGGAGCGCACAGGCGCAATCGCGTTTTCCTTAGGGGCCGCTACAGCTTTCGCCCTGGCTTCGGTGTTTGTCTCCTGATAATCAGGATTCGGATTACTCTTCGGCTTCTTCCTCTTCGACTTCAGCCTCTACTGTCTCGGCTTCGACGCTCAGGTGGACGCCTTTTGTCGTCTTCTCGTTCTTTTCTGCAAAGGAGCCTGCCATCTTTCCTTTCGGGAAAACGACCACTTCCTTGTGCTTGACCGGAAGCTGGAGCTGCTCGGCAAGCCTGACAAGCTCTGCTGTCGGAATATAGTGCTTGCAGACCAGGAACGGGACCATGCCCACGCTCGTCTTCTCTTTCACGACTTCGAGCCGGTGGCTCTGCCGCAGGCCGGTCACGTAGACCTTGACGTCGACATAGCCACGTCTGAGAATCTCTTCCTTTCCAATCATTGTTTCCCTCCGCTAGTAATATTTCCCGACGCCTTCGAAGAAGGCGAGAGCGGGCCCCTTTTTTATCTCGACAGTCTCCCCTTTCCGCAACCGGCGGACGAATATGCCATCTATTATGAATGCGCAGTCGTTGCCGACTGTCACGATTATTCTGCTTTCCTGGCTAAGGACCTTTGGGGAGAATGCGCGCTTGTAAGGACATATAGGCACAAGGCTTAATTTGCTTTCTGTTGGCGCGAGTTTCTCTCCACCTGCTGAAAAAGCGTATGCGGCCGAGCCTAGCGCCGTCGAAATTATCATGCCGTCGCCCTCGAACTGGGTCTTGTGTTCCGTGTCTCTTGTGCCGATTGTGACATCCATCTCCGCGACGCGGTAGTGCGCGGCGTGAATCACCGCATCGTTCAGGGCGACAAGACGGCGCTGGCCAAGCTGGCATACGAGAGTCGATATGCTTTCCCTTTTCGGGCTGCCAAGAAGGGCCGCCACCGCACCTTTCCAGTTGTCTTTGCGGAGCTGGCAGACGTAGCTTTTCTCGCCACCTATCCCGAGCACCGGGCCCTCAAGCCTTCCCTTATAGTGCGAATAGAGGATTGTTCCGTCGCCTCCGATGCAGATTGTGGCATCAGCGCCGCTGCGCACGAACGAGTGCGCGGGCGAAAGGAACGCCTTCAACTCGTTTGCGAGTTCCTTCGCCCACGACTTCTTCGGGTTCGGGATGAGCTTGAGTTTCATGGGATTATGATTGTGAAGATATTTTATAAAACGATAAATAAAACGAAAACGCCAAGGAGGAGAAAGGGCGATATCGAGAAAGTGACACGGCATTCCCAGGACTGCCGATGATGATACGGCTGCTTGGTAAAGGGATCTGGATTGCAGAATCAACCATCTTATCATGAACAGTATGCAAGATAACAAGAAAATCGGATAATATTGTAATATTCACCAAAAAATGGAAACATTTAAATATTCACGCTAGTAATATTATTTGTTTATTGTGAAAATATTACTATAGGGTGGGAGAATATGCGGAAACCAGATGTATATAGAGTATATAAGGGAGAGGAAAAGAGGAGATTCCTGAAAGTGCGAAAAGCAATAGATGAAGACGATTTCGGAGAACGAAAGCTTTGGATAAAGATGGCTAGGATGCTTGGCCCGGATAAACTGGCCGAATTGGAGAACGGGCTTAAAGGTGACAAGTATTCTGATGGGGCGATAGAAAAGTATGCCGCTGAAATGGTCAGGGGTTCGAGAATATGCAGAACCACCGGAATCCTGGTCGAGCACCTGCGGTTGAGTGCAGAGCGATTGCCTAAGGGCGTTTTGGAAAGAAAGCTCACGGGCGCAGAGGGTGGCATCCTGCCCGTACTGCCTAAGAAAACAGTCAAATCTCTGGCTGCATTGCAGGTAGTTACTATAGGGGATTTTGTCCTGAAAACCCGGCAGGAACTCGAAGGGCTTGGGATGAGCAGAAAGGATATCGACAGGATAAGCAACGGGCTCTTTTACTACGGGATAAGGACCGTTGACAATCCGCCTTCAAGAACTTGAAGGAAAAAATGGAAAGAAAAATAAAGGGGCTAAGAAAGCCCCGTATTATTTTATAGCGATTCAGCCGAGGACTTCCAAGTCCGAGCTGTAGGCGGGTACGGATGATGCCTCGTCTTCTGAGACCGAGCTGCCAGCAACGGATGCGCCCTTCACACCTGTGACGATGGCGACAATCTCGAGCTTGCCCTCGTAGTTCTGCATTATCCTCGCACCCCATTTCACGTTCGCTTCGGCATCCATCTTCTCTGTGACCCACTCGCCGGCCTTGATTGCGTCGCCGAGGGTGAGGTCAGAGCCGCCCGTGATGTGGATGAGCGCGCCCTTTGCGCCTTCGAAGTCGACATCGAGGAGCCTGTTCTTTATGACGCCTTCAGCTGCCGCCTTCACCTTGTCGTTGCCCTTGCCTTCGCCGACTGCGATGAAGCCTACGCCTCCGCCTTCCATGATTGCGCGCACATCTGCAAAGTCGATGTTGATGAGCGACGGCTGGGTTATTGTCCAGACGAGGCCGCTGATTGCCCTTGAGAGTATCTCATCTGCAACGGCGAATGCTTCAGCCATCGGCAGGTTCGGGACCAGCTGGACCAGCCTGTTGTTGTCCAGGATGATGACCGAGTCGCAGTTTTTCTTGAGTGCCTTGATGCCCTCATCGGCCCTCTTTTTCCTCGCCCGCTCAAGAGCGAAGGGGTATGTGACCATCGCCACGACAATCGCGCCCTGCTCCTTTGCAATCTGCGCGATAATCGGTGCTGCACCGCCACCGGTACCACCGCCCATACCAGCGCAAACGAACACGAGGTGCGCTCCTTCGAGTTCCCTCTCGACGAGCGGCCTGTCCACTTCGCAGGATTTCGCACCGATGTCCGGGTATCCGCCGGCACCGAGGCCCTTGGTGACCGATTTTCCTATCAGCACTTTCTTCGCCCGCTCATGGACGATGTTGAGGTGCTGCTTGTCCGTGTTCACAGCGACAAGTTCCGTTCCCTTCACGCCGCTCTTTATCAGGCGGTTAATCGTGTTGTTCCCGGCGCCACCGACACCGACGGTGACGATTTTGATGCTCTCCGAGCTCATCGCGTCCGAGGACTGCTTCTCGGCCGGCGGAGCGTTCTCCCCTACCACAGATCTTACCAAGTCTTCCATGTTTTCACCTTATTTTTTTGGTTTTTTAGTCGCCTTGCTTAAGTTTTTCTCTCTGATTATGAGAGTGAATAGAGAGGACGTTTGGCGCTTTATATAGATTTGTTTTCACGGCGAAGGCAAAAGACCATTATCGTGCATGGATTAAGACAAAGTTACGAATTTCGAGGGAAAGGCATAAATACATTTAGTGAATACATGTACCGCTTTCGGGACGATTGCAGTTGGCTGCTGTCGCAATGGACGTAATCTTAGTGTTCAGGGGTGTAGGGGTATGGTGAAAGTCATTACGATAATGGATGATGTGTATTCCGAATTGTATAGGCTGAAAAAGGCCAAGGGCATGAGTTTCAGCGAGCTTTTCAGGCACCTCCTCAAGGATAAGAAGGAGGGGACCGGGGGAATCATCCGCCTTGCCGGAAGCATCAGGGATATAGACGTGGACGCCCGCGCTGCCGAGAGGATAAAGCGCGATGCAGTCCTCACCAGGTGAGCGATATGGAAAAAATATGTCTTGATTTCAAGGCCGCCCTGGATTTCCTAAGGGGAGACCCGGCCACAATCGAGAAGCTCATGTACTATGCGGACCGAGAGGAGCTTTGCATCACCAGCATGACGCTCATGCATCTTTATGAGACCGTCAGCCGGCAGGATGTGGTCGGGGCGTTCGCCGCCAATATGACGGTGCTCCCATTCGACAAGAAGGCGGCGCAGATGGCGACGAAGGTGATGAACGAGCTGCGCGAGCATGGCGAAAGCGTTCAGATAACAGACAGCCTACTCACGGCGGGCGTGTGTATGGCCAACGACGCACTTCTTTATGCCGGGACGCCAGGAAATTATGTGAGAATCAGAGGCCTCAAGAAGGTGTGATTCGTCCTTCACGCCACGCCGGCATACCTTTAACTTTTTTCCCATCCATTGAAATCCCTATGACACTCAAGGCTCTAGTCCTTTACGGCTACGGCATCAACTGCGAGAACGAAAGCAAGTATGCAATCGAAAAAAGCGGCGGAAAGGCAGACATACTGCACCTGAACGCCATCCTGGACAACCCGAAAATCCTGGAGAGCTACAACATGCTTATGATTCCGGGGGGGTTCTCATTCGGAGATGACCTGGGTTCTGGCAAGGTGTTCGGGAACAAGATGAAATTCCGCCTGAGGGACCAGCTTGCCGATTTCACGAAAGCGGACAAGCTGATATTCGGGATTTGCAATGGCTTCCAGGTCATGGTGAAGATGGGCCTGCTCCCGGTGCCGGATTTCAGGCAGCGCGTTAGCCTGACCACGAATGATTCCGGACACTATGAGGACCGCTGGGTGTTTCTCAAGGCCAACACCCTATCGCCGTGCGTCTTCACGAAGGGTATAGAGAACATACTAGTTCCGGTGAGGCACGGGGAAGGCAAATTCATCCCGAAAGACAAGGAGACCCTTGAGGAGCTCAAACAAAACAACCAGGTAGTCTTCCAATACGTGGACGAGAACGGGGCGCTTGCGGGCTTCCCGTATAATCCCAACGGCTCGGTCGAGAACGTTGCCGGCATCTGCGACAGGACCGGGCGGGTGTTCGGCATGATGCCGCACCCTGAGGCCTTCAATATCGTCGAGAACTGCCCATACTGGGTAAAGGGCACGGTAAGAGAGCCACTGGGCCTGCGGCTTTTCAAGAACGCAGTTACGTATATGGAAAATAAGGGAATATGATTGCCAATTCTGATTGGCAATCGGCTTATTGAAGGGGAATCAGGATTGATTTCTGCAGATGTCCACCCGGAGCGCGAGCACTATCCCGATGAACACGATGAGGACCGGCCATGCGAGGGCCCATTCCATACCCGGAATCAACCCGAAATTTATCGGCAATGCAAGCAGCCCGAAAGCGGCAAGCAGGAGGCCTGGCAGGTGCGAATGCTCGTCGTGGCAGTTGCTGCCGCACACGCAGCTTTTCATGGCTGACACTGTCTTCGATTTCTTTTTCTTTGGGGGCATAACTTTCACCGGGGGCTAATTCGAGCGCAAGATTTAAAAAAATGAGGAACGGAACCGTGCGCCATGCTGTTTCCGCGCTCATTTAGGCCCGGCGATAAGGAAACCGGCAACGGGAAGGGCCAGGACCACTAACGCAATCTGGAATATGGTGTGCATGAGGTCCAGAAGCGCATGCGTCAGGAATACCGCAACCGAGTTGTGGGCGTCGAATGTGGCAAAAAGCCTCTTGAAGTACCCTATCGCGATGATGAGCGGGATGGCCAGCATGAGTATCAGGAAGAATGACGTGATGCCTGGCGTCTTGAGGAACGTGACTATGCGCTCGGAATTATTGTCCAGCATGAAATAAACGATTGAGGCAAGCCCCACCACGAACATGCCGATGTCTATCACGCGGCCGTTTTCGGGATACAGCCCCTTCGTGTATTCCTCGGATATGATTTTGACTGAGCGGGGGAGCTCCCATATGATGAAGGTCACGATGAGCAGGATTGTCATCGTATCGAACATGGGGATGTTGATGAAGTTGAAGAAGTCAGCGATGATATTGTATGCCATGACTCACTTGCCGCATATAATAATAAAAAGCCGCCGAAACCAGCGACTTATAACTGCCGAAGTAGGCATTGACACTTGTCGAAATCCATATAAAGATTGACGGGAATACAAGACAGCAAGGACGAGAAGGTCGGGTGCTTTATTTGGAAAAGATAAAAATGGAAATCGCCGGGGAGATATCCCTTTCCGAGGACCCTGGCGCCACCATGCGCAAATGGCGCGAGATATTCGGGATATCCCAGGTCGAGCTCGCCAAGCATCTTGGTATCACGGTGTCCACAATCAGCGATTACGAGGGGAACCGGAGGAAGTCGCCCGGCACCGGAGTCGTAAAGCGGTTCGTCAACGCCCTCTTCGACATTGATGTGGCCAAAGGAGGCGGCATAACCCAGAAGTTCAGGGAGAAGGAGAAGCCGGTGAGCGAGTATTTCGAGGTGCACGAATTCGCAAGGTCAATCCCGCTCAAGGATTTTGTTGACCTAATCGGCGGCCGCGTCATAACGAACCCGGATTTGCTCGACACGAAGAAGATATACGGCTACACGCTTATCGACAGCATCAAGGTCATACTCGATATGCCGTTCTCGTATTTCCAGAACCTCTATGGCAACGTGAACGAGCGCGTCTTCATATTCACTGGGGTAAGCACAGGGCGCAGTCCGCTCGTCGTCGTGCGCGTGAGCTCCTCAAAGCCCTCCGCGATAGTCCTCCACAACATAGACCCGACAAAGGTCGATCGCCTGGCAATCAAGATATCCGAGCGCGAGCGCATCCCCCTCATCGCGACTAACATGTCGATTGAGAAGGTCAAGGACGCATTGAACCGCATCTGATTCTTAGGCGCCCTTAATCTCTTTTCGCCCCTTGAACAGGTACGCGAGGCCGCCAATCGCAGGGAACACCCATATTATGGCGAGCCAAAGTACCTTCTGCCCGCCAGAGACTTTAGTTGCGAATATCTCGAAGCTGGCGAGCGCATTGGAAATGAACAGCACGGGCGATGCGAGGATTATCAAAATCATGGCAACGGCGCCGAGAAACGTTTTCGATGTATTGCACAGGTTGGATATAGCCGACCCGATGCTTGAGGCGTTGCCTTCCGCCGCAGGGCCAGTATAATCGCATCCCCCCGCAGAACCAGTGCCCGTAAGGACAGATATCAGGTTCGGGGTGATGATGTAGATTATTATGCAGACTATCGGTAGCGCAAGGAACAGCGCCGAGAGAATTATCGCCCATTTCACGAAGTCCATGCAGGGATTTCTTTGTTAGATTTAAAAAATGTGCCCGCCACGTTCTTCCTATGCCAGAGAAAAAGACAAGGTTCATTGTGATTACCGGGTCCATCATGTCGGGCCTGGGAAAGGGGATAGTCTCTTCTTCCATCGCGAAACTCCTGCAGGCGCGCGGATTCAAGGTGATGCCGGTAAAGTTCGACGGGTATCTGAACGTCGACTGCGGCACCATGAACCCGTTCCGTCACGGCGAGGTGTTCGTGCTTGATGATGGCACCGAAGTGGATATGGATTTTGGCACGTACGAGCGCTTCCTGAACAAGTCGCTTCCCGGGATGTGCTCGATAACCGGGGGCAAGCTTTTCTCTAAAATCATAGAGAAGGAAAGGAAGGGCGAGTATCTGGGCCGCGACGTTCAGTTCGTCCCGCACTTAACGGGCGAAATCAAGGACTGGGTGCAGAAGGTCGGACGCGAAAACGACGCGGACATAGTCATGATTGAGGTCGGTGGGACTGTGGGCGACCTCGAGAACAGCTATTTCATCGAGGCCATGAGGCAGCTCTATTTCGAGCACAATAATATGGCGTTTGTGCAGCTAACTTATGTCCCAAGCATGAGCCCGGGGGAGCAGAAGACTAAGCCCACCCAGCATGCGACAAGGCTCCTGCAGAGCCTGGGCATCCAGCCTGATATCATAATCGCAAGGGAGCAGGAGAAGCTCAGCGAGGATTCGAGGAAGAAGCTCAGCCTGTACTGCAATGTCCCGGAGGAGGCGGTGTTCGACGACCCGCTCCTGCACACGGTTTATGAGCTTCCGCTTGTTCTTGAGAAGCAGGGGATGTATCGGCAGCTTGCCAAAAGGCTCGGGCTTCCGGAGAACAAGGAGGCAGACCTCAAGGAATGGCACAAGCGAGTGGGCCACATAATCTCGCCTAAGGAGGCACCACTCAAAATCGCGATTGTGGGAAAATACACTGCTGTGAAAGACGCGTATGTGAGCGTCAAGGAGGCGCTCGTTCACAGCGCGGCGGCGGTGAATACCGGATTGGAGATTTCGTGGATTGAGGCGAGCGACCTGGAGAAGGTTTATGATGTGGCCGAGTTGCTCTCGCCATACCATGGCATACTCGTCCCTGGTGGGTTCGGGGACCGCGGAATCGAGGGCAAGATAAAGGCGATAAGGTATTCAAGGGAAAACAAAATCCCGTACCTGGGGCTGTGCCTTGGAGTACAGCTCATGGTCGTGGAATATGCGCGCAACGTCTGCGGTATGAAAGACGCAAACTCGACTGAGTTCGACAAGAAGACTGCTTTCCCGGTGATAGACCTCCTTCCCGAACAGCACAAGATAACGAAGATGGGCGCCACGATGAGGCTTGGAGCGTACGAGTGCCTGCTGAACAAAGGAACGGTCGCATCCAAGGCTTATAAAGTGGAAAAGATATCAGAAAGGCACAGGCACCGCTACGAAGTGAACCCGGCTTTCGTGCCTGAGCTGGAAGCCCGGGGGCTTGTCATCTCGGGGCGCCATACATCCGGCGTGGTCGAGATAGCCGAATGGAAGGAGAGTTTCGGCGTCGCGACGCAGCCGCACATCGAATTGAAGAGCAGGCTTGAAGAGCCCGCGCCGCTTTTTGTCGAGTTCATGAAGGCCGCAAAGACGCACCGCGACAAGCCCAGAAGCTCGGCTAAATGACAATAGTATTATGCGTGGTGAAGAAGGAAAATTGGGCCCACGCGGTAGCCTGATGGCAGCAGCCGGCAACCGGCAGCCAGCATCCAGACGTGAAAACGGAGGGTTTCCCGCATCGAGCACACAGCACCCGGAACGTACTAAAGACCAACCGGTTCAGCAAGCAAGACAGATCGCAAAGGAGCTGACGCATCGCTGGCCTCAAATCAAGGACGAAATGCTATTCCTTGGCCGCCACCTGACAAAATGGAACCTCGTCAAGGCCATAGGTATCCTTTCCGAAGCCAGGAAGAGCCGGTTCCTGCGTAGAAGAACGCCAAAGTACGGCTCGATGAATAAAGCGTTCACAGATGAAGAGCTGGAGCACTTTTTCAGCGTCATAAAGGACCCTAAGGCGCATCTTCTCTTCAGCTTCCAGGCCATCCTAGGTCTGAGGATTGGAGAAGCCGTAAGGCTGAATATCAAGGATATAAACCTGAAGACGCGGGAGTTGCGGATTTTCACTGAGAAAAGCGGCAAGACTGACTATCTTATCATCCCAGAGGCGCTGTTTGACAGGACAATTCGCTACATCAACGCCTATGAGAGGGATATAGCGGCAGCCAGAGGCTTTCTTTTCTTCTCGTTTACGCAAGGCAGACGAAAAGGCACGACAGACCTGCATTATACAACCGAAACCGCGAGGAAGTTCTTCAGGCAGTACACGAGCAAAGCAAGGCTGGAGGAGATCTACGGCTACAGCGCTGGTCAGAAGCCTCACGAGCTAAAGCGCTTGACACCCCACAGTCTACGGCATTATGCCATCACGAATTTCTGCCGGAAGAACGGAGGCAACGTCATGCTGGCGGCGAAGTTTGCCCGCCATACCAATCTCCAGATAACGATGACGTATATCCACGCCAAAAAGGAGGAGCTTTACGAGAGCATTGAGAGAGCGCAAGATAAGAAACTTATAGAAAGAATAAACAGATTGCAGATGACAATAGAATAAAAATCCAAATAGAATAAAATCTATATCGGGGTTGTTGATGGAAGACGTTTTGGTAGGGGGGAGCGGATTTGTCGGGACGCATATCGCTAGGTCATTGGAAAAACAAGAACGCCGCTTTAGGATTCTTGATATGCGGCCTTGCGACGATAGATTGGGAAAATTTGAATATTGTGACATATCTAAACCGATTGTGTCTATTGCGGATGGTGTGGATACGCTATACCATCTCGCTGCGTTGCGGAATCCGAGGACAGCCCAGGATGCCCTTGAAGCGACATTCACAACGAATGTAATCGGCACCTATAACGTATGCTCCTGGGCAAGAAAACGGGATGTCAAAAAAATAGTCTTCTTCTCCAGTTACGCGATATACGGAAATCAATCCGAATCATGCTCCGAGAAAACCCTCCCGTCACCGTGCAACAACTACGGCTTTTCCAAACTGCAAGGGGAGCTCATCGTGTCGAATTTTTGCCGTTCCTATGGCATACGATGCACGATACTAAGACCCGCACCGCTTTACGGAGGGGGACTCCGCGAGGGGTTGGGCGCCGACCTTGTCGTGAAAGCCCTCAACAATGGCCGATTGGAATTCAAAGGAAGCGGCAAGCAGACAAGACAGTATTTGCACATAGATGATCTTCTTGACGGTTTGGCGGTGATAGCTAAACAGCAAACCGCTAATGTCGATATTTACAACTTGGGAGGCGAAACTTCTGTTTCGGTGAAGGAGATAGCTGAACTGATATCCCAGAAGATGGACTCGATACCTGTATCGTTTGGAGGAAGCGATGGAGATTTCAGCGGAGACATAGTAAAACCGGTTATGGATTGCGCTAAAATTTTTTCCGCCGGCTGGACGAGGCAAAGGAAATTTGAAAGGTTCTATCCCGACTATCTTGACGCGGTCATATCATGGGCGAGACGATGAACCGGCGCCTTGTGGTCGGACTTTGTCTAGGGCATAATCCCGCAGTCGCCATAATAGAGAACGGCAAACTAGCATTCGCGCTTGAGCAGGAGAAGGCTTCGGGAATAAAAAAACAGATTTTTTTCGTCCGTGACGCGCTAAGATGCGGCCTCGAGTCCTGCAAAGCGTCCCCCCTTGACGTGGCCAAGGTGGGGGTTCACGCTGACCCTTCGTGGTATGCTGGCATCGCGAAGCGGGATGTACCATTGAGGTTCGAGGTGGTGCCTTTCCTTTATGCATCGTTCTTGCGATATGCGATGCCTAATCCGCTTTGGATGAAATATCTTGAGCTTTCTCCCGCTACCTCGCTCCAGTTCCATAAGCATCATGAGGCGCATGCGGCAGAATGCTTCTTCCAGTCAGGATTCAAAAGGGCGGCTGTCCTAGTGGTGGATGGCCGAGGAGAAAATGAAAGCACGACATTCTGGAAAGCGAACGGCCGGGAATTGGTGCTTCTGGATTCGAAACCACCTTCGGTATCCGTAGGGTACCTATATCTCATTTTCACTTCCCTGCTTGGTTTCAGATACGGAGATGAATACAAGGTGATGGGCCTCTCGTCCTACGGGAGCCCGGTTTATGGGGAGGAGATATTGCGATTGCATAACAGCCCCGACCCTAAGATGCTGAGAGACCCTTACCTCATGCACTTGTCGCTCCATGCATTCGGTTTGGGCAAGCCTCCGGGCCGGCCGCCCAAATCATCGCTCTTCTCGCGTTTTTTCAGGCGCTACCCATTGGAATTTGAAGATAAGGCCGACATAGCGGCTAGCCTGCAATGGGCAACCGAACGCATCGTCATGGGATACGCAAAAAAGCTTCAGAAAATTACTGATGAGGATTACCTATGCTTATCAGGCGGCGTAGCCCAGAACTCGGTGCTTAATGGCAAGATTATCTTTAAAGCAGGATTTGAGAAAGTTTTTGTCTCCAGCTGTCCTAACGATGCTGGAACTGCAGTAGGCGCTGCTATTTTGAGCGCTTTTGAGGACGCTAAAAAACCAGATTTTAGAGCCGAGTATACCGCGGCGTCTCCTTTTTTGGGACCAGATCTATCAATAGAGAACGCTATCCGGTTATCTGAAAAAGAAGGATTCTCTTATAGAAAACTGAAAGAACCTCTCCAGATTGTATCGCAACTGCTTTGTGAAGGCGAAGTGGTTGGCATTGCTATGGGAAGGGCAGAATTCGGACCACGTGCTTTGGGGCACAGAAGTATCCTGGCCAATCCATCGGATGAGGATATGAAGGACAGGATAAACAAAATAAAGGGGAGGGAGCTTTTCCGTCCACTAGCGCCCTCAGTAAAGGCTGAGAAAGCGGCTGATTATTTCGCTAGTGGAAACGCTGATAGCCCTTACATGTCGTTTGTCTTTGAAGCGAAGAAAAAGACATGCCAGCTAGCTCCTGCCATTGTTCATGTTGATGGAAGCTCAAGGATACATACGGTCGATCGGAAACTGCAGCCGGATTATTGGAAGCTGCTGGATTGTTTTGAGAAACTGGCGGGGTTTCCCATTTTGCTCAATACCTCTCTTAACATTGCCGGTTATCCTTTGGCTGCTACGGAAAAAGATGTGATTGCTACTATGAAAAGATCGGCACTTCGTTACCTGCTGCTGGATGATTATCTGGTGGAAAAATGAGGATCGCATTCATTACAGATACTTTCCATCCAATGGTTGACGGCATAACAAGGACTTCCACTGCATTGGGAGCAGGCATTGAGAATATTGGGCATGAAGTCCATTACTGGGCTGTCACGACGCGCTGGAATGCGTCATATCCAGATACCACATATTACCTTGGAACAGCATTTCCTCCGTATCCTGATTACGCGATAAACATTTTTTCTCCATCATTCGAAAGCTCCATTCTGGGGTTCGCCCCAGATATCATACACATTCAATCGCCCGGAGGCCTTGGGCTCCAGGCTTTGGATATAGCGAAACGGAATCGCATCCCTTGCGTATTCACGTATCATACGAATCTTATTGCCCAGATGCATTACCTTCCTTTCTCAAAATACCTTTCGCCTGCCTACAAGCATCTGATAAGAGTTGCAGTTCGGCATTTCTCCGAAACTTGCGGAACCATGCTAGCACCAAGCAGGTACGCACAGAACCTGCTGCGAGAGTTCGGTATTAGAGGCAGGATTATACCAAATGCGGTGGATACAGTAAGATTCTCAAAGAAAAGAAAAAACGGGTCTTTCTTTGCTGATTTAGTTGGTGCAAAGCACGATAAGACTGTTCTCGTCGTTGGAAGAGTGATAAGTGAAAAAAATTTAGACGCGGCGCTTCTTGCGGCGCAGGAATTAGTTTCGGAAACCTCCTTTATCTTTGTCGGAACCGGACCCTACGAGAAAGTACTTAGAAGGAAAGCGCAGGAAAAGGATCTCCTTGGTAAAAACGTGTTCTTCTGCGGACGGGTAGATGATGAAACACTCGTCGACTGTTATTCGAATGCCTCGCTTCTTTTCTTTCCTTCGGAATACGATACATTTGGGCTGGTCGCAGTCGAAGCTTTGGCATGTGGTCTCTCTGTCGTTGCTCCTGCAGGAAGTGCTCAAATGGAGATATATGACAAGACTGGCGTAACAAGCTACAAGCCCGGGAAGGAAATCGATACTATACGAAATGTTCTTGAGGCGAAGGTAAAAATTCCGACTACGGTAATAAATGGCATAAGGAAGAAATATGACAAGAAAAATGTAGCGAATGCGCACCTTAGGGTCTATAGAGATATTATCGAAAAAGGTTGATGGATATGAAAAAATCCCCGGAACGAAGGCTTTCTTCCCTGAATCTTCAATAAAACAGATTTCCCAATCGGTGGAGGAGGTCCTTCGATCGGGATATCTATCGAATGGAAGTTTCACCAGAAATTTCGAAGCCGAATGGTCAAAGCGTCTCGGACGCGCTTGCATCGCAGTCTGCAATGGCACATCGGCATTGGAGTTAGCTTTCAGGCTCGGCAGAATAAGCGGCAAAGAAGTAATCATCCCAGCTTCAACAATATACCTAGATGCTTTTGCAGCGGAGAGGGCCGGAGCCGAAGTGAAATTCACTGATGTAGACCCGAAAAATGGTTGTCTTCGACTTGAAGATGTCGAAGCCAGGGCAAGCCGAAGAATAGGCGGGATATGCGTAACCCATCTCGGAGGAATCGTAACCCCACAGATAAAGGATATACGAAAACTTTGCGATGAAAATGACTGGTTTCTGCTCGAAGATGCAGCGCATGCGCATGGAAGCACGCATGAAGGCAGGCCAGGCGGGACATTTGGCCATGCGGCGGCATTCTCCTTCTTCAACACAAAGGTTGTGACGTGTGGGGAAGGGGGATTGGTGGCATTTGAGGATAGCTCCGCAATGAAAGAAGCGAATATGATTGCGGATCAGGGCCTGTATAATGAAAAAAATGAGATAGAAGGCGGCAATATGCGCATGTCGGAATTGTCTGCATGCGTAGGATTGGAACAAACACGGTTGCTTGATGGGCTGATACGCAAGAGGAGCGAGATTGCAGCGATTTATGACAAGGAGCTTGCCGGGAGTAGCATTAGGCCGGTGAAACCACCTGAAGGCTCAACGTCCAATTACTACAAATACTCGGTTCTTGTTCCCGAAGGCTTAGACAGAAATGAATTAAAAAAGACGATGAAGGAGAAGCATGACATACCGATGCCTGGTGGGATTTATTATACTCCGTGCCACCTTCAGCCGGTTTGGCGTGGCAGATATATGGAAGGAGACTTTCCAGGTGCGGAGGAATGGGCGAGGCGCCATCTCTGCCTTCCCCTGCAGCCGCAAATGGATGAAAAACAGGCACCATATGTAGCTGAAAAACTAAAAGAGGAGATTTTCCTATGATTTCGATTGTCTTGCCCACCTTCAACGAAGCGGAAAATCTTCCTGGTTTTTTTTCTTCACTGGTGCGCTCGAAATACGACGACTACGAGGTCCTAGTGGTCGATGGGAGGAGTAAAGACGATACGGTCGGCATAGCAGAAAGATTCGGGGCAAGGATCATAATGGAGAAAAAGCCAGGGGTAGGGGTGGCTAGGAATACTGGCTTGAAAACCGCAAAAGGAGAGTTGGTGGCTTCCCTGGATGCAGATTCGTTACTATGTGATAGTTGGCTCGATCGCGTCGTATGGAATTTCACTAAACATCCGAATCTTCAGGCTTTGAGCGGCCCCTCGTACTACGGCAGCATGCTTTACGATACTTGGTCGACTACGACCCAATGGCAGAACAATTTCAGCCCGATTACGGGTTTTGCTTATCTGGGTGCCAACAATTCTGTATATAATACCGGATACTTTCGCAGCGTCGGTGGATGGAGCGAAACGCTTGACGAAGAGATGGAACTTTCGTTGCGGCTTTTTCACAAAAGAGCAAAAGTGAGATATGATTGGGACCTTAAGGTAAAGCTATCTGATAGACGCTTCAGAGAACGGGGATTTTTCAGGACCGTTTTCGGGTGGTCAGTAGATGCGCTCGAGGCGGTTATCGGTCACAGAAGGGATCGCAGTGGTTATTCGGACTGGCGAAGATAGACTGCAGCGCTTCTTCATATTTTTAATTCTATGGGGGGGTAGTTTTAGCAGTTATTTTTCATATCAATGGACAGCCTTTCCCGATTGAGATTTTCATTAGCGCGGTCTGGCTGCCCGCTGCATTTGTACTGTTGCTGCTTCTTACAATTACTCTTTATCTTTTTTCCCTCTCGCGTATTGGATTCAGGCTCTCGCTCAGCCAGTTAATCGCTCTTTATCTGATCATCGCAGCCCTTGATTTCGCGTCAGGACAGCTGCTCCCTCTTGGGGAGATGGCAGGCATAGCTTATCTTTTATCCCACAAAGAATGGTCTGAACAAAAAGAAACATTAAGAGGCTGGGGCGCTGCCCTGGTTCTGTCTTCATGGGGAGGTTTTCTTGTTGCTGCGGGCTTTTTTGCAATTCTTGCAGTATTTGGGGTTGTCGCTTCGATTATTTATCTTGTTTTGTGGGCCAGTGTGATGTTATTTTTTGGAGAAGGGATCCTTTCCTTGACAAATTTTTTCATGAAATCTTTTAAGACCAGATTGAGCTATTCGAAGCACGACTTAACAATTCTGGTTATAATTCAGGCATTGTTGTTTACGCTTACTGGCCTATTTTTTGGAATCTGGGTAGGGCAGACGATTGACCCGGGTACAATCGTGAGAAACGCCGCGGGGTATTACCTTTCTTTTGTAGCGTCAACCGGAATTGGAATTATACCTGGGGTATTCGAGATGCTTACCACGCTTCAATCAAAACTAGGATGGGTAGAGAGTCCATCAATCGTAGTGTATACTGGCTTATTTCAGTTAGTTTTTTTCTGGATACCAATAGCACTCGGAATTCCTTACGTAATGAAGAAACATATCAAATAGACTGAATGAACCTTGTCGCTCGGTCTCTCGGGTTGCTCGTGCTCATTTTATTCCTTTCCCCTCGCTCAGCCAGGAAAAGACTTAATGGTCAAGCCGCTTTGCGGTTCGGCCTGATGGCCGAAACCAATAATGTCTTTTCCGGCTTCGCTTCGGGTCGCTATCGCTAAAGGCAATAAAAATTCGCACTTACCTGCGACGAATTCTCTACGGAAGTTGCTCGCTTCCCACCCTCAGCCCTTGAAAGCAAAGTTGCGGGCTTCGGTGTGAAGCTCGCCGAAACTTCCCGCAAGAGGAAGCCGGGCAGGGGTTTGTTCGCGGAAATGAACCCGCAAGGGCAATAAAAGGTGGGAAAATGGCAACTGAGATAAGAAAGCTGCTGGAATTCGACGGTAGCTATGAGGGGGAAGGAAGGGAATGGTATTTGCGGGGTGAAATAGATGCAGAACTTCAAGAATCTTAAAGTCTATGAGGAGGCCTTCCGCCTCTCCAAAGACATTTTCGAATTCATGGAGGATAAGCAGATGAGCCGCAGGGCAAAGGAGCAGCTCCTGGCCTCAGTTTCGTCTATCTGCGCCAACCTGGCAGAGATGGGCGCATTTGACTCCATAGCTGCTAAGAGGCAGAAACTCGTTACGTGCGTCGGAGAGGCGAACGAGGCTGAATTCTGGCTGGACCTGTGCCACTCGCTGAAGATAATCCCGCAACGAGAGCATTTGAACTTCATGTCTTCTCTCGTAAGGATTAGGTCAATGCTCTGCAAGTTCAAGAGCTCGATGAAGGAAGGTGATAAACCGTAAGAAGTCTGGATGCTGGAAACCGGATGTGCTTAGGCTGGAGGCGTTGCTCGCCGCAACTCCTCCGGTCGCAACTACCCGCGTCGCAGGTGCGAAAGGCGCACTTAGCGGAGCGGGCAACCAAAAAAGAGGTGAAAAACATGAACGGAAATGAAGATTGCGAAAACTTCCGGGCCCAAAACCTATTGTTTTCGAATTCAAAGAAAAAGAGGCGGAAAAGAAGTGTGAGTGAGGCAGGTTCGAACGTCGTAGAAACAGGGAACTGGATGCCCGATGCTGGAGACCAGAAAGGGAAATTGGGCCCACGCGGAATCGAACCGCGCATCTCCTGCACTCCAACTTTTTGAAAAAGTTGGTCAAAACCTTTTCAGCAAGTTTTTGGACCTACCTTTTTCCTAAAAAGGT
>JAZDMN010000067.1:0-10274 GCA_043800955.1 Microcaldota archaeon
GCAAGGATGCAGAAAAAGCATCCTTGGATGCCGAGCATGCGAACGAGCTTCTCACAGAAGGCGGCAGGATGGTCACCGAATCGAACGATGCGGCCATGAAAGCCGAAACGGAGGCTGCAAAAGCGAGCGAGGTCGCAGAGGAATCAAAGGGCCTGGTAGAAGGACTCAAGGCGCAGCTGGTTGAGGCTGAGAAGAACCTCAAGGTAATGTACGGCGTCCTGATGGCAGTCCTGAAAAATAACGGTCTTAATACCGACGTCACAGAAGATATGGTGGCGGAGGCAGAGGCAAGCGCTTCAAGGGAGGGTGAAACAGATGAGTAACTTCCGTAAGTTCATAAAGGGCCAGAGCAAGGGGAAGGATGGCGAAGTTGCTAAGCCGAAGCCGGTCGCAGCTGTGCTTGTCGACGATGGGAAAACACGCCCGGTCGATTTGAGCGATGCCGCAAAGGCCGAAGCCATCGTCGCAGCAAGAGAGGTGCGGGCGGTCGAAGCCGGCCCGGTCAGCGAACCGAAGGCTCCGGCCGTGGTCGAAGTCCCGGATGATGATTTAGTCACAGCAGAAGTCCAGGTAAGGGCTCCCAAGGGTCCGCCTTCACCGGTTGTCGTTCCATTGCCTATAGCAACCCCCAGGGTAGTCGCACCACCCCCGGCGCGACGCGCTCCGATTGCCGTAGTGCCTTCCGTTCCCGAGGAAAAAGCACCTCAAGAAGCAGCCGCTCCGGCAGCAGCACCCTCGCAGGCCGAGAAACCGAAAACAGACATGACCGCACTGCTTGAGAGCATCAAGGCCTCAGTCAAGAGCATTCTTGCTCCAGTCGAGCAGAAGCTTGCAGAGCTCGGTAGGACAGTCGAGGAGCTCGGCACGCAGGTCGCCGGGATGCAGGAAACAGTCACAGGCAACGATGAAACAATCACGCAGTTCGGGCAAGGAATGGACGAGCTTGACGAAAAAGTCGGCGCGCTCAGAACCGACCTCGATTCGCTCAAGGAAACTGTCGGGGAGAACGACCAGACCGTCACGGCACTTGCCGAGGGAATGGACAAGCTAAGCGCTCAATTGCTTGGCGAGAAACCAGAAGAAGCCCTCGCAGCGTTCGGAGGCCAGCCGGTGGTTACGCTTCTTCTCGAGCAGCTGACCGAGACCGCAGGCCACGTGGACAACCTCGTCGGGACGGGTGGCGACAGGATTATGTCCTCTGTCAATGACAACACCACGTATACCGCAAAGACGTTCGCAATCGAGCTGCTCAAGAAGACCCCCGATGAGGCGAAGCTTCACCAGGCAGCGGTCGAGCGCGGGCATTGTGGCACGTCGAAAGATGTCCTAACTGTACTTGCGACTAGCGAAGAATACGCGATTCAAATCGTTGCTGCGCTTTATCTTGCACCGGCCGAATCGCTAGATGATCCTGGCAAGGCCCAGCTCAAAGCCGTAGTCATCGCGAATGCGAAGGCAGTCGGCCAGAGGGCCAACTATTATCTCCAGAAGCTCGATTGGAATGCAATAGAGAAAGAGGGAAAGGCAATGCTGTCCGGAGGGGATGAATAATGGGAAAATTTTCTGACATGAGGAAAAAGCAGCTTGAAGCAAGAGGAGCAGCAGCGCCTGCTTCCGTAAGGCCCCCCGCGGCAGCGCCGCAGGTCGAGCCGATTGCGGCTGCGCCGCAGGCGGCAGTCCCGGCAGCGCCGGCACCGGTTTCAGCACCAATTCCATTATCAGCACCCGCTGCACCACCGGCACCAGCGCCTGTGCCAGCAGCACCAGTGCATGCTCCGGCCGCAGCACCACCTGCTCCGGTACCAGTTCCTGCACCTGTTGCGGCGCCTAAGCCGCCTTCGCTTCCTCCGCTTCCACTTCCACCTCCGTTTTCAGCTCCGGCAGGTCCCAGCGAACAAAGCGGCGATGCGATTGAGGTCCGTTCCGGGGACGTGGACATATTGAGTATAGCCCCGATACCAGGAAGTTCCGGCGAACCGGATTTGCTTGCAGCAGGTCTTCCTCCTGAGGCAGAGCCTGTCGGTCCAGCAGCGATTGCAGCTGAAGCGACTTCGCTTCCGCCTCCTGCCATTACCGTGCATCCGAATATCCCCAAACCTAAGAGGAGGGTTACCGGAATGCTCGGATACAAGGCACCCGGCGACAACGGCTTTTTGGCAACCGGCTATAAGCTCATGTTCCGCGCATCAAGCGCAACATCGTGCACATTCAGCCTGATTGTCAAGGGGAAAGAGCTCCCGGAGCTAGTCACGCTTGAGCTCGACACGCCCAAGAAGGTGACTGTCCCGACCAAGAACGGAAACATGGAGATAACCCTCACTTACAAGGGCGCGAACCCAGAGGGACAGAAGCAGGTCGAATATGTCATGGAAGGCGGAGTGGAAGCCGTGACTGGGGTCATGGAGCGGTTCAGGAAAGCAGGGACCGTCATACGCTCAGCCGGCAGGAAGCTCTACCAGCACCTGCCTGAAGTCATAGTCGTCGGTTTCGCCGCCGGCCTCGCAGTCTGCGGGTTCTCGATGGACTGGATAAGGACCGAGCTCGGCCGCCTGCACCCGTATGTGACGGCAGCCGTGCCCGCGCTGATTGCAGGAGTTGCAATCTGGGCTGGGTTCGAGAGGGAGAAGAGCATCAAGAAGGAGATGGAAAGTTCAGATTAACCGGGGTGTATATGATGGTAAAAAAACTTGAAGGTGGAACTGGCGGAACGCCGGCTTCAAAGCCGGAAGTTGCAAAGCCGAACAGCAGGTATTTCGGCCTTAAAAACGCGCTTGCGATTACAGCTGGCGTCGGCGCAATCGCGGCCCTGATAGCATTCAGGAGCTGCCCAGGCGGGCAGGACAGGCTTGTTCCTGCGCCGGCACCGGCGCCCACGGCTACCGCTGTGACATGCCCGACGCCCCAGGCGAACACATGCAACCTCGCACTCGGCGAGCATGACCCACACTCAACAAACTGGGCCCCGACGAAATGCGGATACTGCGGCGATGGCATCACCGAAGGCCAGCCGTGGGAGACCCCGCAGAACTGCCCGGTGGATTTCCACTGCGGAGACGGTGTGTGCCAGCTTGGCCCGGCTATATATGGCGCTTATATCCGTCCGACCATACAGGGTGGCGTATATACGCTTGGAACGATGGACATCACCGAAACAAACGACCCGAACAGCCCGGGCGTCTGCGAAGCGGACTGCGGCAGGGGCGGAGCGCCACCCCCCGCTCCGGTAGGCTCAGGCCGCCGGACCGACAGGAGGGGTCCCCGCGACGAGCCACGGCCTGTAGTGACTGCGGCACCGCCCGCTACAACCGGGTGCCCGGCCGAAGTGACGGGGAGGATACAGCCCCGCGTCAGCAGCTCGCTCACGGGCAATCCAGCCGCAGCAAGGAGCGCAGCCGGCGCAGATTCAAGCACGGTCGTCCGCGCGCGCGTCTCGATACGCGTTACGAACGGAGTCCCAACAGTCACGAGCATATCCCTATCATGCCCCGGCGGCGCATGCGCTGGCGGTTCGATGTCCGCGGGTTCGATAAACCTGGCGGGCATCCCCCTGGGAAACACAACCTGTTCGGATGTCGTGCCTGTGATCATACCCCCGGGTTGAAAATCTCTTCTTTTTTCTCAATTTCGCTGCCCCGTTTGGGGCAGCATATTTAAAAATCCGTTCTTACATATTTTACTTACTTAAATAACATCTTTGGGTGGGAGTGGATGGCCAGACTGTTAGATCTTCAGAAGAAAAAGGGCGGGGCCGCGCAAGGTGGCGTCGATAAGGCTGCCGCAAGGCAGGAGCCGCTAAGCGAAGGGCGCGCAGAAGCTACAGTCCAAGCTAAACCGATTCCTGTTGCGCCTGCCGCTGCAAATACGCCCGCACCAGTGGAAGTTCCACCCTCCCTGGCAATCGAAGCTCCGGAAACGCCGGCTCCGCAGGCTGCGGTGCCAGTCTCCGTGCCTCCAACCGGTGCCGCCCCGTCTTCTGCGCCCGCATCTGCGCCCCAAGGCGCCCCTCATGTGATTGACGAGCAGGTGCTCATGACCCTTCCAGACGAGGCATTCGTCAACTTCAGCCGCTCCCGTTTCGATTCCTTGAAACTCGTTTCTCCCCAAGACATCCTTCTTGCCGCCATCGACCATCCGGAGATTGCGGCGATAATACGGGCCGCAAAGCAGCGGAATGCCCTGCAGCTCCTGTTCTCATCTGAGGCACAGAAGCCTCCGTCAAGGAATACTGCAAATAGCGGCCAGCATCCCGGCGAAGTGAGCGCAGACGGTCCCACGATGGCTTCCAACGTTTCTCCAGGCATGGTGGCGTCACATCCTCCTGCCGGAACGAAACGCCCTCCGCCCCTGCCACCAAGGAGAAAGGTCTCGGAGCCGCCCCCAGCATCCGAAGCGACGCAGAATTTGCCGCTTTCAGAGATGGGGGCGTTCATACAGGAGCTTAAGAACTCGGGAGATTTAACCAAAGACCGCTACGACCGCGCGGTCGCCTTCTTCCAGAGCAAGCGCGATGAGGCGCTCAAAACCTATGGGAAGGAAGCGCTCAATCAGGCGGCCCTGACCGCCAAGCAGAAGCAGCAGTCGGAATCATGGCATCCATCGGATTTGACCCCGCAGGAAAGATTCATGCTCGATTTAGGTGAACTGAACAAGCTGATTGGCTGGCTGAAAAAGCGCATGGTCGCCGAGCAGCCCGCGCAAGATGCGATAAATGCACAAGGAAAAAACGGCGTAGATAAACCCGCTTCACCTTCCGTACCTCCGCAGGCGCCCGCTCCGGCTTCAGCTGCATCGGCATCAGAGCAGAAAGCGCCCGCATCCGCGCAGGCAGTCGAACCCGCTGCACCAGCGCAACGCCCGGGTGTCCCTCCATCGGCAAAGCCGAAAGCCGGGGTAGTCGGCAGATTCTTCTCAAATTACACCACCTGGTCTGTAATCGGCATCGGCGCCTTCACCGGCGCATTGATTTACACGGACCAGTTCCGGGACCTGGCAAAGGGTGCGAAGAATATCTACGAATATCTCAGCGGCAGGCAGATTTCCAGCATCCCGAACGCATGGATAATCGGCATTTACTCGGCTGTCATGGTCTCCGTCGTTATAATCGGCACGCTTATCACCCGCGCAAGGGCGCAGCGCATGGCCCAGAGGGCGCGCATCCGCTCGGAGCGCTCGGACGCGGACATGGCGAAGATCGAATTCGTGCTGAAGAAGCTCTCGCAAATCATGCTTAACCAGGTGAAGGCCGAGGACCAGATATCGCAGATACGGCAGGAGCTAAGAAGCGACGAGGCATTTTTCGCCGCGATGTATTTCCTGCGCAAGGATTCCGTCTTCGATGACATCCTCGAGGAGGCCCGTGTGTCCGAGAAGCTGCGCGGGATGATACGCTCGGTGCTGCTTCCGAGGACGGAACTAGAAATCATGCAGCGCAAGCTCAAGCGCTTTGCCGACATCGTCTACAAGCCGCGCGACCGCGCGAATCTCTTCCGCAATATGTATGAGGATGAGGATCACGTGGCGTTCCGGCTAATCAGCGACGAGCTTTTAGGCGACCCCCTGAACAATCTCCGCGCAAGGGACGTCTTCTCCTATGTGGAGAACAACAAGGGTGTGAACGTAGGCGAGCCGCTCCTGAAGGGGCTGCAGCAGGATTATGATGACATCATCAGCACGAAAATATGATTATTCGAGGTGTATGGAATGAACCAGATGAAGAAGGACACGTTCTTACAAAGGGCACGGGAGAAGGTCAGGAACAAGGCCTCCCTGTACATGGGTATAGGCGCGATGGCGATTTGCGTCGGCACGATTTTTGCAGCAAAGAGCTGCAATGAGCACGGGAGCATCTTCTCCCCCCCACCGCCTCCGCTTTGCGAGAATATCCGTGGCGACGGCATCTGCTGCGAATCGGAGTCCTACCCGTACCAGCGCAACCCGAACGGGACAACCAAGATGAAGAACGGAGCGCCTGTACCGAATATCCACTACTCGCTCGAAGACTGCCATGATGGCGACAACGTCTGCCAGAACAGCACCAAGCTCGCAGAGCTCCGCGATGCCGCAGGAAGGCCGGTCACGCAGATAATGGACCGTTTCCTTGATGGCAGGCCAATCACGCTTCCTCTTGAAAGCGAGTCATCCCAGGACTGCATCATGCAGGTCGTTCGGGACAACCCGTGCGGCCCGAGGGTGGCGGGAATCCCGGACCTGACACGGCCGAGGATGACAGGCCCGCGCGTGCTTCATTCGATGAGGCAGAGGGGCCAGCAGGAAATCGAGGAGATGCGCCGGCACCCGGAAAGCCTTAGGTCCGGCGACAATTATTTCGTGGTAATCAATAATTACGAGGAGGTATGCACCCCGCCCGATGTGGTGCTTCCAATCTGCACCCCGACATCGGTCTCAGCTTGCGCGTGCCCCAACCACGCCGACTGCGCACCCGTAATCCCGCCGCCCCCACCAACGTGTGGCAACGCGAAGTTGGATGCCGGCGAGCAGTGCGACCCAAGATACAGGGGAAGGCCCAGAGGCGGATGCGAAGAGGGCACGAGGTGCACGTTGAACTGCACATGCGAGCGGCTTCCGCCGCCCCCGCCGACCTGCCCGAACAACCGGGTAGACCCAGGCGAGCAGTGCGACCCTCCGGGCTCGTCCTGCGGCACAAACGGAACATGCAACACATCATGCCAGTGCGACGAACGTCCGCTCCAGCCGCCCCCGGATGTGGATTGCCGGAGCGAAGTCATCGCCCGATTACAGAACCGCATCAGCAACTCGCTCCTTTCCGACCCGCTGCTAAGCCAGGCGAGGCAGGCAGCCGGGCGTGTAAGCACGGACCAGGCGGTCAACGCCACGGTCAGAATCCGCGTCGAGGGCGGTGCTGCGACGGTGACAGGCATCTCGCTTTCATGCACGGGATGCACCGGAGGCTCGATTCCTCCTTCCAGCATCAACCTGCAAGGCATTCCGCCGGGAACATTAGGGCCGTGCGTAGGCGGCGTGAGGGTTCCGCTTCCTCCTGGCTGATAGGCGGGGACTGATGCACATGGCTAGGAATAACACAGTATTCAGACTGAAGATTGCGGTGGCCACAATCACGGCAGGCACGTCGCTTGGCGCGCTTTTCATGAAGAGATGCGAACCGCTCGAAGAGGAGCGCCACGTCTTTCCGCATCGCATCGAGCCGGACAAAGAGAACCGGACGGACTGCGCTCCCAGGAAGGGCGACAACCGCTGCGAAGTCCAGAAAGGCGAGGCCGACCCGCTCTCCATAACATTCGATCCGGAAAGCTGCGGCTATTGCGGCGATGACATCCGCCAGGTGAACGCCAAGGAAGGCGCAAGGCCCTATACCGAACAGGAAAGCGGCATCCAATACCAGTATGTCACGGAACGCCCCAGCGAGACCGCTGAAAGCTGCCCGGTCGATTTCCATTGCGGCAACCGGAGGATGGAACTTCGCCAGCCCTACGGCGCATGGATAGCCGCGCCTTCGAACAGCGATGGTGGCGCTCCGAACACTTACAATATCGGAATCAAGCTGATAACCGAGAACCGCCAGGACTGCCGGCGCGATTACATTCCATTAAATGGGAGCCGCGACGCCGGTTCCGAAGAGGACGCAGGTCCTGAACCGGCCCCGCCGCAGACGTCCTCGAACTGGTTCTGCCCCTCGCTCATGGCCCCATCCCAGAATTCGGAAATGGTGAATCTCCATTCGGCGAGCGTTTGGAGCGTTATTTCCCGCGTTAACGGCGCGATAAACGAGCATGTATCGAGCCTAAGGAGCGCCCTTGGGCTATCAGACCCCCGGGCTAAGGTGGATATCCGGGTGACGCTTCGCGTGGCCCCGAGCGGCCTGGTATATCTCAATTCGATGTCGGCAACATGCGAAAGCATACCGTGCGGCGACCAGCTCACCCTGATAAATGCGAGCCAGCTGACGCTCGATGGCCTGCTGATCGGGTCCCCGGGAACTGACTGCTTCTGGGTCATGAACATCCGCGTCCCGCAGGCATGATTTTTATTATCTTTTTACCTATCTATAAATATGGTGAAATACCTCCTTTTCGATATCGACGATACACTGTTTCCATCGACCGAGTTCTCCTCCCTTGCGCGCAGGAACGCCCTGAACGCGATTATCGGGATGGGGTTCGAGAGCGATTTTGGGGCCCTAGAATCAAAGCTCAAGGCCATCATAGCGAAGAAAGGGTCGAACTACCCCAACCATTTCGACGATTTATGCCGGAATCTTGGTGTCAGGGAACCGGGCCGTTTCGTAGCGGCCGCGGTCGCTGCCTATCATGACACGAAAACCTCCATCGCGCCCTACCCCAAGGTCCCCCTTACGCTCCTGAACCTCCGCGAAAACGGGTACCGCCTGTACGCCGCCACCCAGGGCAATTCCATCAAGCAGTGGGACAAGCTCATCCGGCTGCGGATAGCCCTCTATTTCGAAGGCGTATTCGTCTCGGAGGAGCTTGGGGAGGACAAGGGACCGGGTTTCTACCGGAAGATACTCAAGGTCCTGGACGCGAAACCCCAGGACTGCATCATGGTGGGCGACAGGGAGGACGGCGACATCGCGCCGGCAAAGGAAGTCGGGCTAATGACAATACGCATCAAAAGCGGAAAGCATGCGGACGTGCCTACGGAAGCCGATTTCACGGTCACCGACATCAGCCAGATACCGGCCATCATTCAGGGCCTGCGGGCATCTAAAAAAGACTTATAAAACATTCATCCAATAGTCCATCCATGAGACTGCTCATTTTAGGACTGATAGTGGCGTCCCTGCTCCTGGCCGGCTGCGGCAGCAAGACCCAGACAGGATGCAAGGACAACTCGGCCTGCAAATCATGGCAATTCTGCAACACTTCGAGCAGCGCCTGCGCCACTCTCGCCGGATACTGCGATTCCGACCTGCAATGCACCGACAACATGACCCGCTGTGATATCGAGAGGACGCATCTTTGCGTCTACAAGGAGGGTCAGTGCAGGACGAACGCGAACTGCCAGGGATGGCAGGTGTGCGATTCGGTCCAGACATGCAGGCCCGCGCCCGGTTTCTGCGATTCTGATTCCCAGTGCGACCCGGTCTTCGAGTTCTGCAATCCGTCCACGCACGAGTGCGGTCCGGCCCCTGGATACTGCATAGCCGACACCGATTGCGATTCATGGAAAAAGTGCGACATAGTCAGCAAGAGATGCTATATGCTCGAAGGCAGGTGCGACCTCGATGGCGACTGCGAGACGTGGCAGACCTGCGAAATAAAGACGCACTTCTGCAAGCCGAAAGTCGGCTACTGCATCAACGATGACAACTGCCAGGCCTGGTCCAAGTGCGACCTGGTGACCCAGAAATGCATCGCGAGGCAGGGCTACTGCCTGGCCGACAATGAGTGCAACGAATGGGAATTCTGCGGGACTACAACGCACCAGTGCACGCCTTCCAAGGACCGCTGCGGCAGCGATTCGCAATGCGGCAAATGGCAGTACTGCGACAGCAACCACTACTGCAACGCGAAAGCGGGCTCATGCGATGATAATGCGGACTGCGTGCAGGGCGAAGTGTGCAATCAGCTGACGCATGGCTGCCAGTAGCCTTTCCTTGCTTTTCTTTTTTCCCGCCTATTTCTTCCCTTCAGGGAATTCTCATTCCTCTGAAGTGATGCTCGGCTGGGTTCCGGTCGGAGGAGCATTGCCCGGCCTGCCGCCCTGTTTCACCGGGGGCCTGATTGAGGGTCTTTGGGGCGGTATGCGGGTAAGTGCCACCTCTATGGTCTGGTCGGAATCCGGCACGAATGTCCGTTCAGCCTCGGCGAACCCATCCCTCCTGAATCTAAGGCGGGTTTGCCCGGTGCCAGCTTCATAGGAAACCGAACACGGCCTGGACGCTTCTGTTACGCACAGGCTGGTCTCGCCATCAAGCACCTCGACGCCTGCAGGCCTCGTCCGGATTGAAATCATGAATGAGCGTTGCACTGCCGCAGGGCCGGCTTCGGCCGCTGCCGCACTGGCGCTATCCGCTGCCCCAGCATCCACGCCTGCCCCTACCAGTGGAACAAGTGGGGGGGCATCCGGGCCGGGTGCCTGCGGTTCCTTTGAATCCGGCACGCTTGCCCTCGCTTCAGAAGTGGTCTGGATACGGGGGGCTGCCACTCCGCCGCCCGATCTCATAATCGAGACTCCTGTCACCGCCCCGAGGCCTATCACCGCGGAGACGACTGCGGCGGTCGCAATCCTTTTCATCCTGCGGTTTTTATTCGGGT
>JAZDMN010000068.1:0-40061 GCA_043800955.1 Microcaldota archaeon
GACAGCTCATACACCATTTTGCTCGGGAATGTCGAGGTCAGCGGCAATTTCGCGCATAGCTTCGATACCAGATTCGGCACCATCGTCATGAAAGGCACCTCCTTCACAATCGACGTGGATGATTCCCGGACAAGGGTGACGGTGTCGAAAGGTGCCGTGGACCTCTTCTCGCTCTATGATTCGGCAGGGACTGTCCAGGCAGGCCAATATGGCGATATAATGCGCAATGGCGAAATCACGGTCTACTCGGATTCAGGAGCGGTTGTCGAGTCCTCGGTTCCAACAGGTCATGCGAGCCCTATGGACCCATCAACGCATAAGGCGGCAGGATGCTGCGGAGGGGCGTTCATCCTCGCCGCGGTGGCAGCCTTCTCAATGCGCCGCTGATTTTTTCCCTCCTTTCCTCGGGATTATCAGGAGGGCATTCATAACCATGCCGAGCATGGAAACATAGACCGGGTAAAGCGCCATCGCCAATGTCCACTCGCTAATCGCAAGGAGGTTCAATATATCGGCGGTAAGGAACAGCACCCACGCCGCCCTGCTCTCGCTTTCCGGTCTCTCATAAGCCTTCATTATCGTCGGCAACGCTCCTATCGCATCCACGATTGTCGTCAGATAAAGCGCGAAAACCGGGTCATTCGTTATCGCCCATAACCCGAGTCCAGCACCCGCCCCAAGAAGGCAAACCTTATCGAGCACGGTCCACCCGTTCTCGCCATATCTCAGCGAAAGAGCGGCAATGATGATGATTCCGACCGCATAGGCCGCAGGCAACCATGCACTAGCGCGTGCACCGGCCGAATAATAACTGGCCGCAATGATGATGCCCAAAAATGCCCAGATAATCCAGGTCGCTTTGTTGGGTTTCGTCTTATGGTTCAGCGTATCGAGTATGTACGGCACGAACCCCAGGAAGCCGATGATGCCGGCGATAATGCCCAGTATGGGTTGGTCCATCGCTACCACTGCGGAGCCGAGTATATTAATCCCGTTTTTGTGTTAAAAAGTGAAAATAAAGGGTTTTTAACCTTTTCATCCTTATTCCATTCATGGGTGCAGCTCCAGATCTGAGATTCATTTTCAATAGGCACGTCCTATTCCCAAGGCCGCCATTAGAGATGGCGTTCTCCAGTAAAGCCGGCCTCCCCATATACGAAACCCTTTGCGCCGCATCAATCGGCAAATATGCCCCCCCATCAAATGTCTCATTGGCAGTAAATATGCTCACTGGCGGTGTCAATTCCCTTGGTGCGGCTTTCCCCTGCCGCAGCGGTACGCTGGCGGCTTATGAGATGCCTGGGTTCGAGTTCGGAGAGGTAATCGAGATGTATCCAAGGAGCGGTCCGAACATCATTTTTCATGTGCCGGCAGACCTGATAGGCCAAAAAAACCGGGTCGTATTTTCGCAAATCCCGGATTTCTTCTTCGAACTGGAGGGCGACACACTTCATATCTATCCTATTAAATACGACTCCCTGAGATTTCCCAAAGAGAGCGGGATATACCAATTGGATCCGGATTTCGGACTCCCCAGTTGCATCCATACACGTCCTGACTGCGGCAATGCCGGTGAGCTCCGGAGGATGGATTCCCCCTGGGTCGGCCTTATAGCGCGCCATTTTTCCAGAAAAAACCAGGACTTTGTGCGCATCGTGGATATGGCTGTCGACCCCTCAGAAAAAATGGGCCTGCTCAAGGAACACTATCTAATCAGTTCATGGGATGAGACACTCCTGTCCGCTCCTGGCGGGCCATACCGCGCGCGATTCGGCGACCTGCACCTGCCTATGGAAGAGGAACGAGGACTAGAAAAGGATAATGGGCTGCTAGACCGCCTCAAGCGCCTCCTTGGCATATAACGAATGCTTTTTGTGTTAAAAGATGGTATTTTAATGCAAGGGTGGCTTCCTCATCTGGAAGGATGACTAAGCCTGGCCTTCCTTTGGCGGGGATTGCGATTCCGCCGCATGCGTCCCGGTGTCCTGCTCGGTTTTCGGCACGACCGCAAAGCTCGCGACTTTCTCGCCTTCGGATAAGCGGATTATCGTAACTCCTTGCGTGTTCCTGCCAATAATCGAGATGCCGCTCACCTTGATGCGTATGGCCTGCCCTTTCGAGCTCATGACAATCGCTTCATCATCGTTTTCTACCGCCCTGATGCCAACGACATCGCCGTTCCTGCCCTCGGTCTTGATGTTGATGACTCCGGAACCGCCGCGGCCCTGGACGCGGTATTCGTCAATGTGGGTCCTCTTCCCGAATCCATTCTGGGTTATCGTGAGGATGCTCGGCTTCGCGCATTTCGAGATGCCAACCACCTCGTCCTCGCCTTCCTTGAATCTGATGCCTATGACTCCCTGGCCGGTGCGCCCGAGCTCTCTGGCCTCCTCTTCCTTGAAGCGGATGGCCTGGCCTTTCTTCGTCGCGATTAGCAGGTCCTGCTTGCCGTCGGTCTTGATTACCTCGACGAGCCTGTCGCCTTCTTTGAGGGTTATCGCGATGATGCCCACCTTGCGGACGTTCGAGAAGTTCTCGAGCGCGGTCCTCTTGATGATGCCGTTCTTGGTAACCATCGAGAGGTACTCGCCGGAATCGAACTTGGTGACAGATATCCATGATGTTACTCGCTCGTCTTTGAGGTCCAGCAGGCTGACAAGCGTCTTTCCTGTCGAATAGCGGCTTCCCTCCGGGGTGCGCCAGACTTTCAGCCAGAACGCCCGTCCCTTGTCGGTGAACAGCAGGAGGTAGTTGTGGTTTTTTGTAATGATGACGTCCTGGACGAAGTCCTCCTCTTTCGTTTCCGTGCCTATCACGCCTTTCCCCCCGCGGTGCTGCGAGCGGTACTCGTCGAGGCTGACCCTTTTCACATAGCCGCGGCTGCTTATCACTACCACGACCTCGTCATTGGGGATGAGATCCTCGATTTCCACGTCGCCCTCGTCCTCGATGATTTCCGTGCGCCTCTTATCGCCGTATTTGTCCTTGATTTCGGCAAGTTCGGCCTTTATTATCGCGAGAATCTTGTTGATGTCCGAGAGCACTCCGATGAGGTGCGCTATCGTCTTTGTGAGCTCGGCATACTCGTTCTCTATCTTCTCGCGTTCGAGCGAAACCAGCCTGGATATCTTCATATCGAGGACAGCGTTCGCCTGTATCTCGCTGAGCGCGTAGTTCTTCATCAGGCCAGCCCTCGCGTGCTCGATGTCCTTGGATTTCCGCAGGAATTCGACTATCGCGTCTATGTTGGTCAGGGCTATCCGCAGACCCTCGAGTACGTGGGCGCGGGCCTTGGCCTCCTTCAGCTCGAACTCGCACCTTTTGCGGACGATTTCCTTCCTGAACTCAACGAACTCATGGATGCTCTGGGAGAGCGTCAGGTATTTGGGCTGCTTTCCCACAATCGCCAGGTTGATTATGCCGAAGGTGCCCTGGGCCTGGGTGTGCGCGAAAAGCTGGTTCATCACGACGTCCATGTCGTGGCCTTTCTTGATGTCAATCACGATTTCCATGCCAGCCTTGTCCGAGCGGTCATGGACGCCGCTGATGCCCTCTATCCTCTTGTTCTTCACCGCCTCGACTATGGATTCGATGATGGAGGTCTTCGTCACCTGGTAGGGTATCTCGTTTATCACAAGCGCGTTCCTCTTTGGGTCCTTCTCCACTCTGGAGCGGACCTTGATGATGCCGCGCCCTGTCTTATACGCCTGGAGGATGCCCGCGCGCCCCACGATTATGCCGCCTGTCGGGAAATCTGGTCCGCTCACAATCCTGAGCAGGTCCTCATCGCCCGCACCATCTATCGCCGCAACCGTCGCATCGACTATCTCGGTCAGGTTGTGCGGCGGGATGTTTGTAGCCATGCCCACAGCTATGCCGGACGAGCCATTGATTAGGAGGTTCGGCACCCTGGACGGGAGCACGGTCGGCTCTTTGAGCGTGCCGTCGAAATTGTCTGTGAAAGACACGGTCTCTTTAGCGATATCGGACAGCAGCTCGGCGCTCATCTTCGCCATGCGCACCTCCGTGTACCTCATGGCGGCGGGGTTGTCCCCGTCTATGGAATTATGCACGAAAACCCCAGCACCCAGTGCGAAGTTATGCAAATCATCAATCGTAAGGTCATAGACGTCTTCTGGTTTCTCTAATATCTCGGTTTTGATTACCTTGTGATTCCCGTTCAACTCCGCCAGCACCCGGTTCGGGTCATTATTGAAATATATTTGCAGCCCAGTTTTCCAACTGGTCGCCCGTCCATAGGGATAAACAGCGTTTCTGGTTTTTTCATAGGCTTCTTCGCAGATTGCTTTACCATCCTCACTAATACATCTGCAAATATTCATGAACTTCAATTTTCCAGTTTTATTAGTAGTATGGTTTTTGTTTCCTTTTATTATTTTTTGTCTCATGGATTCGCGGTAAGCCGGGTCTTGCCATAATATCTTAAGCGTTCTGGTTGCCCGTTCACTCAGTTCTTTTCTTTTTTCAGGATGGTTCCTAATGTACTCTTTGTTTACCCTGCTCAGATTTTCCCGCATTTTTTCTCTGTATTTCTGCTTTTTCCAGTTTTCCACATTGAGTTTACTACTTCTCTCAGACGCTTTCTTTCTATTTTCCGGGTTTGCCCAGAACTCTTTTCTGCCTTGAGCCAATTTTGCCCTGTATTCCTCATCATTTTTATGCTTCTCCGAAACTAAATCGTAGTGGGTTTTCCAATGCTCTTTCCAGTGCATTCTTTTGATGTTGGTGGGGTCGTTGTTCAATTTGTTAAAGTCGATATGGTGTCTTATTCTTCCTGCAGACTTTGCATATGCTCCGTGATTCAGATTCCATCCATCTGACAGGTGATGGGCATACACCCACTCATCTTCCATTGGTTGCAAAACCATTCCGTATCCAACCATGTCCGGGTCGTCTTCTTTGGTAGCAAAACGGCTATATAGGGGCATCAGAGAATCCCCCGGCTGAAGTGCGCTGGCTTCTCTATATTCACCGTTCCGCAGCATGAACCGGTGGTTTAAAGTGCACCGTATCTCCTCTCCATTGTCCAAAGCAACCTTCATGATTTTGGTATTCTTTAGTGTAAGCCTCGGTTTCCGGATCTTGGCGATTTCAATTTTTCCGGTTTTATTATTCATGGCAAAAGTAAAGTTTTCCTTCCCTGCGGAATCTTCTTTTATCAGCTCTTCAAAACTCAGACTTCGGCCATCCGTTAAGCGGACTTTCGTATCCTTCGTGAAACAACCAATATTGCCCTGCCCGTCCACAAGCATGTATCGTAGCGAGAACGGCTGGGCCATGCGGATGAGCGCGTCGTAGACCGCGGTGTCGCCGTGAGGATGGTATTTGCCGAGGCAGTCCCCGACGACACGGGCGCTTTTCTTGAACGGCTTCCCGTGCGTGTTGCCAAGCTCATGCATTGTGAAGAGTATCCTGCGGTGGACTGGCTTGAGGCCGTCACGCGCATCTGGTATCGCGCGGCCGATAATGACCGACATCGCGTAGTCCAGGTAGCTTTCCTTCATGTCGGATTCAATCGTCCGCTGGATAATGGTTTCAGGCAAGAGCATCACCTTAGATATCGAGGTTCTTCACGGTCGCGCCGTGCTTCTCGATGAACGCGCGCCGGGGCTCGACCAAATCCCCCATGAGCAGGGTGAACAGCTCGTCGGCCAGTATCGCATCCTCGATTGTGACCCGTTTAAGGGTCCTCGTCTCTGGGTTCATCGTCGTCTCCCAGAGCTGGTCCGGGTTCATCTCTCCAAGGCCCTTGTATCTCTGAATGCCTGCATCGCCTCCGAGCGATTTCAGCGTCTCGGCGAGCTGGGCATCCGTATAAACATAATGCACGCTCTTGTTCTTCTGGACCCGGTAGAGGGGGGGCTGGGCGATGTACAGGTATCCCGTCTCGATAAGTTCCTTGAAATAGCGGTAGAACAGTGTCAGGATGAGTGTGCGTATGTGGGAACCATCGACATCCGCATCTGTCATCACGATTATTTTATGATACCGCACCTTCGAGATGTCGAAGTCTTCCTTAAAACCTGCCCCGATGGAGAGTACGATATTCCTAATAGCTTCGCTATCAATTATCTTGTGGATTGGCGCTTTCTCGACATTTAGGATCTTGCCCCGCAATGGAAGAATCGCCTGGTAGCGACGGTCTCTGGCCCGTTTTGAACTTCCACCAGCACTATCTCCTTCCACAAAATATAACTCGCACTTGGCCGGGTCCTCCTCGGAGCAGTCGGCGAGCTTGCCTGGAAGCACGCTGCTTTCGAACACGTTCTTCCTGCGTATCAAATCCTTGGCCTTTTGCGCGGCTTCCCTCGCTTCCATGGAATTGATGATTTTGGAGGATATGGTCTTCGCGATATGGGGGTGCTCCTCGCAGAACGTCTTGAACGCATCATAGAACAGGCTGTCCACTGCGCCGCGGATTTCGCTGTTACCGAGCTTCGTCTTTGTCTGGCCCTCGAACTGCGGCTCGGGCACCTTGATGCTGATGATGGCCGTCAGGCCCTCAATGGCATCGTCGCCGGTTATCCTGTGCTCCTCCTTGACGAGTTTGGCCGATTTCGTATAATCGTTAACGGCCCGTGTCAGCGCGGTCCGGAACCCCACGACGTGCGTCCCGCCTTCGATTGTCTTGATGTCGTTGACGAAGCTGTAGATGCTGTCGCTGTAGCTGTCGGTGTACTGGAGCGCGATTTCAACCTCGACATGGTCCGTCTTCTTATTCAGATAATACGGCTCGTGGAGCTGATTGCGGGCTTCGTTGATGTGCTTGACGAACTCGATTATACCCCCCTCATAGCAGAACTCCTCTTTCTTCCCGCTCCGCTCATCCGAGAGAGAGATGCGCAGGCCCTTGTTCAGGAAGGCGAGCTCCATGATGCGCTCGCGCAGATAATCGTAATCGAACTCAATCAAGGGGAATATCTGGGAATCGGGTTTGAACGAGACGGTCGTGCCCCGCTCATTCGTTCGGCCGCCGACCTTGAACGGCTCCCTGGGTTTTCCCCTGGCATATCCTATCGTATGGACCTTGCCTTCTCTGCGGACCTCTATGTCCATCCATTCGGAAAGGCCGTTAACGACGCCCATGCCGACCCCGTGCAGGCCCCCCGAGACCTTGTATGCCTTCTTGTCGAATTTGCCCCCTGCGTGCAGCGAGCTTGCGACCAGCTCCAGGCCGGATTTGCCGGATGGGTGCATGTCTACCGGGATGCCCCTTCCGTCGTCCTTTATCCGGGCTGAGCCGTCTTTGAGCAGCTCCACGTTGATGCTTTTGCAGTGGCCGGCAAGTGCCTCGTCTATGCTGTTGTCTACTATCTCGTAGACCAGGTGGTGGAGACCTCTTTTTGAGGTGTCGCCTATGTACATCCCCGGCCTTTTCCGGACCCCTTCTAGACCTGTCAGAACCTGTATTTCCTTCGCTGTGTATCCGCCCTCTTCAGACATACAATAACCACTAGTTCCGTGATACGATTTTACGTCGTAGAAAAGTCAGTATTTTTAACAAAAATATATTGTCTGGGAGGCTTTAAATTCGTATGGTTTTTGGGCTAAAAAACATAAGAAAATGGAAGGGGGTGGGAGATTGCTCACCCAGCCTCGAAAATCTTCATCTTGGCCTTCCACTGCTCGACCGCGTCCTTGAACTTGTCCTTGCTTATCACGAGGATGGAATCCAGCATGCGGTTGCGCATCATGATGATGACAGTCTTGTCGCCTATGGCGGCGAAGCTCTGCGGCTGGTGCTGGCCGAGGTTCTTTGCCAGGGTCTTGATATAGGAATATAGCTTCAGGCTGAGGGCGGTCATGACCGTATTGCCGCCTTCAGCGAATTCGGACAGCACCACCTTCTCCTGCTTGATGACTATAGCCCCCTTTATCAGGCCCTTCCCTATCATGTCCCTGACCAGCTCGTCGGGTGACACCTTCCGCTTCTTTATGGCGTCGCGCTCGAAGCTGAGGCCTTCGGTGCCGGCCTCCTTGCCGTACCTTCCCAGGGCCCAGCCGCGCAGCGAAGCTGGCACCGTCACCAGCGAAGAGATGTAGACATCGCCCTGCTCATCGAGCATTTTGGCTATGGTCTCCTTCCACCTGGGCCAGTTCTCATCCGCAAGCTTCTTCCTGCCCTTGAGGCTGTTGATGCTGTTCTCCACGCGCATGAGGTAGTCGTCGATGAGGGCCTTGCTGCGGGCCGTCATGTTCTTCGTGAGGATATCTATTTTCTCGGCTTTGGCCGTTGTCAGGACGTCGTATTCCTTGCTGACATCGAAATCCTCCTTGCTGTATTCCTCTATCAGCGCTTCGAGCTCTGCCATCCTGTCCTTGAGACTGGCGGCCCTTGCAAGGAACATGTCCTTTTCCTGCCTTATCACAACGCCGTATGCCTTCTCAAGTATCGTTATCTTCGCGAAATTCTCGACTGCAAAATAGCTCATGAGGAAGCCTAGCAGCGTGAGCCCTATCGCGATGACACCCATGTCGTTCCTCATCAGGAAGTCTAGCGATTCAAGGAGGGCCGGAGGGATCGTCGGCTGGACGGCAACTGCGGTAGCCAGGTAAAACCCGGCTGCGAGCATGATGACTGCGACAATCATGTCCGTCTTCCATCGGACGTCCGTCCTTCCGAACGCTTTCCTAAAGCCTGTAGTGAAGCTGGCCCCAGCCGCCTTTTCGCTGAGCATCGTGAATGCCAGGACAATGGTGTTGTATATGGTCAGGAGCACGGCAAGGGTGATACCGAGTGCGGCTCCGTAGGCAACAAAGTAGTTCTTGAAGATTCCATTGAGCGCTACGAGTATCATGTTTGTGGGTGCAAGGGGAATGAGATTTACCCTTTTCACCCGCATATCCGGGCTTTTGAGGGCCGGTATGACTGTTTCAGGCGGCTCCTGCGACTGGAATTCATAATACATCAGATATCCTTCCTTGCTGGGCTTGGCGGACGTCCAGTTCACATTGACGCTGGAACCCACCTCGCTGGCGCTTAACGCCTGGATGGATGAGACTGCGTCCGTATCCATCACCGCGCTCTTTGGCAGCGTGTCGGTAAACCCGACCCCGGCGACTTCCACCCCTACATCCGAGCTGTTGGTCTTGATGGTCGGGGACACCGAAAGGACGACGTGGTAGCGGTAGCTGACGTTCAGTATGGAGTACGTTCCGATCTTCTGCGTCGCTTCGACAAGATACGGGACTATTCCGAAATCCGAGTGCTGGCAGAGGAGCAGTTCGTCGTTGGTATACATCGGGTTGGCGTTGATTTCCGCGACGCGGCTGACAATATCCCTCGTCTTAGCGAAAAACTCGTCCCTCTCCTCGTCGGTCCCTTCCCTGAGATTGAGGACCATCCTGCGCGAGTCCAGGAGGAGGGAGCGGATTTCGTTGTTCGCCTTGACATAGGAAATCATCGACCCTGCAAGCACATCCTCGTGAGTGGCGGCTATCTTCCTGCATTTCTGCGAGGCGCTCGAGCAGAGCCTGCTGCATGTGGTGACGTCGGAACAGACCACGTTGCTAAGGCCGATTGCCTGGCTGCATGCCGTATCCGCCTGTATCCTGGATTTGGAGAACTCCTCGAGGCTCTGGTCGGCTACGAGCAGGTCGACATCCGTCAGGTTCGGGTTCACGGAAGTGTAGGTGCCGGCGGTCTCCACAGTGACCGTCACCTGGCGGTGGACGGTCATCCCGGCATCATTGTACTGGATGGGAGAAAAGTCATAGACCAGATAATCCGGGCTGGAATCACCATCCAAATCGTTCTGCGAGGTGGCCGTAACCTGCTCTGCCGTTCCGCCTTCATATTGGCTTTCGCCCAGGCAGCCGAATCCCAGAAGAAATATCGCCAGCAATAGTACTATGGTCCGCCGCATGTGGGACATTCCAAGGTGTTCTTTTAAAATCTTGCCGAAGACGCTATTTCATGCAGCGGGTCCTCTCCCGAGTTTTACCAGCCATAAGGCCGAGTGCCCAAGAGCTGTCACGTGAGCTCGGCTTCGCGCAGATGCTCGTATCCCACATCAGCGACAATGCGCCGAAAGGATGCAAGGTCGTGCTGACCGGTTCTGTTGCCAAGAAGACGTTCCTGCGCGACAAAAGGGACATCGACATCTTCGTCCTTTTCGCCCGCTCGATGCCGCGGGAGGCGCTCGAGCCCTATATCAAGGATATAATGGCATCGTCGTTCCCAGGCATCAGGTACCAGCTAAGCTATGCCGAGCATCCCTATGCGCGCTTCCATTTCGAAGGCAGGCGAATCGACCTCGTTCCGGCATATAAGATAACCAAGGCCGCGGAGCGCGTGAGCTCCGTGGACCGCTCGGTCCTGCATACGGATTTCGTGAACTCATCCCTGAAGAAAAAGCAGGTGGACGACGTCCTCCTCCTCAAGCAGTTCCTCCGCTCAAACGGCATTTACGGGGCCGAAATAAAAACCGAGGGCTTCTCAGGCTACCTGTGCGAGCTCCTGACAATAAAATATGGGGGCTTCCCGGCATTGCTCAGGGCGGCCGCAAAATGGAAGCCCGCTTCACCATCCGGGGTTTTCATCGATATCAAGAAATATCACAAGCCATCGGAGGCCAAGGACGCGGTGAAGCGCTTTGGCAGCCCTTTCATCGTCATCGACCCGACCGACAAAAACCGAAATGTCGCCGCGGCGGTTTCGGAAACCAATCTACGCCTTTTCATTTCGCTGTGCAAGGCCTTCCTAAAGAAGCCGTCCGAGTCCCTATTCTTCAGAAAACCCGCGACTTTCGAAGAACGGACGGAAAAAGCGTCCAGGGGCAAGAAGCTCATCCTCCTCTCCATGCCCAGGCCGGACATTGTCGATGACATCCTCTGGGGCCAGCTCCACAAGATGATGGGCCAGCTAAGGGCGCATCTGAAGGAGTTCGAGCCAAAGGATATAATCGCGGACGATTCGCGCCATCTTGTGCGCCTCGCGATAATCCTGGGCAAAGACACCCTCCCCAAGACAATGCTTGTCGTCGGGCCTCCCCTTGAGATGAAAAAGCACGTGGTGCAGTTCAAGAAAAGCCACAAGAAGGGGAAATTCATCATAAAGAAAAAGAAAATCTACGCCGAAGTCAAGCGCCCGGTTGTGAAGGCAGAGGATGCGATTCACGCCTTCTTCCACGGATTCGCGACAACGCGTTCGCACCTTGCATACCCTGAAGAGATGCTGATTCTCGAGAAGAAATAAATAATAAATACATTTAAAAGCACTTTTATACACAATAACGTCATGAAACTCAGACATGATGCCATATCCGTGAATCAGTCCAAGCCGGGTTTGCGCTCGACTCGGAACGGTTTTGTTAAAGCAGCGCTCCTTTCAGCGTCCATCGCTGCGGCTTCATTCGCTTGCACGACCCAGGAGGAACATCACCACTACATTACGATTGAGCCGCCTGCCACGGAGCAGCCCCAGGACCCGTGTCCTCCGCCCGTTGCCTCGCTATCATGCCGCGCGCCGCGCATAGGCGCCATCCTCGGGGACGGTCAGAACATCCGCGTGGGTGACCGGCTTGTCTCATTCGAAGGTGATTCTGATTTCGACGGGCAAGTTTTGATGAAAGTAACCGACCGCAACTGCGAGGTCAGGAATCAGGGAAACGCCGTTATCGGAGAGCAGATGGCAGTCGAAGGGGTCGCCGACGGTATCACGATAACCGTCCTCGATGCGGAAGCCCGGTCTGTCGAAGTTGAGATTTCGCTTCCGCTTGTCATAGCAGGCGTACTGAACCAGGGCGAAGGGCTTCTCGTACCGTCAACCACGGTTTCGCTCAGGCTGGATGATTTGTCCACCGCTCCGTCGACCGAACCGCCATCAGCGCTGCTTTCTGTTCGATCGAGAGTCGGGGAAGAAGATATAACCATTGATTACCTCGATGTCCGGGAAGGGACGGCAGAACCGTTCGCAATCAGTCCAGCAAGATACTCTGTCGGGGCGCCGGTTGTCTCCCCTGGGACCACATTCGCCGCCAACAGGGCTGAACTCGAAGTGTTCCGCTGCGATGAGTGAGCTTTTCTTCTTATTCCTCCTTTTCTGTTTTCCTTCTATCCATAATTCCTGATAGAATCAGAGCATTACCCTCTCTCCCGGTAAAGGAGCCATGGACTTGAAGCCGTGCTCCTCCTCCAGCTCTTTTGCGAAATCCTCGGGCTTGTCTCCGTGGACCAGGAGGACCTTTTCCGGGTTCGCCCTCTTGATGAACTGCAGGAGGTCGCTGCGACCGGCATGCGCCGAGAGGTCAAGATACTCGACAGGCAAATCCACAGCCAGCTCCTGACCGTCCTTCACAATGTTTCCGTTGCTCTGCAGCATCCAGCCGTTCGTTCCTTCCACGCAGTAGCCTGTGAATATTATCTTTGATTCGGAGTTCGCGTTGAAGATATAGTTCAGCACCGGGCCTCCGTTCAGCATGCCTGCCGTGGATATTATCACCGAGGGTTCGCGCAGCGCCGCTTTCTTGTCAGGTATTGACTGCACAAGGGTGACGCTCCGGACCGCCTTCTTGAACGCGTCCGCGTCTTTGAGGTATTTGGGGTACTGCAGGTAGATGCGCGACATCTCTCGCCCCATACCGTCCACGAAAATTGGTATCTCCCGGTCATAGCTCCGGAGCAGGGAAATCAATTCCTGCGTCCTTCCAAGGGCGAAAGCCGGAAGCAACACGTTGCCTCCGTTCTCCAGCGTCTCATAGATGCTTTCCATGAACTTCTCTTCCGCTTCCCTCCTTGGCGGGTGGTCCTTCTTGGCATATGTGCTTTCAATCATGAGGATGTCGACGCCGTCGATGAACTTCGCACCTTTATGCATAAATGTCTCCTCGCACTTGAAATCCCCGGTATAAAAGAAGCTCTTGCCCCGGTATTCGATATCCACCATCGCGGCGCCGCTGATGTGGCCCGCGTCAAAGAGCTCGATTTTCGTCTCGCCGCTCGAAATCGGATGCCTATATAATAAGGGATTCCAGTACTTCTGCGCCTTCTTCAAGTGGCCAAGGCGATACGGCAAATCATCCCCCATGATTTTCATGGAGTCCATCCAGAGGACCTCGCATATATCCTTCGTGGGCGGGGTGGAGTACCAGCGTATCCTGCTTTCGGTATAGAGCGCGGGGACGCAGCCCGAGTGGTCCAGGTGCGCGTGCGAAAGCACCATCATGTCCGGCTTGACCGGGGTTTCGAGGGGGAATTTGGCCTCTCCGCTCTGGTCGAATATCTTGATGCCGTAATCGAGCATGATGTTGCGGTCGGTGTGGAGCATGAACGCGCTCCGCCCGACCTCCCTGCTCGCGCCCAGGCAGTCGACGAAAAAATCCATGTGCTGCAATCGGATAGAACATTTTAATATATTCATGGATAAAGGGAATGCTAATGCCAGTCGTCTCCGAGATAAAAGCTCTCACTATCCCGATTGTCACGCTCGTGATTATCTACGTTGTCTCCATCCTCTTCTTCCACACTGTCGAGGGATGGAACTTCCTAGACGCAGCATACTACACCACAGTCACTCTGGCAACGGTCGGATACGGCGATTTCCATCCCACTACGGACCTGGGTAAGGTAGGTGCCATCATCCTGATTTTCACCGGTGTCTCGACCGCGCTTTACGTGATTACGCACCTGGGGTTGCTTCGGGAGAAGACAATCGACCCGCACATCCAGCGCAGGCTCCAGGTGCTCCGGAACCTGACCGCCCTCCATACTGGTGAAGTCGAAACTTCCCAGCTCAAGAAAATCAAGGAGAAAATCGCGCTGGAGAAGCGCAAAGGGGACGAGCGGAATCAAGGGTTCGGTCGGCTATGAACCTTTATTCTGAGAAGTTCCTCAGGAACCCGCTGACCAAGGCCCAGCAGGCGAAGGTGCGGAAATCCGTCTTCGCGATAGTCGGACTCGGGGGCACCGGCGGATTCATACTGGAGAACCTCCTGCGGATGGGGGCAGAAAAGCTCATAGTGTTCGACCACGACCGGTTCGAGCTCTCGAATTTCAACCGCCAGAGCCTTGCGACAGAGGAGTTCCTGGATTTGCCCAAAGTCCATGCTGCAGTCGCCCGGGCAAAGGCGATAAACACCGGGATAGAAATCAGCACGCACGAGGAGTTCGGCGAGAATTCGGAAGCGATAATCGATGGCGCGGACATCGTCCTGGACGGGACGGATAATGTGAAATCCAAGCTCATCCTCTCCCGCATGGCCCGCTCGATGAAAATCCCCTACGTGTTCTGCTCAGCGCAGGGCTCGCGCGGGCTGGTGTCGGTGTTCACGACCTACCTGTTCGAAAAGGCGTTCCAGCTGCCTAAAGATGATGAGGCATTGGAGCGGTACCAGTCCTGCCAGAGCATCATCTGTCCCGCAGCATCGCTTGCCGGGACGCTCGCAGCATCGCAAGCCGTAAACGTCCTTCTCAAGAAACCGTACGCAAAAGCGCCCGAGGCGATTTTCTTCGACATATTCAGGAAGGACGTATTCTGGAGGGGGAAGCTCGGATGAACGACTTTTTCGTGATTGAACCCTGCCAGACCGCAAACGGCGTGGAAATCAAACTAAAGGACCGGAAAATAGACCTAAAAAAGGCCGAGCCGGCATTAGCCGCGCTGGGGGAGGTGCTTGGAAGCAGCCCGGTCGTCCTTCTTGCGAAAGTTGGTACATATTCGATAAGCGTGTACGGGAGCGGGCGCATGATGGTGAAGGGGAAGAAGAAGCCATCAGAAAAAGCGGCCAGGGCGCTCGCAATCAAACTCCTCAACGCATTGGAAAAAGGGGGCGCACTCGTATGAAAATAGACTTCCACGTGCACACGAACTCATCAATCGACTCGATCATCGACCCGAAAGCGCTGGCGAGAAAATCCGCAGAGCTCGGCATCATCCCGGCGATAGCCGACCACAACAGCATCGGTTCGCACGCCAGGATGCGCGCATTGAAGGCCCCCTTCATACCCGCAGAGGAGATTTTTACTGACCGGGGCGACCTCATCGGCCTGTATATAAATGAGCTGATTCCGAAGAAGACGCCTTTCCTTGAAGCGATTGACAAAATCCATGCCCAGGGCGGCCTCGCTTACCTTCCGCACATGTTCGATTACGGGCGCTCAAGAAAGCACGCGGGCGCGGACGAGGCGGCTAAAGTCGACATCGTCGAGGTGTTCAATGCCCGCTGCATGAATAAGGAATACAACAAGAAGGCCGCGGCATTCGCAAAGGCGCATTCGCTTCCCGGGGCCGCAGGAAGCGACAGCCATTTCTTCTTCGAATTCGGCCGCACATACACTAAGCTGCCGGATATCGCGCCTGACGACATTAACAATCCGAAGACGCTCCTAAAAGCCCTCAAAACCCAGAACCCGAAACTCGAAACCCATACTGCCCCCTTCTTCGTCCGGGGCACGACGACGATAATCGCGATGACGAGAAAGCTGTCAAGGGCGCTCCGCAAATGACTTATGCGAAATCTATTTAATTGTGGGATAACCATCCATCCACGATGGCTGAATCGTTCGTTGGAATAGAAGTCGCTGTCATCGTAGTGACCGCGTCCATCGTGCTTGCCGGCTTACTTGTCGGCCTCGGCCGTGCCTTCGGCTTCAAGCGCATCGAGCTCTTCGGCCTAGAAGAGCTCATCCAGTCCATCATCAATGCCGCGATAATCGGCTCTTTTGCCGCAATCGTCGAGCTTGTCGGCGTGATAAGCTCTTCGGTTGTAAGCGAGAGATGCTCTACCGGGAACGTGATTGCCCAGCTCTCCTGCACGCTCGGCAACCTCAACGACTCGCTATTTTCGCTCATGCAGGGGCTTATCCGGCTCCTCAACCTCATCGGCTTCTACCAGGGGATTTCCCTGGACTTCGGCTCGTTTGCGATATCTCCTTTCGCCAACCTCGCATCGGTCTCGGATGCTATATCCCAGCAGCTCCTGCTCACGAACCTGGTAATGATGCTTGTCGAATTGAACACGCAGATTGCGCTGTTCATAGGGCAGAACGCGCTTGCCCTCCTCTTCCCGGTAGGCCTGGTCCTCCGCACGTTCTTCGCCACGCGGAAAGTCGGCGGGTTTATGATAGCCCTCGCAATCGGCCTCTACGTCTTCTACCCGACGTTCATCCTTATCTTCCCGGACCCGCAGCCGGATTTGCTCAATACATCCATCGCAGTAGAGAACTTCACGAACAACAGTTTCTATGCGACAGCGCCAGTCATCGATTTGAACGGCAATTATGCGATTGCAGGTAAGCTCGACCTCTTAAGCGGGCGCTGCGACCCGAATGACTTCAACCTCTCCACATGGGTCACGCTCGAGAATGGGACGAATGTGACGCATTCGACCAATGTATCGAACACAACGACTATGTGCGACGACTACCTCCTTGCCCAGAACTGGACGAGCAATGTTACCTCCAATTACAAAATTGACATGACTGGCGATTTGACACTCATCATGCAGAGGGGGAGCGACTCGCTTGCCAGGTCCCTCCTGTACTCGGTCGTCGCCCCGATATTCTCTCTCATTGTCACGATAGTATTCGTGAAGGAGCTGGCCAACATCCTGGGTAGCGAGATAGGCCTCAAGACGATTGCGAGCATATGATAAGATTTTTATATGATGGCAGTTCGAAGTGATGTGTATGTTCATCAACCGCGCCGTGACCGCCATCGCGCTCCTTGGCGGGCTTGTCGCCATCGTATTATCCCTCCTCTCAGGCAACCCGATAATGCCCATCATCGCATCGGTCTTCTTCGCGATATCGCTCCTCCTCTGGAAGTACGGCTATCTGATTATCCCGTTTTTCACAAAGGCCACGAACATAATCGAGGTGCATGGCGGCTACGAGGTGCCTCCTACGCGCGACTATATCATAAAGAAGGACGAGAACGGCTACTTCGCCAGCAAGTTCCTGGAGATACGCTTCTATGAAAGCTCGATGGACAAGAACGCCGAAGAGAAGAAGACGATGTTCGATTCCTTCGAGAAAGCGATAAGCTCGCTCAAATACATCGTGAAAATCTCCCTCATGATAAGCACCCTCGACCTCTCGAAGCATATCGAGGAAATCAAGACGAAACGCGGCACGGTCGAAGCCAAGAAGGCCAAGGAATCCAAGATTGCCGCGGACGAGAGCATGCGCATGGACAGGGAGCTCGCATACTGGAACCGCCTGCTTGACCGGATAACGCAGGGTGAGCGCCCGGTGGAGATAATAGCATTCGCGACCACGACCGCATTCGGTCTCACGAGGGACGAGGCGTTAAGCAGGGTGAGCAGGCAGGCAAAGGAGCTCAAGACAATCCTCTCAAGCTCGCTTGGCTGCGATGTGCGCGACCTCACGGATTTGGAGATGCTACGCTGCTTCGAATGGGATTTCTTCTTCCCGACAACGCAGGAAGAGATAAAGGACGCGCTTTTCTAGGCATGCCCTCCATCGTTTTTTCCTATTTCGGCAGCGAAGCCAGAAAGAGAATGATTATAGCATTTCTTTGTTTAAGACCTGCGGGATTGCTATGCGTTCTCAATCTAGTTCCCTTCTGGTTTTTGCATTTCTCCTAACGCTCCAGTCGCTCTCTTTTGCAGAAACCTGCCCTGCAGGAGCGGACGACTGCTTTTTATGTGGTGTCAACGGTTTGGCATGCACCAAGAACTGCCCCGGCGTTTGGGACGAGAACACCCATGATTATATCGTATGCAAGTGCCCCCAGGGAAAGCCCTGCGAATGCTTCTGCCCTTATAGCGAATACGGCACTGTAAAACCCGAGCCGGCAGGCCCTACTGATGAAGACTACGAAGCCGCATGCAAACGCGACCATGGTTCCAATTCATATTATGACTCTTCATCTGAAACATGCAAGTGCAAGGCCGGCTATGTTGTCAGCGGTAATACCTGCGTTGCCAAGGCGGAGAAATGCACAACCACATGCGAGAGCGGGGAGAAGCAGGAGCCTTATCCAGACTGCTCATGCACAGTATCGGACAAATGCAAGGACGTGGAATGCGATCCTTTCTGCAAAGACAATACCCTCTCTTATAACGGCACGTGCAATCCGGCTGACGGCAAATGCGTCTATCAAACGAAGGCGTGCCAATTCGGCTGTGCAGCTGACGGGAAAAGCTGCAAGGGCGGCGTAAAGGGCAAGGTTTATTATTCCGATATCGATCCAGCCTCTGTAGGGCGCATCGTCTCAACTTCGGTTCAAGTTCCATTGAGGCACATCAAGGTGGTTTTCTTTTTCACGGATTCAAAGGGGACTTTAACTTACGATCCGAATAAGTACTTCACATGGAGCGACAACGCCGGGGCTTTCGAGTACTACAATCCGGAAGTCTTCGCTCCTGGCAACACTGTTGGCGTCGGCATATCCTTTGAGGATGAAAACAACAAACTTTATCTTACGGAAGAGGACTACGTTGACAAACCCACTGCCCTCAAATACCGCGCCGAGCTGCCCTATGACGACCCTTCCTTTTCAAACCTTGTTCTTGACCTGGCTCAAGAAGAGCAATTGAGGAACTTTGCCAAAATCTATGCAGACGTCCTGCGGGCCGTTGAATTCAAGGAAAGCGTCATCGGCAAGGGCGATACGGTGATGGAACGCGTCGTAGTCAATTCAGCTGATAAAACGGCCCATTCAGAGGAGGAATTCGGCCCTTCTCCTAATGGCATGATAATCAACAAGGCGGATTCCGGTTTCTTCACTTCCGAAGCCCCTGCCAACCGCGAATTCCACGAGTACTGCCACCACATCCTTGCCGAGGCAAGGTCGGCGGGCAGCAACCCCCCCGGGGAATCCCATGCGGGCTACACAAACCCGAGCAGCGAGTGGGGCCTGCAGGAGGGCTGGGCGGTGTTCTGCGCCCTTGAGATGAAAAAACACTATGGGGTGGGCAAGGCCGCCAGCTACGAGGTTCAAAGCTCCAAGTACAATCTTGAGTTAAACTTTGCCATGGACGGCGAGCCCAATATAGACGAGGAGTTTGCAATCGCCGGCATCCTCCTCGACCTTCGGGATTCCTCTTCTTATTACGGGGGCTCGGCTGATGATGACAACGTCTCGGTCCCGCTCTCCACGATATGGAACGCGATGTCCACCCCGAGGGATTTCGGGGACGGCAGCGGCTCCAGGCTTTCCAAGACCGTCCGCGACCTATACCTGGCGCTGAAGGCCGACGCCGCTGATGATTCACCCCTCAATTCACCAATCGATGACGGAACCACCGAAACCCAGCTCGAGCGTATTTTTGAAATCCACAATGCCTACCAGGATACATCAAAGAACGGCCAATGGGACGAGGGCGAAGAGTTCGGGTATTCAGGAAAAGGCAGCAGCCTGCGCTATGATGTGAAGCTCGACCCGGGTTCCTTCGTCAAGGTCGAGGCGAAGGACCAGAACGGCAGGCTGATAACAGAGGGTATAATCGCGCGCGTCAGCGTGGAGTTCGATTCGCCCAACGAGAGATACTCCTACACTTACGACACTCCGGTGGTTGACGGCCAGGTGGGAATACCCGCCCCCCCGGAGAATTATCCGGCCACCATAACGATAACCGCGTTGCAGGGTGGGACCAACAATGCCGCATCAGCGCCATTCACGGTCACAACGCAGGAGTTCTATGGGAGTTACGACGCCTCGAAGCCCCTTTCCGCCTACAGCCCGGTTATCCATACGTCACAGCCATCCTGCCAGAACGATGTCCAATGCGGTTACTGGGGCATCGGCAACACGTGTCAGGCCGGCGCCTGCAAAACCGTCGAGCGAAATAGCGGATACCTGGGCGATGAAGGCAAAGGCGGGTGTTCCTCAGCGTTCATTATCGCGCTGCTTGTGCCGCTTGCTCTGCTCTGGCGCAGCAGCCCCTCCCGCGAACCATGAGGCTGCCCCCTCGCCGTAATGTTTATATACAGCCCCAGAGATAGTTCTTACGTCTGAGGTAAGGCAACGATGAAATCGTCCTATATGCTCTCCAAGGAGATTGCGCGCAAGATGATTCTTGTGCACCCTCCCGAGCCGAGAAAGGAACTCCTGCTCTCCCTTCCAACCCAGGGCGTCTATATCGGAAAGACGCGCTTTCTCAGGACGCCTGTCTTCTGGGACCCGAGCAAGCTCATCAATCCGCATCTGGCCATTATCGGAATTACCGGTTCGGGCAAATCATACACCGTCAAGACGTTCCTGACACGCGCATCCATGATATGGAACACGAACGCCGTCATCCTGGACTGGGTCGGCGAATACAACGAATGGGTGAAGCAGGCGGGCGGGCGCGTGATAAACCTGGCCACCGAGCGCCTGAACATCCTCGATTTGGTCGGCCTGCCAAAAAGGAGCAGGATTAAGCAGATTATCTCAGCGCTTGATGTCCTCCTCGACCTGAAAAGCTACCCCAACGAGCGCGACGACATAGAGGAGGCGCTCGAATTCGTCTATTACAAGGCCAACAGCGCTAAACCGACGCTCAAGGAGCAGGCCAAGGCCATGCGGGACGAGCAGAAGAAAACGCATAAGCTCAAGCTCGCGCGCGAAGATGTCAAAGAAGCCCTGGGCGAGCTGTGCGAAGGTGGCAAGTGCGAGAAGCCAACCCTCGCCCATGTGGTCCACATACTCGAGCGGAACAACAAGAAGAAGGCCGCGCGCCTCCTCAAGCGGTTCACAGCAGAAGGCTCGGACTTCTTCGCAGGCTCATCGACATTGAACATAAAGGACATCACCACAAGCGGCTTAGTCTGCATTGACTTGCACGACCTTCCGAGCGAGGAGATGCGTTCCCTTGCAGGGCTCACGATACTCCAGTACATCAAGGAGCTGATGCGCGCCGAAGGCATGCAGAAGGACAACAAGCACGTGCGCCTCTTCGTCGTATTGGATGAGGCGTGGAAAATCGCGCAGGACGAGCGGAGCGACGTCATAACAATCGTCCGTGAAGGCCGCAAGTACAATTTTTCCCTGGTAATCGCCACGCAGAACCCGTCCGACATGCATAAGACGATATTCAGCAACATCGGGACTGTCTTCGTCCTGAGACTCATACTGAAGGAATTCCGCGATTATGTGCGCAATTCCATCGGGTACTCCGACTTTATCGACGGCGAGATATCCAAGTTCGGTGTCGGCGATGCAGCAGTCAACATGATTTTCGCAGAGAGGCAGTCCCGCGTCATGACGTTCCTCATGGACAAGATAGACGGGGAGGAGCCTCTCCTCATATACAAGATACGGGGTGGAGAAATGATTGTCGAAATCGAGCGCGAGCAGTTCGTGCGCATGCTTTACGAGATAGGACTGAACGAGAGCCAGCTCAACCTGATAAAGACGGAGTTTGAGCGCGGGGACGGCCTCCTTGACGGGGAGCAGCTTGTCGCTGTGCTCGAGAAGTTCGGGTACTCGAAGCCGTCCATCATATCGTTCCTGCGCCAGCTTGGCATTGATGAGAAGAACCTCATCAAGGTCTTCTCGCTCGTGCGCATGTGCAAGGCCACGAAGGGAGTCGTCAACGTCGTCCTCGAGGACGGGATGAATCCACCCTCTCTCAAGAGGGTCTGAGCAGATAAGGAGGTAATAATTATGGCCGAGGAGAAGATAAGCGTTCCTGGAAAGCAGAAGAAGCCTCTGAAAAGCCTCGCCACGCTCCTTAGCGGGCTGGGCTTCACGAGAATAACCTATGCCAAGAACGCGCTTTCGGTCGAGAAGATTAAGGGCACGGACCTCCAAGGCAAGCCATACCTCGAATACCGGGTCGAGTTCAAGGGTGAGTCCATAGACTTCATCTACAGCTTCTCGGTGAAACGGAGCAGGATTGCGAGGCTGCTCGACCTCATGCCCACGTTCCTCAACATACTGCAGGTCGCAGAGGACTACTATGACATCCGGCCGACAGGCATATTCACACACATCAACGCGCTGCTATCCGAAACGTCCAAGATAATCGACCGCGACGCGCTTGAATTCTCCACACAGCTTTCCGAGCTCCAGACAAGGCATTCCGACATGAACGCCAAATACGAGGACCTTGTCCGCTCGGGCGAGGCGAACACGCGCCTGCTTCTCGAGTGCGAGCGCAAGAGGGATGAGATGCAGAAGAAGCTCGCGCAGCTTAGCGGCATGGGGGACGACCTGCTGAAAGAAAGCCTCTACAACTGGATAAAGCTCCATGGCGGGGCTATTGACATCCGCGAGTTCTCGAAGGCGAACTCGGTTGCGGTCACAAGGGCCGAGGACGGCCTCAACATGCTGATACGCGAAGGGTACATCCGGAGGCGTTTCGAGTGACTCGCAGGAATAGGCGGAAGAAAGGCAAAAACGCAGTGTCGCCGCCATCGCAAGGCGCCGAAACGCCAACAACGGAAGCAACAATCAGCCAGTACTTCTTCACATTCGAGCTCATCAAGCAGTACCCGACTACGCGCTCATTCATCGTAAAGCAGCCCCTGAAGCGCTCGTTCAAGGACTCCTTCGGAGAGCTTTTCGGGGGCAACAAGAAGGGCGCTTATCGGCTCTAGGATACGCAAGTACGAGCCGCAAATCCAAGGCAAGAGGTCAAACATGAAAGTCCTGCTGGTTGGCAATGGCGCACGGGAGCATGCGATAGCAGAACGGCTCGCCCAGGATGCCGAGCTCTATTCCGTGATGTCGAAGAAGAACCCTGCGATTGCGCAGCTTTCCAAGGAATACTGGATATGCGACATCGAGAATGCAGATTCCGTCAGCAAGGCGATTTCCGGCCGGGATTTCGACCTGGGTTTTGCGAGCCCGGATGCGACGCTCGCAGCAGGCGTCAGCGACGCCCTCGCCCGCACGGGCATGCTTGTCGCGTCCCCGACAAAGGCCGCCTCCAGAATCGAATGGGACAAGTCATACATGCGGAGCCTGCTTGAGCGCCATAAAATCAAAGGCTCTCCCAAGCATATCGTGGTCACAAGCGAGGCCGATGCGCGGCGCGCCATCAAGGATTACGGCGAGGTCGCGGTCAAGCCGCTGGGGCTGACAGGCGGCAAGGGCGTGAAGCTGAGCGGGGACCATTTCACGGAAATCGACGACCTTGTCGCTTATGCGCGTGGCCTGATTGAAAAGGACGGGAGCGCGCTTATCGAGGAGAAGCTTGTGGGCGAGGAGTTCACGTTCCAGTGCTTCTGCGACGGCTCGCGGATATCGACGATGCCCCCAGTGCAGGACCACAAGCGCGCATATGAAGGCGACGAAGGTCCAAACACGGGTGGGATGGGCTCATACTCATCCGGCAGGCATCTGCCATTCACTAGGGAGAGCGACATGGAGGCGGCCAAGAAAATCCTCCAGGGTGTCATCCACGCGATGAAGAAGGACCAGACCCCGTTTCGGGGCGTACTATACGGCCAGTTTATCCTGACTGCCGGTGGCGTGAAGATAATAGAGTTCAACGCACGTTTCGGCGACCCGGAGGCGATGAACGTGCTGTCGCTGCTGAATGATTCGCTGACAAACACGTTCCTCTCGATAGCAGAAGGGCAGATCTCCCGCCCCTCGTTTTCGGACGACTGCACCGTAGTGAAATACATGGTGCCGGACGGATATCCTGACAAGCCGCTAAAGGACGCGTGCGTGGATATCGATGCGCACGGGATGGAGGAGTCCGGGGCCAAGGTCTACTTCGCATCAGTATACGAGCAGGGCGGCAAGATACTCACGACCGGCTCGCGCGCATTCGGCATCTTGGGCCGGGGCAGGAGCCTGGATGAGGCAGAGATGATTGCGGAAAAGGGATGCTCATTCATCCGCGGGCCGGTATGGCACAGGAAGGACATCGGAACGAGCGCGCTCATAAAAAAGAAAGTGGACCGCATGCTTTCGATACGGGGGAGCAAATGAGATGCGGATTTCTGGTGCTCCTCCTGATTCTCGCTTTGTCGAACGCATCCAGCTTCGGCTATTCGAGAATCACGCTGCACAGGACATGGGAGGTGACTGGCAGCGGGCCGTTCGATTTCACAGGGGCACTAGCGGTCAACGACAGCAGCCAGCGCGTGGTCTCCATCACGACCGAACCGGAGATGGAACGGTACGTGGATGACAACGGCACCATAATGCTCAGATATCAAGGTAACGGGTCGGTTACACTGAAGGCGGATGCCATAGTGGACATCAATTACGACCCGATAATCTCATCCGACCCAGCGGTGCCGAACAAGCCCCTTAATTCAACCCCGCTCACCCAGGCAGATGAACAAATTGCCATGAAGGCGGGGGAGCTCTCATCGGACGATTCCGCGCTGAAGACTATCCGGAACCTCGTCAATTTCGTCCACGATTATGTGGAATACGACATATCATACTGGGGCAAATCGAAATCCGCGCAGGAGGTATTCCAGGAGAAGCATGGCGTATGCGTCGAATACACCCATCTGCTTATAGCAATGGCCCGCTCGCTCGGCTTCCAGACCAGGTATGTCAGCGGATACGTGTATTCCAACGCTTGGCAGCCGCATGCATGGGCTGAAATCTATCTCCCGGGGCACGGGTGGATAGCGACGGATGCGACATTCGCGCAGGCCGGCGTGCTCGACAGCACGCATCTGGCCATCCGTAAAAGCGACGACCAGTCTGCATCCTACGACCTGCTGCTCTCCTCAGACCCCGCTATCGACATCAGCGCGCAGGACAGCCTTGAAATCGGCTTCACATCTGAAGACCCGAAAGGGGTCTCGCTCGAGCTCGATATAGACGACCAGACATACGTCACGGAGGTCAGCCTCTCAAACAACCGGTCGGATTACGTCCTGGGTTCCTACGACCTTGCCATGCCGGATTCCTACGGAGGGGAGCAGCTCTCAGTCATGCTCCTGCGCCCCAATGAGAAGCTCCGTCTCTACCATGGCATGAACTACTCGCTTTTCGACGACGGATTCTTCTACACGATACCGGTCTCCGCCTCGTTCAACGATGCGCATGACGAAAAGACGCTGACGGTCGACCGCTTCTCCCCCCTAGGTTCGTCAAATTCCGGAAACGAATCATCCGGCTCCGGGTGCGCTACGGGATTCATTCCCGTTATTCTCGCCACTGCAGCCATCGGAATCTGGAAAATCCGGTGATTAAAAATTCTACCCACCACTCATCTCCATATGGGCAAAGTCCACGTGATAGGCGCAGGGCCGGCAGGCTCGATTGCTGCAATCAGCGCCATCCGGAGCGGTTTTGACGTCACGGTCTCCGAGGAGCACGCAAGCGCCGGCATCCCCCGCAACTGCTCCGGCCTCTTCTCAAAGGACGGCCTTGAATCGCTTACCCCATTCCTCGATTACAGAAAGCACGTGCTGAACACCATAAAGGGAGCCCGCATCAGCTTCGACAAAGAGGTGTTCAGCGTCAGGCGGAACAATCCTGTCGCATTCGTCTGCGACCGCTCAGGAATGGACCGCACCCTAGCCGGCAGGGCCGAATCAGAGGGCGCGAGGATGCATTTCGGGGAACGCATCACATCATCATACAAATCCGGCAATATCATCGGCGCCGACGGCCCGCTTTCCCTGACCGCTCGCCATTTCGGTTTCCCGCAGATAAGAAGGCATGCCGGAACGCTCCAGGCGCATATCCCGTATGCTGCAAAGGACCCTCACATGATTGAGATGCTCATCTCAAATTCGAGGTTCCCCGGGTTCTTCGCATGGGTGATCCCCCAGGATGAATCATATGCCGAATTCGGCGTGGGCGTCGAGCTTCCCCACCGGCCAATCCTTGCATGGAACCATCTAATGGACCTCAAAGGCATCAGAAAGCCCCCAAAACCTCGTGGTTTTGTCATCCCTCTGTCTCCCCGCAAAAGCACAGCGAAGAGGCATGGAGGCAGGAACATACTGCTCGCCGGCGATGCGGCCGGGCAGGTCAAGTCGACAACCGGAGGCGGCGTCATATTCGGAGGCATGTGCGCAGCGATTGCAGGAAGGCATGCGGAGAATCCTGCACGCTACGAGCTCGAATGGCGCCTGCGCTATGGGGCCGACCTCGCCTTGCACCGGATGATACACTCCTTCATTTCATCCCGCTCGGACGCCCAGCTTTCCGCATTTTGCAGAAGGATTAAGAAACTGAATCTAGATTCTTATCTGTCTCATCACGGCCACATGGACAGGCCCACAAGAATGATGGGCCCGCAGCTTGTGGCGCATATAGTCAGGAACATCTGGGGGGTTGTTTAATCATGATTGGAAAAACCGAACGCTACATACATGAGGAGCTTGCTGCCCGCAAGGGACTCCTTTTCGCCCTCATCGACCCGCTCGATTACAAGTCCCTGGCTGATGCGGTCAAGACCGCGAAGAACGCAGACGAAGGGGGCGCCGACCTCATTCTGATAGGCGGCAGCACGGGCGTGCAGGGCGAAGTCCTCGATTCTGTCGCCAAGGAAATCAAGCACGCGGTCTCAAAGCCCGTCGTTCTTTTCCCGGGCAACATCGGGACGCTCACAAAATACGCCGATGCTGTCTATTTCATGTCCATGCTCAATTCGCGCAACACCTACTGGATAAGCGAGGCACAGGTGCTTGCCGCTCCGATGGTGCGCCACTACGGCATCGAGCCGCTTCCGGTCGCTTACGTCGTTGTCGAGCCCGGGGGGACGGTCGGGTGGGTCGGCGATGCGAAGCGCATCCCGCGCGAGAAGCCGAAAATCGCCGCTGCGTTCGGGATGGCGGCCGAGTGCATGGGATTCCGCTTCTTCATAACCGATGCAGGCAGCAACCCGGAGTCCGGGCACATACCCCTTGAGATGGTGAGCGCAGTGCGCTCCTCAATCACAATACCATATATCGCCGCCGGGGGGATAAGGACCTCTGAGCAGGCGAAAAACGTCATAAAGGCTGGCGCCGACATAATCCAGGTTGGCACAGCCTTCGAGAAGGAGAACTCGGTCCAGAAAATCAAGGACATGGTGAAAGCGGTAAGGGAAGGGGCGATGTCAAGAACGTCGAAACGTTCTTGAGCATGCTCAAGGCCGGATCGTCGGCCATGACAAAACGAGGTCAAAGTCTTAAGTTGTCGAGGTGGAAAAATGAATCTATCCTTCATCGAGTTCCTGGCCAAAAACGGGGCCATGCGATTTGGCGAATTCACATTGAAGAGCGGGCGGATTTCGCCGTATTTCATAGACATGGGCGCGCTCACAAGCGGCGAGACGATATCTGATTTGGGCCGGTACTACGCCTCCAGAATCCACGAGGTCTATGGCGACAAGTTCGACGTCATTTTCGGCCCTGCTTACAAGGCAATCCCCATAGCCATCAGCACCGCGATAGAGCTCAAGTACCTCCACCGCATGAACAAGAAATGGCTCTTCGACCGAAAAGAGATGAAGCTCCATGGTGCGGATGCCAACAGCGTCTTTGTCGGCAGCCAGAACATAGACCACGGCGAGCGCATCGTGATTGTCGATGACGTGCTCACAACGGGGGGCACCAAGGTGGAGGCGATAGAGAAGCTTGAGAAGGTGCTGAAGGCCGAAGTCGTCGGCATAGTGATTGCAGTCGACCGCAAGGAGATTGGAAGGCGCATTAGTGCCCTTGAGGAGTTCAGCCAGGAGACTGGTGTCCCGGTGCATCCGATAATCGACATCCACATGTCGTTCAATCACCTGAAGAACAGGCAGATAGACGGCAAGGTCTATGTGAACGACAAGATTTTCGACAAGTACAAGGAGTACACGGCCAAATACGGGGCAAAGTCCTGATTGATTAATCCAAGGCCTGTTTCCGCTCCCACTCGCTCTGGCCCATCCTGCACAAATCCAGATAGCTATCATCTATTCCGGTGACTTCGAGCTTCGTACATTTCGCCTTCATTCCAAGAAGGCCGGAAACGCTCGGATTCGTCCTCCCATTGTCGCCGGATATGAGCTCCTTTATGTAGGTCCCGGCTTCCGCCCGGACAATCAGCGTCGCGTGCAGGGCATCCTGGCCCTCGCGCTTGATTGCCTCGATATGTTTGATTTTCCTGTGCCTAATTAGGTCCGCGCGCCTGTGCGCGACGCGCGTCGGCGTCTGCTGGAGCAGAGTCACGCCCTCAAGCGTGCGGATTTTAATCATCTCCGTATCGCCGACATCCTTTTCGAATTCCACTTCAGCATCATACGTCTTGTCGAAATGCGACTCGGTTACGACCTCAACAAAGCTTCTCTGCACGAACGCGAGGTCGATTGCCTCCACTTCCCCGCTTGCGGCAATCTCAGCCGATATTTTACCAAGGTCAAGTTCCCTGATTTTTGCCGCGTTCAACTCGAGCACGAAAGGCCTTCCTGCGGAGTTCGTCGCATCCACATCCTCGCGCCCGGATGCGTGCATAGTATACGCTTGCGCCTGCGCCGCTTTCATTAGCGGCTCACCAATCCTCTCCTCGACAGATTCGTAGTATTTCCCCTTCCCCTGGCAGTTGTTACAGCCCCTCCCTTCGCATCTGGGGCATATCCATCTGCTCTGCGAAAGGCCGGCCGTGCGCTTGCGGTACCTTCCGAATACGAACAGGTCGCCCTCGCGCAATTCAACAGCGCCTTTTGCGTAGTCGAAGACAATCTTGCACTCCCCCTCCGCGCCGTACCCTGCCCCGCTTGCTTTCGAAAGCGCGGCCGAAATGCGCCTGTTGAGGAAATTCTTCATGCTTTCGGCGTCCTTCATCCTCTCATCGAAAGCCTTCTCCTCCCTGGCAAGCCATTCCTTGTCGATATTGGTGGAAATCGAGAAGCTCTTCGCCTTTTTTTCAACAAGAAGCGTCGCTGCCTGTGCTATCATTCCTTCGGTCTTCAATGCAGCACCATTGCAGATGTAGCACTCGCCCTCTTCGAAACGGTTGCCATTCGCAAGATTGCACATGCTGCATAGACGCATCGTAAAACCCGGGTTATAGATTAGTGCCCTAGAAGAGCTCGTGGTGCGGTTCTGAGGGGAGCGCGTTCTTTATCCTGTATCCTTCTATTATGAGCGCGGCGCGCTTGATTTTATCCTCGAGGCCTGCGGTCCCCTCGGTCCCGATTGCGCGTTCCACATACAAGCCGAAATCCGCAAGCGTGTTGGTCCCGTTGTTGGTCATGAGCTGGAGGACCTGGACGACTACCCGCTTGCCCTTCTCGTCGCTTCCCCAGATGCTAAGGGCGAGCGCTACCTGGTTGATGAAATGCGCCTTGTCGGACTCCGTCATGGCCTTCCAGGTGCCGACAATCTTGGCCTTGCCCTCATCGTCAAGAAAATCTAGTGAAACCATTGAAATCATCCCGAAACCCAGTCTCTGAGGTTGAGCCTTCTTCCCGCCGATGCGAGTTCCAGCCTCTCACCCAAATCGACCGCCGATTCTATCGCCCGCTGCGTCATGACCGGGCTTATGGAGGCCTTCCTTTCCCTGTCCTCGGCCCTGTGGGCTACGACAGTGCCAAGCTGCCTTGACGGGGTCATCTCGCGCACACTCTCCTCGCGCGCTCGCGGCTGCTCAACCCGCCTTCCCTCCCTGCTCTGGCTGGCCCTGCGGCCTTCATCCTCAAACTCGCGGACGACTTCCGGGGTGAAACCCCTTCTCGTCCTCGAAGCCTCGTCAAGAATGCTGTTGATGATCGAAGCGATGTCCTCCTTCTTCTTCATCCCTTGAGAACTGGCCATGCGTTATCTATCCGCGGGAGATTTTTTAATGATTTAGACCCGCCCTTTTTCCTGTTTCAGAAGAAGGAATCCAGGCTTTTCTGCTTCCCGCCGAACTTCATGCTGTATTCGTCGTAGCCGAGCTCCTTCATGATTTTCATCACTGCGGGGAGCACCTGGTTGTTGATGTAATAATCCGCGTCATAGTCCTTCGCGAGCTCAAGGGGCATGGCCTTCTCCGATATGCTCTTCCCCGCCTTCCCCACCACATAGGAGATGACAGTGCCTTTCTCTGCGGGCAGTCCGGCATTTATCATCTTTTTCGCCGCTGAAAGCTCAGGGCTCACAATCTCGTATTTCTCCGGGTCCTTGTTCAGCTGCGTGCTGATTGCAAGCTTCTCAAGGGGCACCTTCCCTTCCTGGAGCTGGCTGACGATATCGCGTATTATGCCGACCGCTTTTTCCTTGCTGCCTTCCCTGAGTATCGCTTCAAGCACCTTGCGCTGCGTGTCCTTTGCGACAGATGACCAGTCGCGCCTGACCAGCTCGAAGCCGCGGATTTTTATCCTCCCGTCCTCGCCAAGCAGTGCGTATTTTTTCTTTGCCCCGCGCTCCCCGGCGCCTTTCTTCGAGACGAACACGCCTCTGGGATAGAATCCTTCGAGCTCGAGTTCCATCTTCTCGGGGAGCACGCGGTTCACGTCATCCATGAAAGCAAGGACGTCCTTCTTGTCTTTGTAAAGCAAAAACACGCTGTCCGTATCCGAGTAAAGCACCGAGAAACCTTTCTTCTCCGCAGTTTCAATAGTTTCCATGATGTGCTTCCTGCCCCATGCTGTCACGCTTTCTGCGCACGGGCGCGAATACCATCGCGAGCGCGCATATCCCATGTAGCCGTAGAAGCTGTTTGCCAGAATCTTGAGGGCATGCGAGCGCGCTTCAACGCGGACATACTCATCGCTGGATTTGTCAAGCGTCTTGAGCTGCTTCTTGAGCTCCATCCTTTTGTCGATTAGGTAATCGAGCACGAACGGTATCAGTCCAGTTTCTTTCTTCGAGAACCTCGCCCCGGTAGGCGAAACGAAATAATCCCCGGCCCTATCATCCGGCTTCTGGGCGGGGTTACCGATGCCGCGCCTCTCGTCTTCCACGAGCGTGCCCGGGTCGATGTTGTAGGAAACGATTATCGAGGGATACAGCCCGCGGAAGTCAAGCACGGCGACGTTCTCGTATATCCCAGGCTCGGGCAGTTTCACAAACGCCCCCTGTATCGGCGCATTGACGCGTTCCATAATCGCATCGCCACCCGGGCGCGAAGGAATCACTTCACTGCGCATGGTGGCATGGAACATCAGCAGGTTCTCGACAAGCTGCCCGCTCGTGGAAAGGGTGGTGTCGAAAAGCGGCATCTTCGCAACTCCCGAAAGCTCCATCTCCAGGGGCAAAAAGCGCGATGCAAGTGCAGATGTCAGTTCGGCATCCACGAGCGAATACTCGCACAGTTTCGCTATGTCGCCGCTGTCCCACATCCGCCAGATGTCCTCCTTTTTTACCTTGACCTTCCTGCTTCCAAGGACGTCCTCGGCCACAGCGTCAAGTGTGAACTTCTGCGTCTTGATTATTCCGATGAATCCGAAGAATTTCACAGCCGGGTACAGGTCGAAATGCGTCCGCCCCCCGATGCTCACCCCGGTTATCAGCCCTTTCTTGACCTCCTTCATCTGACCGCCGAAGCGGCCTAGGTACAGCCTCATGCCGAGCGCGCCCGCCCTCGCGCTCAGGTACGGAAGGTCAAAATTCGCGGAGTTGTATCCGACAAGGACGTCCGGGTCCTCATGCGCGACAATCTCGCAGAACCGCTCAAGCATCCGCTCCTCGCTCTTCAGTGTTTCGACATAATCCTGCCCCTCCGGGCCTTTCTTGAATGTGATGACGCCCTTCTTCTTCCCGCAGTAGCTTATCATGACAACGGGGTCCTTGCCCTCCCTCGGCGCGCCCTGGGGATTGTACGTCTCGATATCAAAGCTCATGACGGATAGCTTGGGGTCGCCCTGCTCCGTGCCGATTATGCGCTTTATGAGCCTTTTTTCGCGCTCATACCTCAAAACGGATAAGGGGGTGAGCCCCATGTCGAAAATGAACCTGCGCGAGAATGGGATGTTGTATTCGTAGCAGGTGAACGGTATTGCGGTCTTTATGGCCGGCACGTGCGACGGCTCGCGGCAGAAGAGCTTGAGCATCTTTTTCGTTTCCAGCCCCATTTTTCGCTCAACCACCTCCACACGCAGCGGCATCACGATTTCCCCGTTCTTTTTCACGCCCCTTGCCTGCAGCAGGTCATCCTTGCGCTCTATTGGCGCATCAACGTAGAAATACGGGTCGTACTGATAATACCTCTTTACGGCCTTCTTCCCTTTGAGGACGAGCGTTACGTAGGTCTTGCCGTTCCGCACCGTGTATCCGGCATCTATGAAGAAAGCGCGCCTCCTGGAAAGAGCCATGAGTTTAATTTGGGAGAATGCTAATAAAAGATGCCCCTTGTTCCCCGAGCCTCCGGCTGGCGCCGGGCTCTATGGAATTGAAAAATGGGAAATGAAAATACGGTGGAAAAAAAGGATAAGAAAAATTGATGGAAAAATATTCAGAAAAAGATATAGGAAAATAATGGAAAAAAACTTACCTGCGGAGCGCCGATTCCTTCTCGGTCAGCTCGCGCATGACATCCTCGTGGATGAATCTCCTGCCGCCGATTTTGACGTGCGGGATTCTTCCACGATCTAAGCGCCTCTCGAAGGCATTCCTCTTGATGCGGATGCCTGTCTTGTGGAGCTCCTTGATCGCCTGGCTGACTGAGAAATAATTGTTGCTGATGTGAGTCAGCGCTTCCACAGCGTCCTTGGGCACAAGCCTCCTTGTCCCGAATTTTACGCTCGGTATGGAGCCCTTCTCAATTCTGCCGATGAACGCCCTGAAGTTGATTTTCTGGTTCGACTTCTTGTACTCCTCGAACGCCTCCTTCACGGTGTAGAACTCGGTCTTCGTGTTCGTGATGTCGTCAAGGACCGATTTCGGTATGTACCTCTTCCTTCCCACCTTGACAAACGGAATCGTGCCTCTCTCGATTCGTCCGCCAAATGCCCTGAAGGAAATGAATACATTGCTGTTCTTTAGATAATCGTAAGCTGAGCGCACAGAGAACAGTTCATGCTTGCCCTCAAGCTCGTCCTCGCTCGCCTTCTGGCGGTACAGGTTCTGCGCCACCTTGAAGACGCTCGCAACCGACGTTGAAAGCCCCCGCTCTGTCCTGTCGCGCTCTTTCTTTATCTCGTCCAAATCGATAGAGCGGAATCTGTCCACAAAGTCATCGCTTATCTCAGTCTCTATTATTATCTTCTTACCACGAGGCATGGTTAACCACCTTGACGTTATTATGTTAGTTTATGACTATCAATGTTTATACTTATAAATCACACAATTTTTAAAGATACTGTTTGGTTGGACTTCATACGGCTTTGGATTTCAACCGAAAAACCAAATAAACGGCAAAAAGCAATAAAATTCCACCTCCAAGTATGTAAATAAGTGGTATTCCCTGGTCCTGAGGGGGTCCAGGTTGTGGATTCGTCCCGTTTTGGGTGCCATTTTCAGGGGGGGCTATTGCGAATGTCGAAAACTTGCCCTCCTTCTCCGCCCTGTTGCCAGCCTTGTCCTTCACCTCGGTCCGGAAGTTGACTATGCTGTCGGCCGGAAGCTCTGGGAAGTCGGCTGTGAACTTGTTCCGCCCGGTCGTGTAGACAATCGCATTGCTCCAGGGCGTCGTGGCATCTGATGGCTCGAGCTTGTAGTACATCTTCATCGTGGAGACATCCAGGCCCCATGCGTACTGGTTCGGGTCCCACACCTCGACATTGAGCTTGTACCTGTTGTTAACAATATCGGACGTGATGTTCCCGAAAAGCGGCGCAGTGATATCATATCTGACATATACGATGGGCTCGGTTGGCGGGAGTATGGTACCGTCGCTCTTGATGCCGCGGTAATTGACGATGTACGGGACCGATTCGCCGAAGGTCATCTCATTCTCGAAATGGCCGTCTGGCAGGTCGAACGTCTTGTTGAATATCTCAATCTCGCACGGGAGCGCCTTGCCAGCGTCGTCTGTCACGTCCAGCGTGATGCGATAATGCGGGAAAATCACTTCAAACTCCGTGTCGTTGCTGACATTGAGCGTGCCTGCCTGGCTCGCATCCATGAAGCTTGCGAAGTAGCTGTATTTCCCAGTCGTGAGCTGCTTATAGTACATGCCGTTACTGTCAGTCTCCCCACTGTAGTTGCCCACGGTCACGGATGAGTTGGGGAGCGGCGCCTTGAACTGGTCGCGGACATAGAAACGGAGTTGGAACACGTTGTCCAATATCACGTCCACGGTCGGGCCGTGCTTGTTGGCTTCAATGACCACCTTCTTGCTGGAGCCGCCGCTGCTTGCGTTTATCTCGATTTTGCAGTCTATGGCTCTTGTGTTCGTGCCGCCGTTGTAAATGTCATAGTAAAGCTGCCCGGATGAGTCGGTCTCCTTGGGGGGCGTCGTGAAATACTTGTCGCCGAAACTCAGGCCGCGGTCGTATTTGACCGTGACCACCGCGCCGGTTATCGGCCTCTTGTTCCCATCCAGGACCCGGGCATAGAATGAGTCATGGTAGCCGACGCAGTCTGCGAAAACGATGGGTGCGAGTTCCAGCACGATGAGAAACAGGACGGCATAGCGGAGATGCATGAGATTGATTGGACACCAAGCTTAAAAATGATTTTCATTATCGGACAGGGAAAATTGCGCTGAGATGCGAGAAATCCGGAAAATAAGGAAAACAATGAAAAAGGGAGAAAAAATCAGAAGTGGAGGACGTACTGCCTCTCCACATTGACGTATTTCGAGATGTCGAATGCCTTGTCCACCGCGTTCAGGACGTTCGTGAAGAACACGTAGCTGATTGCGATGCCAGCGGCGAACAGAAGCCTTTCCGTAGCGGTAACCGGAACCAGCATGGCCCACTGGGCAGAGGTCATCGGAACGGTCCAGGCCCACAGAGCCCCTCCGACCGCGTGTGCGGTGAATGTCGCCCCGAGGCTCCTTAGGAACAATCTGTCCGGAAGGAACTTGACAATGACCGGTATCGTCCAGAACAATGCGTAATACCAGGCCCCAAGGCCTGCCGGAGTGAGCCAGAACGATACCATCGCGATAACCGGTATCGCAATGCTTAGCTTATCGTCGAGTTTCATCCTCTTGTACTGGCTGAAGAAGAACGCTGCGAACACCATCGGAAGGAGCCTGATGAGGCTCAGCATCTCTATGCTCTTACCGCTTATCGCGAGATTGACCGCCTGCGCAGCGAAAACAACGAACGCGCCGTACACGCCCAGGAATCCGCCTGCTATCGGGCCATAGAACTGGAATAATGTGAAAAACTGGTTCTGGGCCCCTACAAGCTGAGAGAAGTTTATCTGCATCCCGATGAATGCAAGCGCTGTGAAAAGCGCCAGAAACGCCACTCCCCGAACTGAGAAAACATTTTCCATAATTCCCACTCCCGCTATCTGAATCTCAGTTATCTGATTGTGTTTATTAAGGTTTCTTGGACGCGGCAAGCCTCCTTCCGGCATCGAAGCATTCCGCGAGTTTCTCCGGGGCTATTTCCCCAGGCTTCTCAGCCTTGGCGCAGATGGCGCCAACTACGGTTATCCCGTGGATGCCCAGGAACTCCTTCATAATGCCGGCGCATCGCTTCACCGAGCGCTCATTAGCCCCGCCTACGCTGAGCAGGACCGCCTTCTTCCCCTTCCACGTCCGGTCCCTGCAATAGGGATTCGTTCGGTCCATGAAATCCTTCATCAGGCCGCTCACGTTGTTGAAATACGATGGCGAAGCTAAGATGATGCCATCAGCATCTTCGACCTCCTTCATCAAATCGCTCATCTGGTCCTTGATGATGCAGTTGCGGTCGTAGAAGCATTCATCCCTGCCGCAGCAGCCCCTCCACCTGATTTTCCGCAGGTGCGAGGATTTCACATCAGCCCCCCCGCTAATCGCGCCTCTGATGGCTTCCTCTAGCATCCTGTCGCTGTTGCCATCCCGCGGAGAGCCTCCGATTCCGATGATTCTCATCCATTCACCATCTTCCGGAGAGCATGGCTTCGCCTAGCATGTAGAGGCTGCCGCATATCAGCACCATGCCTTTTTTCCCGGCCTTCCTTTTCGCAAGGCGCACGCTCGATGCGATATCCGGCACCACCTGCGTCTTCGTGTACTCCTTTGCGGCTGCGGCGATTTCATCAGCCGGAGCGGCGCGCTCGCTCTTTATCTGATTGACTATGATCTCATCGCAGATGGGGGCAAGAATCGAGAGCATCTCGCGATAGTCCTTGTCTTTGAGGGCTGAAAAGACGCACACGAGTTTTTCCCGCGGATAGATGTCCATGCTTTCAACAAGGGCCCTTATGCCATCCGGATTGTGCGCCCCATCTGCCACCACGAGAGGCTCCCTGCAGATTATCTGCAGCCTTCCGGGATGCTTGGTCTTTGCAAGGCCCCCGCGAATCATTTCCTCGCCAACGCCGAGTTCCTCGGCCATTGCCACAGCGAGCGCGGCATTCTTCGCCTGATGCCTTCCGGCAAGGGAAATCCGCAGGGCCCCGAATTCGTTCTTTCCGGAATAATCGAACACGGTCGAATCCGTCCGTGCCTCTTTGAGCCGGACACTGAAATCCGAATCCAGCGCCTTCAATCTGGCATTGACGCTCTGGCACCGCGCGCTAACCTCCGCGAGCGCTTGGCCGGTGCATCCTGTCACGGCCACACTGCCCGGCTTCTTGATTATGTGCGCCTTGTCGCGGGCTATCTCCTGGACCGTCTTTCCAAGATACTCGCTGTGCTCGAGGCCGGCGTTGGTTATTATGGATGCGCACTCATTTGCGATATTCGTCGCATCGAACTGCCCGCCCATGCCTATCTCCATCACGGCATACCTGCAGCCCCGCTCGGCAAAATATCTGAACGCTATCGCAGTCAGCGCCTCGAACACAGTCATTTCGTACCCTTCATCATGCAGCTTGAGCAGCATGTCCTCGTAGGGCAGAAAATCCTCATCGGTTATCTCCTTCCCGTCGATTTTGTACCGTTCGTTGTATTTCGAGATGTGCGGGGAGTAATACGCACCCGTGCGATGCCCCGCCTCGGTGAGTATCGATGATAGCGCCGCGGTGACGCTTCCCTTGCCGTTGGTGCCTGTCACGAGTATGGTTTCCAGGCAGTCCTGCGGCCTTCCAAGGGCCTCGCAGATTCTCTGCGTCCGCTCCAGGCCCGGCATGATGCCGAACTTCGCGAGCCTTTCCTCAAGCCTTTTCATTTTTCATCATGCACCCATGATATCCATTTCATCTTATTGCTTATAGCGTAGTCTGCCTGCTTGTGAGCATCTCCCGCATCAGCGGGCCCTGCTCGATGAACCTTGATAGCGGCAGGCGCAGCCTCGTCGAAACGTAATTGAGCGAGTCCCGGAACGATGAGAACTCCCTATGCGGCGCCATCAATGCGCTGCGGACATTCTCGCGCACATTGAAAACGCCAAGGGGCACGTACCCTTCGTAGGCTTCACGCAGAACAATCGCGCCCGCCTGCTTCTTCATCCTTTTGAGCGCTTCAAGGACCGCGAACTTGCAGGAATAATAGCAGCCGCCGACTATCGAGTACTCGGATTTGGGCCGCAGATACTCGTGGTCGGAAAACACCATCTCCTCCTTGCCCATGATGTGTATGAACGCCTCAATCCATTCGTACTGCCATGGAGTCGGGGTGAGTATGACAGCGTAATAGTTGTTCAGGCTCGAGAATTCGTACACGTGGAAGCAATCAACAGTCTCGAAATACGTCACTTCCTGGAACAAATTGTCCGCCAGGGCGCTGTCCACGGCCGTTATCGACCATCTTGTGGGCACAAGCTTCCTGTTTTTCGAAATTCCCATGGTACCGGTCGAGAACGCCTTCTGTATCTTAGAGAACAGCACGCCTTCGCGGTAGGCGTTCACCGCCGCGTCAGCCGCCTTCAAATCCGTGTCGTAATACGCCTTCTGCAGGTGCGGTTCCCATTTCACGTTCCCGATTTCGAAGCGTTCTAGGCCGGCACTCGGCCCGAAGGGCTGGTGGTCCTCGCTGAAGGTGAAGCCCCTGGGCTTGTGCGTGAATTCCGCCTCGCTCTCCACGCTGTTTTTCGCAAGGGAAATCTCCTGCAGCTTCCCGACAAGGCGGTTCTCCAGCTCTTTGATTCCCACCTGATGCTTCCCGCGCACAAGGTCGAGGCGGAAGCGGATTATGTCCTCCTGGCTCTTGTTGCCGCTTATCCATGACTCTGGGGTGTCGAGGATGGCCGTATCACCCTCGTACGGGGCAATCATCGGCCCGACATAGACCTTGGGGTAGCCGAAATTGCCTATGAAAACCGAAGGGGGCGAGCTGCCATCGAGCTTCTCGCCGATTTCAACAGTGCGCCATTTCTGTACGCCTGATGTTATTTTTTTCAGGTACGCGCCCTTCCCAAGACCCATAAGCGTATCCCGTTTCCTTGTGTCCGGTTCCCTGGCCCCGGCTGTGTCACTCAACGCATTCCAGATATAAAAACAAGACGGGGGTGCGTTTCCCGCAAGGCGGCCCCCCTGGCCTGGCGATATGCTCATTCAAGGGGATATATCGCAATGCCTTTCCGCATCACGGGTATTGAGCCTTCATACGGCTCATTGAGGACCAGGTAACACTCCTTCTCACTACCCCGCATAAGCGCTATATGGGGCTTCATAGCCACATATCCGGTGTTATTTGGGTCAATGTAGAAGAGGTACCTGGTTTGGCCCTCCGGAAACATGTTGAGAAACGGCCCGCGCTTCTCCGAATCCAGAGGAAGAACTATCATAGGTGTTTGCCCCTTCGTGCTTCGCTCGGAGCTTTTCGCCCTCACATCCGCAAGGGCGTCTTTTATTTTCACGACCTTCGGCGCCACCCTGACAATATCTCCTTCTAGCGAGGCTTCCCTTGCATCAGGGTGCGGATACTTCAGGCTGACATACCACCTGCCCGAAAGCGATATCAGCGGGGTGACTCCAGTCATCTCGATTTCCCTTGCTGAAACGACCGTAAGGAAATTAAGCGTGTCGCTGTCCATGTCCCGGATTTTCTCAGGGAGCGCGTACAGCCACCTTTTTTCCGAATTCCGGTGCAGCCTTCTTATCGCCTCAAGCTCGCTCTTATACGGCTCAATGAGGCCGCCGCTTTCCAAAAGGGGCGGTCCCAAATGGCCATGATATGCGCGCTCGAACCCGTACTCGAAGCCCATCATGGTCCTGCCCGTATCGCTGTCTGGCCAAATGCCCAGCCATTCGCCTTTGCGCGAAGCGATGCGCATGTTCGGATACATGAACGCGAGCTCCTGCCACTGGGCGACCGTGCCGATTTCCATCAAGAAGTATTCCTTGCCCCCGAGCGCAATCCTCGGTATGCGCCCTTCATGGAGGCTTTCCATGAGCGACTTCTCAAGCGTCATCTGCTCTTCGGATGCGGGCACTGGGTGGAGGAAAACCGGCTTGTTTTCAGGAAGGAGTGAGGCATACTGCGCCATCTCATTCCCGCTCAGGATGTGGCATTTCATATTGATTGACCATTCGCCGGTCATAGGCTGGCTCAAATCCGTCTCGCCGCTCACTTCACCAAGGAACTCGTAATCGGTCGAGCTTTCGGGCCAGATGTGCAAAAGGCAGCCGGTCCGTGCAGCCCTTTTGGCTCCGCCAAATGGCGTCTTGATAACGAAATACTCCTTGCCGTTGAACTCGCGCCTCGTCTCACCTGCGAGCTGCTGGAGCGTAGCAACATCCCCCCTGTCCTTGCTGTCCTTCGGGGGTACCGGGAGAACCCACCTAGTCTCCCTTTCAGGGAGCATTTTTTCGCATGCCGCCTGCTCGCCATGTGTCAGTCTATAAACCGAGTGCTTGCCCTCCCATGGCAGTCCGACCAGGAGCTCGATTGAGATTGAAATGCTGGTCTCTTCGCCCCCCTGGATCTCCGGCTCAAGGAAGATGAAAGGCTCTTTTTTTGCGTCTTTCGCGCCTTTCTTTTCAGGCGCGACGCTCTGGCCTGGTTCGCTATCAAGAAGAGAGGATAGTTCGTTTCCTCCATTCATCCTGGCCCTGTGCTCATCCTGGAGCGCCCTCAGGTTCCTCTCAAGGCTCTTCGCATTGGCCTCAGCATCTGCCCTTGCGGCCGCCTCATCTGCGATGCGCTGCCCCTCCAGCTCCTGCAGATCTTTCATGGACCGCATGACGCTCGATTCCGGTTCGCGCTTCGGCGCTTCCGAAGGTTTCCAGGCGGCTTTGGCCAAGGCCTTATCGGCCGTCTCTGCTTCCACACGCTCGGCCTCAAGCCT
>JAZDMN010000018.1:0-5204 GCA_043800955.1 Microcaldota archaeon
GGTCGAAATCGGCTATGCAGCTCGCGGCCATCCTGGCTGGCATCCTGATGATTTGGGCTATGACGAACTACCTGCACGTGTAGGCGCACAGATGGGGGTCTGGCTCCGTCCGTTCCGGGCAGTATTCAGTCTGCCGCCGGAGCGAGCATGAGTAGGGTTTGAGTCCGCTCCGGCACTGCGAATAGCATGAGAAGAAAGAAAACATAAGAAATTGAAGTTGGTATAAGATACCTAACAGAACTCGCAAACCCCTTTTTCTGCCCCTTTTTTCTTGTAGTCCGAATAGCATTTCGGGGTGCAGAAGTATGCCTTCTGGCCGATGATGTTTTGCCGCTCAATCCATTTATTGGACTTCGTGGTTCCGCAAGACATGCATTTCTTAGCGTCGTTCATATGAAAACCCTTGATTGGCAGCCTGTCCGGAACGCATTAATCCGAACTCGGCGTGCCAGTGTCGAAGCCCTCGTTGCCAAGAGGCTTATCCGTGTCGATATCGAACAAATCAGATAGATTCCCATTCTTGTCGCCGGAAGCGCCGGTTGCGTTTTCCGGCGTGGTTCCGCCTTGGGCGGCCGACAGATTCTGGGTAACGTTGCCGGTCTGCCCTTTCTTTGCGCACCCGAAAAGGGCGAAAGACACGACCAGCAGAAGCAGGATAACAAACTTCAAGTTCATTCAAGCACCCTCCAATATAAGCACCCTTATCGCGTTGAATTCCTGGAGGAGGTCAATCCCGTCATCCCAGCACTCGAGATTCTCGCGTCCGTAATCGAAGTTGTTGTCCACGGTTGCCGAATATTCGCACTGGCTGATAAGCGATTTGACCTCATCCCTCAGCGCCCGGCCCCTGCTGAGAATCTCGTCCTTGTTGTCGTTATTGCCTGCTTCGATGATAGGCTCGGCATAATCCAGGACTGCAAGCATCTGCTCGGCCCGAAACAGAAGAACGAGCCTGGAGTTCCGCAGGTGGAGCGATACGATTTTCGTTATATTGCCGCTTTCATAGGCCGGATAGATGTCATCGAGAAGCTCCTCGCCCTTTTCCACAACGCCTTCCATTCCGGAAGTGTCGGCGCCGAGTTCGTCCAGATTCGCGATTTCGAGGTTAGCTTCGTCAATCTCATTTTCTACATATGATTTTGCAGCCGATTTCTCCTTGTCCAGGGCATCCAGGCGGCATTCGTCTCTGACTTCCATCAAAGGTATCTCGCCATCCCTCACGCAGGAGAAAAAGGCGGACGTCTTGTTCTGGAACGCGTCTTTCACGACCTCCCCGATGAGTTTGAGCGAATCGGCGCCAAGTTGCACCGCGGCAAGGCCGAATTCGTACCGACGGTTTTCATCAACCGCTTCCCTCATATCGGCCATATCATCGTCTAAGTCATCCACATATGAAGAGGAATCGAAAACCGGGACGTTTGTTGTATCCGCACAGTCTTCCCTCATTGAAAGCCAATCTTTTGCGTATTCCACATCGCACGATGCATAATCGTAGCGGGCGTCAAGAATAGCAGGAAGCGCGTCATTGACAGCGAAGGCCAAACCCGTCAGAACCAGAAGAAAGCATGCCATCCATTTCATAGAATCGAAGGTTCATGCGCACATAACATTTTTATTAGTGCTCCCTTTGCTGGATTTTTCGAATGCTATTTCCGCGTCAGAAACCCAGGCCAAGAAAATGCAGGGCGACCACGAGAAGGAAGCCGGCAAGGCCTCCGAATGCTACTGCGAGAATAGACCATAGGTTTATTGCGATACCCAGATTGAATGCCGAATTCAGATAAACAAATGCGATGATGCCCAGTATCGAATTGGCAAGGATGAGAAGCGGGTTCTTTAGGAACTGGATAAGCAGGTAAAGCACGAAAAGGGTTGCAATGAGCGCCCCGAGCTCGATATATATCGCCATTAGATTGCCTATCAGTGAAGGCTTAAATTCATTCCGGGGTTACGAAGATGGGCGTCTCGGTCAGGTCAATGGTTATCTCTCCATCAACGGCATCGTATGATTCCGTTTTCGGATTTGTAACGTTAATTTCATCGATAAGCCATTCAACCGTGGCTTTTGTGCCGTTTACGGGTAGGCTGACTCTCCTCGAAGGCAGGGTATCATCTGCCATCTGCCCTGTATGATCGTCGAGCCAGGCAACCAATACATAGCTGCGGTTCATGCCGATGCGATAGAGATAGACGTCCTTGTCACCTGAATCGAGCTTCTGCGCATCGGTGTACCCCTCAAGATTGTCCGTAAGCTGGGCGTAAGCGTAGAAAATCGGGCGCGGTTTTAGATCGTTGCCCGAGAATCCCTGGTAGGGAAACTGTGAGAGGACGGGCCAATCCTCAAGGCAGCACATCATTACCCTGGAGATGCCGGCCCCCATCGAGGCAACGTATTTGCGTGCGGCCTCTCTCGCCTGCTCACGGCGATACCATGCATTAATCTGCGGGAACTCGTTATCCGAGGGTTTGCCAAGGACATCCAGGTAATGAAGCATAAGGGCTTGGTTATATTCGTATTTCATCAATGGGCCGCCATGGATGAAGATAGGGGCAGCCGTCGCATCCCCTATCCAGATTTCTTTCTTGCCGCCGCCCCGTTTCGCGATCTCTGAGTCTATCCATTTCACCGTGTCCCCCAGGCCGCGATAACCATAGTCGTTCAGCTCGTGGATCTCCACGATATCATAGTACTGATGGTAGGCGAACTGCTCCTCGGTGAAGTTCCTCCCGTATTCGAATGCTGCTTTTACATCAGGATTTTGTTTAGAGACGAACTCCTGGATTTTCTGCTCCCGCTGTTCCATGCTGAGGCCTTCTTCCATGAAGAAATCGCGGACACCGATGCCGTTTAATATTATTCTGACATCCGGATCCGCCTCATGGGCTGATTCATACGCCATCTTGAGGAGATTGCCGTACTCCTCAACAGTGCCCTGCCAGAACAACCTGCCCGTGCCCTCTGATTCTATCTCGTAATAATGTATCCCTTTCGTGAGGCCGGGCATATCATCAATGCCATCTCCGTCGTATCTCTCCACGAATGCCTTGACCCATGCCTGGTAAGCAGCCTCGTACTCTTTCTTGGGAGGCGTGCTTGCAACGAGCCCGAACCCGGCCAGCATGCCCCTATCGAATATTTCTTCCCCGGCCCACGAGTTCTTGGCACGCAAAACAAACTGTATATCGAACTCCTGCCCCTGCCATTCCTTGACGTATTTGTCAGGAGCGCTCCAGTCGTATGTATGCCTATCCCCATTGGGGGGATTTTTTTCTATCTCGCCCCATGTTGATTTGTGCTCTGAGAATTTCACCCATTTCGCTCCCGTTTCCTTGTATTTCGCCGCATCCAACCGTTTCGTATTGAAGAATTCTATATTGCCGTATTCTATGCCGAAGATGGAACCTGATAGGGGAGTATGCACCGTCCCGTTGGCTGGCGGCTGCTGGCTGAGGTTTTTCTGCGGAGTGGCTGGCTGTTGCTTTGCACAACCGCTGAAAGCGATAATAAAAATCAACAATAAGGCTAGAATCACCTTTCGCATGCGTGGGATGCCTAGGGAAAATTAATAGTCATGCTGGTCATTTCCGCGGAAATGGAGTGTGCTGGTTTTTATTTATAAACAAAACCAGCGCGAGCAAGTTCACCAAGTCGGGGAATTTTCCCCGGTCCAAGAATCTGGGGACCCGCGGTTGGGGCCTCATCATATTCACATGTCAAGGTGGTCGGATGGAAAGGATGGAAAAAACAATTGCGGAAAAAATCGAGTCGCTGATGAAATACCGGGAATCGCTCGATGAGAACGAGAGGGAGCTTTTCGACGTCCTCATACACTATGCAAACGAGGTCGCGATTGCTATAGAGCAGGGCATTTCCCCAATCAGCCAGACTTGCTAGCATGATAGCAGCCTTCTTTATGGGAGAACGCGCCGGAGCGGGACGAGAGACCTGCTCCGGCTGATATTTATCGAGGCGAGGGAGGGCTTTGCCCTTCCCGCCTCCCACTCTGACCTGTTTTTGAGAAAAAGATTACTGCTGTCCGAAAACGAACTGTAGGAGCACGGGGTGCCTGGATTCGATGACCTTGTCCAGCTTTTTCTTCATCCCAGGCGCCTTCGCCTTCTCATGGAGCATCTCGAGAATCTTTTGCCTTGCTTTCAGCGCGCCGACTAGCCCGTCATTCACTTCCTCGAACATCTTGGCCAATTCGACAGCCTCCGGGCCCAGGGCCTTGACATCTATTTCCCTTGGGGCCTCATGATGGCCATGACACCCGCCGCAGCATTCAGCTTCAGACTTGCCTTTCTTGCAGTGTCCTTCCATATGGATCGGGCTGAATGGGTTCGCAACAATTTAAATGCCGTGGCCTGAGAAATCCTCCGCCTAAGAGCATCAGAAACACGGCTTAAGCCGTGGGATGAGAAGGCCACTACTTTCCGTCGTTGCCCCGCGGAAATGACCTGCCTGATTTTATTTATAAAGAACCTTTGAGACGATTTATCATGCGGATACGCACCTGGAAATACAGACTCTACCCTTCCAAAGCTCAAGAGAAGTCATTTGAGCAGTACCTTCTCTGCTGCAAGAACCTTTGGAACTCTCTTCTTGAGCACACAAAATCACACTACAATGAAACCGGGAAATTCCCAGCAAGAAAAGAGCTCTATTTCCTAGCAAAGGAAGCCCCTCTCTATTCACAAGTTGCACAGAATGTCGCTGATCGTCTTTCCAAATCTCTCAAAGGGATGATCTCAAGGAAGAAAGCTGGCAAGAAAGCAGGTTTTCCCAGGTTCAAATCAATCGAACGTGTCAAGTCATTCACCTATCCCCAGTTTGGCTTCAAGCTGACTGAACGCCTTGAGCTCTCGGGAATCGGAAACGTTTCAATCAAGAAACACAGAATGCTCAAAGGCAATATCAAGACCATGACGATTCAGAAATCGCCTTCAGGAAAATGGTTTGCTGTTTTCACTTCAGAAGTCGAAGAGCAGATAATCCAGAAGAATGCCGGACCAAAGGTCGGCATCGATCTTGGTATCGAAACGTTCGCATATCTGAGCGACGGCACAAAGATAGAAAATCCAAGAAATCTTAGGTTGGCGGAAGAAAGGCTGAGGCTTGCCCAGAGGAGGATGTCAAAGAAAAAGAAAGGAAGCTTCAACAGAGCTAAAGCAAGGAAAGCGGTCGCTGTGTCCTATGAAAAACT
>JAZDMN010000020.1:0-9237 GCA_043800955.1 Microcaldota archaeon
AGTTCAAGCGGCGTTCGAAGCCGCCTGCATCCGACCCCGCTCCCACTACTGAGGTCCCTGCCGATTCATCCATCAGGGATACCCTCCCTTCACAATGCCTTCCGCCTGCTTTCGATACCACAGGACCAGGCATTCCCTACGCCTACGTCTCGGCCGATGAGCTTCCGCCGGCAGAGGTCGTGACCGTGATTACCTCCTCCGGTTCAATACGAGCAGCGCAACCGGACCCAGTAGTCGGCATTGCCGATAAGGCCGTTGTTTCAGAAGCCCTCAGCGCCGAGGAACTGAGAAAAACCAATCTCAAGGGCGTGCGCGTCACAAAAGGCATAATGTACCGGCTCATCTGCGTGGAATGTTTCCGGCTTGCCACATCAAAGGCAATAATCGGAAATTCCTACAAACCTCTCGCGGTTGTCCAGAGCAACCTGGCAAGGAAGCTCAACGGCGACAAGGAACTCAGCGGGCTTTTCTATCGCTGCTGGACTGATATGGTTAGAAGCCAAGCAATAGATCTGAGAAAATGCGGAACAGTCGCCTCGATCAATCCCCATCCTGACGCAATATTAAATGCAGATATCCGGGCTGCAGTGAAATGGGCATTTTCAGAGCACCGGCGCGTCCTGGGGGCAAGCCCAATTGCGCAAACCCGAACCGGATCCACATAACGAAGCCCTAGCAGTCTGCTTACAGACCTTCGAGGGACCAGCAAGCAGCACCTATATGCTCAACGTAATACCGCTTTAATGCAAAGGAAGCTAGGAAAATACATACGAGCGCCGCAGCGATAAATTTTCGCCTTTCCATATGACCTTCTTACCGGCGATTTTTATTTAATGCCAGCCATGTTGCGATTAGGCGCTCAGCGGTAGCTTCCGGATTCGTCGGGCTTTCCCTTCCTTGCGGCCTGCGGCGCTCCAGGCTGGGCCATTCCGGGCTTCGGCATCTGGCTCCCGGATATCAGGAACAGGGCAAATGCGAAGGCGCAGAGGAACAGGCCGACAAGCACCTCCCCGCTCCCCTTGATTTTAAGGAAATCCGTGATAAACGCGCCAAGACCGAGCAGGACGAAAAGGCCACCTATAATCAGTACAAATTCCCCGGTCATCATCAGCGCCGCCGCCTTGACCATGGGTGGCATCTGGGGGCGGGCCTGCATGGGCATCTGGACCTCCTCTTCGTTTTCCATCCAATCACTCGATTTTATGCTGCCTTACCTTCACGCCGGCATCCCGGAGGAGCTTCATCGGAGTCTCGCCCATGGGGTAATTGACGTTGTAGACCACTTCCTTCAACCCGGCGTTGATTATCATCTTGGTGCAGAGCAGGCATGGTGAGAACGTGGTGTATATCGTGGAATCCTTGATGCTGATGCCGTGATAAGATGCCTGGACTATGGCATTCTCCTCGCCATGGCTGCAAAGGCACTCCTCGAGGCTCTTCCCGGACTCAGCGAAGCTGTTGCACCTCGGGCAGCCCCCTTCGGCGCAGTTCCGCGTCCCGCGCGGCGTGCCGTTGTAGCCGGTGGATATGATGCGCTTGTCCTTCACTATAACGGCAGCCACCTTCCGTTTCACGCAATTGCTTCTTGAGGCCACCACCTTGGCTATACCCATGAAATAGTCGTCCCAGCTGGGCCTTGAAATCTTGAATTTGTCCGAGACCACTGCAAGGCCCTGGTCCACCAAATCGTGGAGCTCGTTCAAATCCCCGTCGTTCACGATTTTCCTGTCCGCAAGCGCGAACGTACCCTTGAGATTCTGCTTCGTCTTCTCCGCATTCTCCATCTCGAGCTTCTCAATCTCCAAAAACGCATCGAACGTCCTCGGGTCCTCCTCCCGATCGCGCGAGCGGATTCGTTCGAAGCGCACCTCGGCGTTCGCGGTCACATGGAAAAGGAAGAAGCGCCCGAGCTTCCGGAGCTCCTCGACTTCGGCCGGGTTCCTTATGGAGTCTATCACATAGTTCTTGTCGTTCTGGACCTTCTGGGCGAGCTTGGCCCCGAGTATTCCCGGGCCGAACCTTTCGCGCAGCTCGTTGCCCTTCCGTATCAGGTTCTCGCGCGTGACAGCCTTGCCCTCGGCGCGGACCTCCTCCCTGATGATGTCCGAAAGCGAATAGTAGTAGAATCCCTTTTTCATCAGATAATCCGCAATCGTGCTTTTGCCAGCGCAGTTCTCTCCCGTAAGCCCTATTATCATAGAGACACCAGAAATCGTTTGCCCATATCTATCCTTTTCGGATTAAATAGCTTACCGTTCGCAACGTTCCCTCCCACCCCCATCCGAAAGGCAACTCCCTAGCGCAACCCGCGTAATCCATGTTGATACATTTATAAGCATTTATTATTACATGTAATGCGGGTGGGAATCTGAAAACACTGCAACACACTATTAGTCATATCCGAGAAAACAATGCCGGAAGGGGATTGAAGGCCGCGGTGGCTGCTATCACTATCTTTTCATCAGGCTCTCTCGCAGGCTGCGAAAAAGAGCCTCCAAGGCAGACGGGCCCTATTCCTTCGGCTTCAGCGAAATCCCTCTCATCAGCCCAATCCGATGCCATGGCATCGGCCGGTTCAGTCAGCACCTCCGGAATCCTATGGCCGACATCATCCGCTCCTTCATCCGGAACTTCGCAGAGCTCTGTTCCTTTCTGGGCGCAGCCTGATGAACATGGCCTTCTAGGTATGGGTGAGGTCAAGGAGCAGTACGAGCAGGAAGTGAACAAGAGGAAGCAAAGGAAGTTCAGGAAATATTCCCAATGCCCGGAGGGCATGGTGGGCCTTGGGAGATATTGCATGGACGCCTATGAGGTTCATCTCGTCAGAATGACCGACGGCTCGGTCTTCCCTCATTTCCACAGGCCAACGCAGCAGATAGCCGGGCTCAAGGCGGTATCGGTTGCAGGCACATTCCCACAAGGCTATATGACACGCTTCGATGCCGAAAAAACCTGCGAGAACGCAGGCAAGCGGCTTTGCACTTTAAGCGAGTGGAGAAGGGCCTGCGCCGGCCCGGAGGGCAATCCTTACTCCTACGGTAAGGAGAAGGATGCTTCGGCATGCAATGTCAATAAAACCCCCCATGTCTTTTTCAAGGTGTTCGGAGGCGCACCTGCGGGCTTCGAGAGGCCCAGCTGGCATTTCAATGACCCCCGCCTCCTGCAGGTGGAAGGATATCTGGAGAAGACAGGTACCCGCCCCGGTTGCAAGACGTCCGAGGGCATCTATGACCTGAACGGGAATCTCGCGGAATGGAACGATGATATAGCGCTCAAGCGAGATGAGACTGGCATGTGGATGATTGCAGGCACATTCGCCGGCCAGTCGTTCAGCGACCAAAGCCAGGCAGGCTGCAGATGGTGGAGCCAGAAGCACATCTGGGACTACAAGGCATATTTCATCGGCGCGCGCTGCTGCGTGAGCTTGGCGGCTTCAAAGGGAGATAACATGGGGGCGAGCTCTTCGCCGAAAGACGGCGGATAAGCGCGGAGCATCCTGTTTTAAACACCGTTTACCATTAATGTGCGTATGGCAGCAGTCCCCACACTCCAATTCCCATGCAAACTCAAAAATGTGATTGTGGAGATAGGCCACGGGGAGGCCCCCATCTGGCACACGTTCCGAAAACTCCCCTTGGAGGACCAATCCTATCTCGGACTAGATATCAACGCTTCGGCATGGCCCCAGGAACGCAAGCCAATCTACAATCTCGATGCCGGCCGGACCAGAATTATAGGGCGGGCCAAACTCGGCTATGACTGCCAGTTCATGCTTCTCGATGAAAGCGGAACGCTCCCGGTTCCGGACGGGCAGTCCTCGGAAGCCTATCTCTCGCTTGTTCTCAACGACCCAAGGATACTGCTCCAGACAGTCGAGCGGCTCCTGCTGGAGACTGCGCGGATAGCCAAACCAGGCGGATACCTCGTGATTGACAATGGTTCCACCACATCGGCAGATGCGGGGGATATCCTCGTGAGTCCTGATAGCAAGAAACTGGTTTTCAAAATCAGCCCGCAAAAAGAACTTACTACGGAAGATATTACGAATCCCTTCAGTGCTTTCCTCAACCGCGCGTTCCTTCCGATGGAGGCATCGCTTTACTCAGAATTCATGCACGTACGTGGATTCCCAACCCATTGCAACATCGAGCCCGGGTTCTCTATTTCGATATTAGTCCGCCGTTAATGCTCTTTACGATGAGGAAATGCAGCGCGGCGGCCAGGCACCCAAGGGCAATGATTTTGATGAAATTCGGGATGAATGCGAGCGTACCCCGATACGCAATGGAAACGTCGCAGAATGGTATGAACCACGAGCTGAAGCCGAAGACATGCCCGATCGCCAGCGAATAGAAGACGGCAAGCGAGATAAATGTCGCGAGCGGGGCACTGAGTTTCTTGTTGACCGCGAGCACGATTCCCGCCCAGAGCGCAATCCACAATATGCTAGCCACGACAGGCCCAACCCATCCCGTTTCGACAAATATGAACCTTGCAAGGGGGTTCCCCTCGCGCATCGGGTCGGTGATGGTTCCCCTCGCAGTAATCATGATATCCAGGGTGCCAAATACGACCCATAATACTATCGGGATGACGTACTGTTTCAACCCGACCTTTTCCCTGCGGTAAGCAAAAACCCAGAATACGATGCTCGATGCAATAGACAACAATGTCAGCAACTGGAGGGCGAGCGCATCCCCGCTGCCAAACACGTCATTGTAATGGCACATGTCAGAAATACTTCCGGAGCATCTTCCTTATCTCCTCGAAAACCTGCTTCTCTTCGGCGCTAAGCATCGATAGCTGGCCATCCCAGATTTTAATCTCGTCCGAGGTCATGTACGTGTAGAGGACGTCGCCTTCATTGACATTCTTGCCCATGATGATGCCGTCGCACGATATCGCAAGCTGGTCTCCGGTCCCGGCCTCCTCGACCTTCTCCTTCTCTTTCTGGATTTCCCTTATCTCCCCCGCGACCTGGCCGTCCCGGCCCATCACCCGGTATCCCTTCTTGACGCGCCCGCCAAGCACGTTCACGCCGAATATGGCGGGTTTCGATGCGCGGAACACGAAACCGTCGAGGACCTTGATTTTTCCAGGCCAAACCAGCTTCTCAAGGGCCTGCTTCTTCATGCGCTCCTTCTCGTCTTTGACCCACTGCTGGTAGGATTCTATGAGCCTGTAAATCACGTCGCTGTAAAGGATCGCTGTGTTGGTGTCCCTGCTCTCCTCCCATGCCTCATCGAGCACCTTGACGTTGAATCCCAATACAATGGAAAGGAACGGGCTTTCCTCCTTCTTGACAGCCGCCGACATGACATCCTTCCTCGTGATATTTCCGACGGCAGCGTCCTTGACCTCGATTCCGGCGTCCTTGAGGAGCCGAAGAAGCGCCTCCACCGAACCAAGGCTATCAGCCCGGAGCACGATTCCGGCCTCGTTCGAATTCTGGAAAATCACGCTCTTGAACTGGGATTCGATAGCTGATTTTTCGCTCTCGAAATCATGGATGACCTCTATCGGGGAGCCGGGTATTGCCCCGTCCAGGTCCGGGGCGTTGATTTTCACGCCAGCAGCAGCCGCGATCTCCTCGATGGCCACGAATTTGTCCCCTCCCCCGAGGTTCGGCTCAAGGAGCCCGCGGATTTTCGTCCTCCGGACGCCGCTATCGCTCATGAATGCTATCTCATCGTTTTTCCTCATCACGCCGTCATAGATGATGACGTCTATCGTGGTGCCAAGGCCCCTCACCTCGTTCACCTCGATGATGCTGCCCTTGCCGCGCCCCTTCTCGTCTATCTCGAGTCGTTCGCCAAGGAACTTCTGGCTAAGGCCGCCGATAAGGACGAGAAGCTCGCTCAAGCCCTCCTTCGTCTTGGCGCTGATAGGCACAATCGCTATCTGCTTGCTGAAGTCCTGCACGCGGTCGAACCGCTCGCTGTCGAATCCATGCTCGGATATCTTTCCCATAAGGCCGTATATCTTCTCGTCGAAGCGCTCCCTGATGTGCTCTGGCTGCTGGGCCAGCGCTTCCATGAAGGATGTGGTCTTGTGGCTTTTCCACCCGCTAATCGAGTCAATCTTGTTGGCCGCTATGACAAACGGCGTCTTGTACTGCTTGAGAATCCTGATGCTCTCGATCGTCTGGGGCATGAATCCCTGGTTGATGTCAACCACAAGAATAGCGAGGTCTGCCAGGCTGCCGCCCCTGTCGCGCAGGTTCGTGAAGGCCTCGTGGCCCGGCGTGTCTATGAAAAGAAGGCCCGGAATCGAGATGTTGAACCTCATTTTCTGGGCCAGGCTTCCGGAAAGGGCGTCCAAATCCTTCTTTGCCACATAGCTTGCTCCAATCATCTGGGTGATGCCGCCTGCCTCTTTCTTGGCCACAGCCGTTCCCCGTATGGAGTCGAGCAGAGTCGTCTTGCCATGGTCGACATGGCCAAGGATGCAGATGATGGGTGAGCGCTTGAATGACATAGAAACTGCCTCAAATGTATTTACGGGCGCATGATTCTAATCCTTTACCCCCCCGCCAGGCAGCCGCACCCGGTACACCTCAATTTCCACAAAAACACACATTTAAAAACACTTTTGCTCACAATATGTTTGGCGACATATATGGCATCAGAAATCAGCAAGCTCACTGGACATAATGAAACCGTGCAGGAGAAAAAGCGCGGCTTTCGTCCCTTTGCCGCGATGGCCGAGGGCCTGAGGATGAGGAAGGCCAGGCGCGGCACGCTCGAGGCCCTCGAAACGGCGATGCGCTTCTTTGGGGAAAGCGAATGCTTCGGAGAGGCCGTTTCATCCTTCACCGCCCTTCCGAAAGAGCAGAAGGAGCGCGTATTGCTCGAGATGCAAAAAAGCCTGAAATCCGTATCCTATCTCCCGTTCGAAGACGAGCACAAGACCCGGTGCGTGGCAACAATCGGGGAATTCTTCGCTAAGGCAGCGGTGCTTCTTCCGGTCGATTCCGAAGGCGAGCGCATCACTGCTCCATACAAGGAGACGGTCCGGATACTCAAGGAAATCGTCGAGCGCGATGAGCTGCGCAGGAGCGGCAATCCGTCACATTCACGCGCAATCCTCGCGTGCGCAAAGGCCCTCTGGGAGCTCGAATACGGCAACTTCAGCTTCTGGGAAGGGAGGGCTCTGGATAGTGCCACACGTGACTATACTATAACAAAGCTTCTGGAAATGCCGGACACCAGCGATATCACCGAGCATGGCTGGTTCCTCCTTAGGAAGCATCTGGCCGAGCTAGGCACGTTCATCGCAAAGAATCCCTCTCCAAAGAAGGAGGACTTCTTCAGGAGCATGCTCATGGACGGTGACAAATCCGTAGTCGCCTCCGCCCTGAAATGCGCGGTATGCATGGAGCAAATCCCATCAGACTATTACGGCATCGCAGGAGATTTGTCGAAGATTCCCGGGCTCGAATCAGCGGCGCAGAACTTCACAATGGCAGGGCGCTTCAAGGAGCAGCTGGCAGGGGCGGGCGAAGACCGCCTGGTTGCGGCAAAGCGCCTTGCGGTGTTCTATGCCGATGGCATGGTGAACCTCGAGGAGCTGCTGGACCGGACCGCAAGGGAGATGGTCCAGGAGGCATTGTACGCGGTGCCCGGTTCGCAGGACCGCCTAAAACACCTCGACGTTCTCGTCAATTTCGCTTCTGTCGGAATAGCTCCGTATTCACCCGGAGAGCTGATTGAGATGCTCGGCCCGCTGACAACAACTCGTTCGGCAGTCGCAACGTTCTACAACCTCACCCAGAATCTGATGGCATTCAGCCCGAGGCAGGATTTGAAAAACACAGCGGCGGAGCTCGAATCAGCACGCGTGAACTCGTGTTTCTCCGACCTCTCATACGCGGATGAACGCCAGTTCGATGCGGCTAATGAGCTCGTCCTCCTCTATTCTACCGGCCGCGTATACCTTGTCGAGAACGGCATGATTGCGCATCTGGCGAAGGATATGGTGGAAATCATCCTTGAGCCACCCGGCGAGACGAAAGAGCAGAGAGATGCGCAGGTGGGCAAGGCGAAGAACGTCATCGACAACATGCGCAGGGTCGGAATCGACGTCCAGATAAACTACGAGCAGACCGAAGCCTTTCCTGATGACGGAAGCATAACGGACGGCGGTGTGGACGGCGGTCCGGATGATGTAACAGACGGTGGCAGTGAAACGGACGGCGGTGTTTCAGATGAATGATGACATCGCAAGGATTGTCGAGCGGCTTTCCAGCAGGAGAGTCTTGGAAAGGAAGGCGGCGATACGGGAGCTGAAGGAACGCCTCTCCGGAAGCGACGGATACATGGTCCGCCTCTCGTTGCATTATGTAGCCGAGCACGACCCGTCCTACACAGTCCGGAACATCGCAAGGCAGGCGTTCTACCGCATACGCGTGCCGCCTCCATCCGGCGGTACGTGGGAAAGGGCCTATTTATTCCATAAGGAATAATCCTTTCAGAGCTATTTATATAATCAAGGACAGAAGATAGAGCGGTGCGTTCTTATGTCTTCGAAGAACTACTGCTTTTCATCAGAGTCGGTAACGGAAGGTCATCCGGACAAGATTTGCGACCAGATTTCGGACGCGGTGCTTGACGAACTTATCAGGCAGGATAAGAAATCGCGCGTAGCCGTCGAGACTGCTACGACGGCAGGCCTCGTCATCGTCATGGGCGAGATAACCACGACCGGGTATGTCGAGTTCCAGAAGGTTGTCCGGGATGTAGTTAGGGAAATCGGATACACGAAGCCGGAATACCTGTTCGATTACCGGACATGCGGCGTCCTTGCCTCGATACACGAGCAGTCCCCCGAAATCGCGCAGGGCGTCGATAATTCCAAGGAACATGAGCAGGGGGCTGGCGACCAGGGGATAATGTTCGGCTTTGCGACCCGGGAGACGCCGGAGCTCATGCCTCTCCCGATAACGCTCGCCCACAAGCTTGCGAAAAAGCTTGCCGAAGTCCGCAAGAACAACACGCTTCCGTATCTGCGGCCTGACGGCAAGACGCAGGTGACGCTCGAATACCGCGACCACAAGCCGAAGAGGGCGCACACGGTGGTCATAGCTGCGCAGCACGACGAGAATGTATCACTTGATAAGGTGAAGAAAGACGTCCTCGAAGAGGTCATAAAACCGGTCTGCGGGGAATATTACGACTCCAACACAGTCGTTCATGTGAATGGAACGGGCAAATTCGTACTGGGGGGCCCGGCTGCGGA
>JAZDMN010000079.1:0-9422 GCA_043800955.1 Microcaldota archaeon
CGATATGGGCTGGGTAACGAGCGGCGGGTCGATAACGCGCGAGGAGGTCGAAGAATACGTGCGCGACTACCATTCTAACCGCTTCCAAGTCGTTAACGGCACCTTCGATGAGTTCTTCACCACAAACCAGACTTTCAGGAAAGATACCAACATCACCCGCTTCGATTATTTCGTAATAACCGGGGGGCTTGATGTGCGGCCGCCCTCCACGGAATTGGTTTTAAACCACTCCGGTATCCTTGTATACGAGGCGGCAGCGGATTGAGGTTCCACATGATTTCTGCAATAATTCCCACTTATAATGAAAAGGAGAATGTGGGCCTGCTGCTGTCCGGCCTGTCATCAGCCATTGGCAGCACGGGGCAGGACTATGAGATAATAGTTGTGGATGACAATTCGCCTGATGGCACCGCATCGCTTGTCATGGCTCTTTCTAAGAAAGACCCCCGCATCCGCCTTGTGAAGCGAGATGGCAAGCTGGGCCTTACAAGCGCAGTCAAAGAAGGCGTCCTGGCATCCAGGGGCGACCGCATAATCGTGATGGATGCAGACATGTCGCACCCCCCAGAAATGGTTCCCTTGCTTGCAAGAACTCTCGATAGGGCGGATCTTGTAATAGGCAGCCGGCTCATAAAGGGCGGCGGGGTGGAGAACTGGCCTCTTCACCGCAGGCTTATCTCACGTGCGGCCGACTTTCTTGCCCATGTCTTGCTTGGTATCAGATGCACGGACCCCCTGAGCGGATTCTTTGCAGTTCGCAAAGACGTATTCCTCAGAACGCGCTTCAGGACCCTAGGGTACAAGCTCCTTCTCAACCTGCTTGCGGACAACCCGGGCATCCGGGTGATAGAACTCCCATATACATTCCGGGACCGGCATGCCGGAAAGACCAAGCTCGGCTCTGGTGAGATGGTGCAATACCTCTTCGACCTTTTTCGAATCAGGCTTGGAAAAAAGCAGGATGGCGGTCCCTTGAAATAATATGCTTTTTATAGACCCAAGGACATGTCTATTCATGTATCGTAAGAATCTTCTCTCATCACTATTCCTCAAAGAACGGCACAAGCGGAGCCTCGGTTTGCTGGATGGCATAGCCCCGCGCCGCATGCTGGATGTCGGTTGCGGTGAAGGGGAGTTCATAGCATCCTTTTCCAAGCGTTTCCCCTCAACGCAAATCATCGCCTGCGATATCGACCCCCTGGCCCTTTCTGATGCCGGCAAGACATGCCCCCGTGCGATTCTGCGCGAGGGTGATTTTTCCGCCATGGATTTCGAGCCGGTTGATTTGGTCGTGATGCTAGAGGTGCTGGAGCATTCACCGGACCCAAAAGCTATGCTCGCCAAGGCTGCGAAGCTGGCAGGAAAAAACGGGAAAATTCTTATAAGCATACCACGCCCCGAACTCATGCATTGGCGCATCATATGGGCCTTCTGGTCCAGCACCTTCGGGAGGCATTGGCTTGGCCAACACAGCCATCTGACCGAGGCCAAGCTGCTTGACATCGCTTCGGAGTGCGGACTATCCCCCGAGCGCAAGGCGCATTTCTTCCTGGGTTCTATATCGATAATACTCTTCAAGCCGACCAGGTGAGTGTTCGATGAAAGTGCTCGACGTGCCGCTGAAGGACCTTCTCTTTGCAGCATCCATAAGCGCGTTTTTAACATTCGCCATATTCCTCCCAGCTATATCCGATTTCGGGAATACGCTTATTGGGACCGAAGACATCCGATTCTTTCTCTGGCTTTTCCAGCATTATGAAAGCAGCATCCGCGCCGGGACAGATGTCCTCCATGCTGGGGAGATTTACTGGCCTTATGGGGTATCGCTTGCAAGAACATCCCCTGTGCCGTTGCAGGCTGCCGCATACCTGCTTCTTCCATCCGGATGGGGGCAATTTGGCAGAATAACTGCGCTCCAGCTCCTCTCATTCATTCTGGGTGGCATCTTCTCGTTCGCGCTCGCCTACCGCTTCACGAAATCCTTCCTTCCATCCCTTGCGGGAATGGTGATATTCAACTTCTCGGTCTTCCATTTCGAGAAGGCAATCCATCACCTGAACTATAGCATGTCGTTCCCCTTCCTAGCGCTTCTTTTCCTGTTCTATTACGACGCTCTGGACAATCCCAAAAAAAACGTCCGGCCCCTCGCTTTTTTCTCGCTTTCACTCCTGCTTCTTGCCCTCAACGAGCTTACAGTGGCCATTATGGCCGGATTTATCATCTTCCTTGATATCTTCGCCAGATACCTCGAGAAATCAAAGCTCAGGGTATTCACACCCAGGAACACCGTGCTATTGGGAATGGGAATAATCTCCTCTGTCTTCCTCCACGAACTTCTCGCGATTCTTTCAACAGAACCTTTCATCATCTATATCCTTCCTTCGGCGCCATTTCTACTGGCATGTCTTTTCATTATCGGCCCGGTCAATGCGCAAAAAACCGAAACCGCACTGGGGCTCGGTCGTTCGATGCTGCTCTGCTCTCTCCCCACGCTGGCATACATCGCTTTCATATCAATCCAACCGTCATACCCTTTCGAATCCGAGCCCTTTTTCAGCAGCCTTTTCTGGTATGCCGTTCCTGCACATTACTTGGTTCTGCCATCCGATTTTCAGGCGTTCTCTCATATTGGCATCTTCAGTGGCCTTAAGGCATTTGGCGAAGCAGGTATCTATCTTGGTCTGCCCTTGATATCCCTCATACTCCTCTCAATCTACTGGGGCAAAGCCACGGAAAACGAGGTCCGCGCAAGGGATTTTGGCATTTTCAGCACCCTTATCTCCTTCCCCCTCCTAGTGCTCTCAGCGCAGCTGCTGATATTGACCCCCTTCCTGGTGACTTCTGCATTTCCCCTGCTTTCCGTTCTTAGGGTACCCTCCCGTTTCATGCTATTCGCCCTCCTTTTCCTGGCAATTATGTCGGCTATGGCAATCAAGCGCCTTATCTTATCTGGTGGGATGAGGATGAACGCGGTTGTCGTCCTATTAATCCTGCTTCTCATTGCTGAACGCTGGCCGGCAACATCCGAATTCATTTTCGATGGTCGCGTGCCAGAATTCTATTCAGCTCTTGCCAGGGAGCAAGGCAACAGCACAATTTTCATCTATCCGGACATTAGATATTACTCTGGTCTCAACGAAGTGTACTACCAAACAGTCCATGGGAAGAATATGTCGTACGGTATTGTATCGAGGGATCCTTCTGGTGGCAATGTGTTATATTCGCTCTATTCGCACCCCTTAGAGTCATATGCCCAAATTGACGAGACAGTCGAAAACTCTACTGCCATCGTACGAAAATTCGGTTTTGATTATATAGTTGTGGAAAAGCTCGGCTGTCTTAAAGAGTGCTTCTACGGCACTTTCACCCCACCCGAAGAGAACTATACTCGCAACCTGCAAGAAGAACTTAAAAAGCGGTTCGGCCCGCCAATATTCGAGGATGATTCGATTCTTGTGTTCAGAAGCCCTTTTTCGGATTAGTAATGCGTTCCCTTCTGGTTTTTTTCGCAAATATTGCGATATTCATCAGGCTGATTTCCCTCTCAATAACGGAAAATCCGCTGTGTTCAATGAGCTCCACCATTCCATCTGGGGAAAAATGCTGGACGTGCCCGCATCTGTTCCTATATAACTGATTACCCAAAATATCGCCAAGTAGGATGCAATTAGCCTCAAAAAGCATCCTCCATAGGCTGAGGCCGCTGTCATGGGGCACCGTTACAATGAGCACGCCACCAACCGTCAGCGCACGGTTGGCCTCTTTGAGTATCGCTTCTGGTTTATCGAGATGCTCCAGCACCTCAGATATGACCACGAAATCGAATTCCCCGTTCCTCACCGGCAGTTCTGATTTGCTCAAATCGCACTCAAGCGCACGGGTCAGGTATCCGTTTTCTATACCATACTTTAGCATCTCTCTGTTCTGATCAAGCCCGACCACCGGAAGCTTATCCTCGTTCCATCTTGAGCATCCGCAACCAATGTCGAGTATCCGCATGCCCTCTTTGTATCTTGAACCAATGAACTTTCGTATCTTTGCGTATCTGCTTCCATGATAATATCTCGTAACTGGGTTTAGCGAATGCAAACTTGAGTCATAGAAATCTGGGGGGACACTCTCGTAAATACTTGACATTAGCTCTTATTTCTCACTACCAACATTATAATCCTGCTTCGCACTGCCACTTCCCCCCGAGTTTGTTGTGGAAAACCACTGGGTGGGGCAAAGCAAGCCGCAATCAACATCAGGGTTTCACTCTGAGCACGGATGGGTGGGGAAGTATTCGCGCGGCAATATATCCCAGTGCCTTTGATGCCGCAATCAGGATTGGGATGCACACAACAGAAATCCCGAGGGCAGCCGGCCAGGGCATGTCAAGCGGCAGGCCTGATTTCGTGGCAATCGCATAGAAGACGAGCGGGATGATGAGCAGGACATACATCAGAATCCAGAATTCGAGCGGCTTCTTTCCCGGATACTCCAGCGCGTGAAGCCCGAGCCGCTCGATAACCATGTAAGCGAAGGCCGATACCGCTATTGAAAGCGCAATGAAGGATGGCGATACGCCGGATTTGTATGGCGGGACGAAGAATGTAAGCACCAGCCCGATAATCAGTGCGGCAACAGCAATCTTCCATACCCCATTCAGACTCTTACCCGCGATTATCCCCGCCAGCATCACCGGAAGATAGAACGGCGCCGCAGCAAAGCCGCCCAGGTAATATGATGGGAAGTCCGGAAGCACGCCTGCATACCCAAGCGCAAGATAGGCTGCTGCGGGGGCTAGCGCGGCCGCCGCAATCCAATAATCCGGAAGGTCGATTAGCAGCAGCGAGACAACTGAAAGGATGAGGCTGAGCGCAAGCTCATCCATCCCGAACATCGTGCCGGATGAGAAAGGCGAAAGGAAAATCCAGATTATTGCGAGCTTCCCGCTTCTCCCGATTATATCCATAAGGTATCCCGCGGTTCCCGCCTTCTCGCGCTTTTTCACGAAAAAAACGAGCGACATACCGCTTGCGAAAAGGAACATCGGGAGGACGAAATCGCCCGGACTGATTTCATTTGGCTGGTTGTGCTTCAAAAAATCCGGAAGTTCCGCGCTCAGGTTGAAGGCAAGCGAGAAGAAGACCATCAGCACGATTGCAGTCCCGCGGAAAGCGTCTATCGCCCGCACTCTCATGAAATCACTTCTGCATGATTATGTATATTAACCCCATGCGGCATCATAGATTCATGCGCATCAAGCTCTTCTACATGAAGTCCGTCCACGAGAACGCGGCCTACTACTACGAGCTTGCCAAAGAGTCGCGCGAGAAGATTGCCGGTGTGGAGAAGGCGATGGAAGAGACGAAGAAGGAGATGGAAGAAGCCGGCAAGCCTGAAAAAAAGGACGTACGCATCAAAAAGGCAAAGGAATGGCACGAGAAATTCCATTCCGCCTATACATCATCCGGGAAGCTGATGATTGGTGGCAGAAGCGCGCAGCAGAACGACCAGGTAGTTTCGAAGCATATGGATGACGCGGATTTGTTCTTCCATGCGGACATCCAGGGGGGCGCGGTGTTCGTTCTCAAAGACGGCAAAGCGGCCATCGAAGAAGAAATGCTCGAAGCAGCGCAGATGGCCGCATCATTCTCGAATTCCTGGAAGAACGGCAACGCATCGGTTGATGTCTATGCAGTCGAGAAGAAACAGCTCACGAAAAACATGAGCGGCGGATTCGTGCCCGCAGGCGCATTCGCCATTCTGGGCGAGAGGAAGTGGTTCCGCGCAACAAAACTCGCCTTGCGCATCGGCCTCGCGGAAAAAGGCATATCGATAGTGCCCGAATGCTCGAAAACAAGACTCAAGGACGAGCTAACCCTCGTGCCGACCCTGACTGGAAAGGACAAGGGCGCACTCGCCAAATCGCTCGCAAAAAGGTTCAGCCTGCACCCTGATGATTTCCTGGAGCTGCTTCCGAACGGAAAAAGCAAGACCGTGGAGAAATAGTTCCTTATCGTAAATGAAAATATACTGGTGATTGGTTAAAACAACGAAACTTATAGTTTTTTATAATATTCGTTTATTCAATAATATATGAACATTCCTATCGCAAACAGGCTGAAGAAACGCCTGCATGTGGAAGTGGGCATCCTCCAGGATGAGCTCGTGGACCTCTTATACTCGATTGACAACCGGATTGTTATGCATGGTGGCACTTCCATCTGGCGATGCTATGGGGGAAACAGGTTCTCCGAAGACCTGGATTTTTATGCCCGGGGGGATTTTAGCGAAAAAGAATTCGTGGAAAAAGCCGGGCAGAGAGGGCTCACGGTGCTGAAATACAAAAAAACAGCGAACCTGGTTTTTTCCAAAGTCACTGACGGAAATGTCGAGGTGAGGGTTGAACTCAATCATTCAACTTCGCATGCGGGCGCCATAAAAAACTATGAGCGGATGGACGGTTCCATCATGACTGTCCTCACTCTGAAGCCGGAAGAGCTTCTGCTCGAAAAGATAAGCGCATACAGGAGCCGGCGGCTGATACGCGATATCTACGATATTTTCCATCTCAGCAGCATAGCGAAGGAATCTCCGGAGCTAAAAGGGGCGTTGCGCGGGTTTCTGCATAATCTGGAGCCCCCCCTTGATGAAGAGAATCTGAAGGCTATCGTGTATTCCGGCGCAATCCCTTCGTTCCGGCAGATGGCGGAACTGCTCAGATCGAGGTTTTGATATGAAATACCTCAAACAAATCCGGGCCGAATTCGGCAGACGTGCCTCATTCACTTCAAAGGACCTTGTATTATATCTTAGTGAATCCGGAATCAGCCGTGCATATCTGCACCTGTTGCTCCACAATCTCATGAAAAGCGGCGAACTGAAAAGGATAACCCTGGGCGTTTACACCTTCCGCGAAGAAGCTGAGGTCGTCGGCTTCGGTTTCTCCCCTTTTTACTATGGTCTGCAGGAAGCGCTCTCTCTCCGGAACCTGTGGGAGCAGGAAACCAATCCGGTTGTGATAACGCCGAAAAAGGCCCGGCCCGGCGTACGGTCATTCCTCGGCACAAACTACGTCGTTCGCAGGATAGCCCGGAAGATGTTCTTCGGTTTCGAAATGATGAAGTACTACGATGTCTGGATTCCAGTCTCGGATGCGGAAAAAACCCTGATAGATTTCGTTTATTTCCGGCTGAGGCTGCCCGATGACGCCCTGGCCGAAATCAAAAGCAGGATACGGCCTGCGGTGCTGAGCGGATACCTGGAACGGTGCCCCGCACGGGTTGTCAAAAGGGTGAAAGCGCTTCTCTTCATACCTTCGAAATAGGGCAAGGAGGGAGAACGGTATAACATGTATCAGGACTAGCTGCTCCCGAACGGAAAAAGCAAGACTCTTGAGCCGGGCAAGGGGCGCTAGCACTCCCCACGTCTGGAACCCGAGATCCTTCATTATCCTATTATCATCCTATCACAAAGCGCCCTGCCCCGCGTCTATTTCCCCGTTTAAGGCCATTTTGTTTCTTTTTATGGATTGTTGGTTGGTTTCGTCGATGGCGTGGGAAAGCTTTATAAATATTATATTAGAGTTGTTCGATACGATCATTCGCCTCGATTTGAGGCGGAGGAATATACCATGAACTTCAAAAGTATTCTGGCCCTCTTCGGGGTCATGCTCTTCGGAGCTGGATTAGTAATGGCGATCAGCGGTGCCACAGTCGGCAGCGAAGTAGAACGCGGCCGCTGGGCGGGTCTGACGGTAACAAGTGTAGATACCGAAGGCGGTAACATATCCGGCGTCAACATTACCGGTGCGACACTCACCGACCGATGGGCATCGTACTATGGCGATGTTAGCGGCGACATCCGGCTCACCGATTCGGCGGGCACGAACAACGTTTACGCGTGGTCTTGGTCTCCATCCAGCGGCGGCGAGGTCTGCCTATCACAGGATGGCAGCTTCCCGTGGGCTTCTGCAGAGGCGGCACTCCGTGCGGATATAGATACGGCCTTCGGTTTCGGAGCTGGCTCTGACCAGGCGGCCGACACATACACTGATGCTTCGCAGACAATAGACCTCGCCGGCTTAAGCACGATTACCACGACCGGTACGGCTCTACAGGGTTCCAGTAGCTTCGTGAACCGTGCAGTCGGTGATGGTACCGAAGCCGCCGAAGGCGACTTCGCTTTCTGCAGCGAGATTGAAGCAGGAACGAACTACAACAGCGAATCCGCGAACTACGAAGTCATGGTTCCGACGTCAGACTCTGCTGGCGCTACGGAGACCTACTACTTCTTCGCGGAACTGAACTGAAGTAGTATCTTATTTTTTATTTTTCTTTCATTAATTTTATGCGCATTTCGCGCATGCGGAGAGGGAGGGAAATATCATGAGGCTTTCGATAATCGCGCTTTTCATGCTCACGCTTCTCACATTTTCATTCGCCGAGGACATGGTCGCAGTAAACTCGATGGACGGCCGCGACGTTCTCTCCGGCATCTTCTACGCTAACGTAAAGGGCATACCAGTCAAATTCATGCCGGTTCCGGGCGGAAACGCAGACATATTCGCTGCAAAGGCGGGCTCGAACCACGACATATTGCTCATCCAGGGCTCCCTCCCAGTGAGCAGCTTGGTGGAAAACGCTCTGACAAACAAGAACAACACGATTACGCTATACACCTCAACCGACGGCGGAAGCACGAATCTTGATTTGGCCAAGAAATCCGGCGCAACGAGCTTCATCATAGTCGATTCGGCATATTCCGACAGCGCGATTTCGGTCATGCCATACGCCGCAAAGATAAAGGCATACGTGCTTCTTGCGAACAAGGACAATATCGCGCAAATCAAGGAAATCGTCTCAGGAAAGAGAATCATCATCTTCGGCCTTGTGGACCAGCAGGTCAAGACCGAGCTCGCATCCATGAACCCTGAAATCATAGGAAAGGGTGAGGACAAGTACGAGGACAACATACTTATCGTCGACAAGATGATGAGGGAATACTCAATCAACCGCGCAATCATGGTTGACGGCACGTTCGTTGAGGATGCGATGATTGCCGGTGACCAGCCGATTCTGCTCTCAGGCAGGCTCGTCCCGCAGGCTACCTACGATTTCATCAAGCAGAATGTCCGCGACAACAAGCTGAGCGGCGTCATGCTGATAGGCAACGACCTTGTCGTGCCAATCTATGATATGCGCGAGCGCATGAAGAAGGAATTCGAGACCGAAGGCCTGAACAAGACCTTCGGAATCACAGTCAAATTCGCCCAGGTCATCCCGTCGGCAGGAACCGGCGTGCTCACCCTCGACACGTTCCGCATGCCATCATACAAGCCAGACCTGAAGATACTTGAAACCGCATACAACAAGGATTCAAAGAAAGTCATGGTCAGCGTGGACAACCAGGGCGAGGGCGCAGCCTACTACACC
>JAZDMN010000030.1:0-4204 GCA_043800955.1 Microcaldota archaeon
CGGGGGCATCATCTGGAGCTGCGGCAGGTTCATGTTCATGGCCGCAGACGAGACAGACAAAGGCCAGGAAGAGGACATCGCTGCGGCATTCTACGCCGCGGCGCAGGAAGAGGGCCTCTGCGAATACGGGGATTCGCTGGTCATACTCGCGGGGACGGCAGACAAGCCGGGTGTGAAGAAGGTGGGCGATTTCCAGAAGATAGCACAGAGGATGAACGAATATTATACGTTCAATTCGTATGGCAAGGAGACGTTCACATACACATTCATGGATTCGGACGGCAGCAAGGGAAAGGTCGACTGGTATGATGTGGCCCCGACGCAGAACGGGGTGAGCCACAAGGATTATGTGGAGGCCGCTGTGAAGAAGGCATTCTCCGGGACATCGGTTCCCCAGGATTTGCATTTCAAGAGAATCATAGTAGTCTATTCCGGAAGCTCGAAACAGGCGGATGCGGCAACCGGTGTCATGCAGACTGCGGAACTGTCGATGTCGAATGTGGACAACAACTACGCTATCGAGGTCCCTGCGATGGACCGAACTGCGAAGATATACTCCACCGAATTGATACTTGTAGCCGAGAACGACGAGATGGGACTCTGGGCGCACGAGGTGGGGCACTCGTTATACTCGAAATACCAGGCCCGGGGTAAAAACAGGATAAGCGACCGTTATAACTATCCCGATGCCTGGGGCCAATTCGGCGCGATATGGAACTGGGGGCTGATGGGAAGCGGCAACTGGCTGGGTTCTCCATCAGCCACAAAACCCGCGCAGATGAGCTCGTTCACCAAAGAAGCGGCGGGGTACCTCAATTATGTTGACATGGAAGTGAACAAGACATACACGGACAAGGCACTCGAGAACAAGAAGCTAGGGGACAGCGTCTTCAGGTTCGACGACCCTACAAGCAACGATGCGAGAGATTACTATATCGTGGAGGCCAGGGACGCTTCCGGGATGTATTCGAGCCCGGAGAACGGGCTGGTGCTCTACAAGGTCTCCTATGACACGGTAAACAGCCACCACGTCGTGAATATCATATGGCCGCAAAAAGGCGACAGCACCAAGAACGACACCAACAAGAGCAAGAACCCGTACCTTCGCGCCACGATGCACGCCGGTACCAGCGCCAATGATACGCCGACGGAATACAATGATGTTCCAGGCAAATTCAAGGTGATTCTTGAAGGGGAGACAGCCTCGCCCTATACTGCAACGTTCAGGGTTGAGGATTACAACGTGCGCAACATGACCGGTGCGAACATAACGCCGAACCGGACCTTAGATAACCCTATCGGTGGCCTTGAGATAACAGCCAACGTTGAAGGGCCCAAGCCCGACCTCGACCTGCATGCCTATGATGATAAGGGAGGCCATGTCGGCCTGAATTATGATACCGGCCAGTATGAGAATACAATCGAAGGCGCGGTGGCATCGGGAGACCGCGAGGATGACACCGAATGGATTTTCGTGCCTGACACTGTGAATGTCAGGTTCGAGGTTTCATCATATAAGACGCAGCAGTATCTGGCGGCGAATCCGGGGTACTCCGGGCCCATCGAGCCGCTTAGCTACACGAGCTCGCTCATGAAAGTCGATGCGTCAGGAACGTACTTTGTGGCCGACGGGGGGTCTGGTTCTGCTTCCAGCGGCCAAAAACTGTCTTTGAAATCGCCCAACGACCCATCGCTCGCGTACACGGAAGCCGGATATCCGGGTTTTGGCAGCAAGCTCTGCTCGGCGTTTTTCGTGCTTATAGCGCTTTTCGCCTTTTCACTTAGGCGCTGATTTTTTCCTATTCTTTCTTTTCTTTATTGCCCTAAGTACACGGGTCGTCGGGACCCATCGCTGTTTTCACGATAGATAGGTACATGACGGAATCCCATTCGAATTCGTAGACGCTGACCTTTCCGCCTACTTTCTTGTATTTCGTGCCGCTCGCCTCGACATCCCATTTCGAGAACCCTATTTCGCTTACGTGGACATCGGCGCTGACGCAGCAGAGGGACACGCTGACTTCACGGCTCGAATCCGCGCCGGTTTCAACGCACACATCGTCGCTGCATGGCGTATATGAGGCGGAAGCGAGAGGTGCTGTGAACGCGCAATTCATTCCTTCGAGGCCGAAAACAAGGCCTGAATCGAGAATCTGCGAATGGGCTTCAAGATACGAGCCTGCCATACCATAATGCCTTTGCATGGCTGCTACGAAACGGGTTCTTATATCGATGAAGAGGTCCGCAGCGTTCAAAGCGGTGAATTTACCGAGGAACGCTTCTGAAGCCGCATCCAGAGCCTCAACCAGCGTGCTGTTCGTGACACGCTCGCGGAATTCCGCTCGAATCGCTGCGATATCACCGCCGGATTCTCCAAGCCTCGTGAATAAAAAGATGTTCGCCTTGTCATAGGCGTCCAGGGGATCGTTGCCGGACTGGCCCCGTCCGGATTCCAGCGTCCTTGCGAGCTTGCTGAAAATGCCCGTACGCGATTCGTGCGATGCCCATCGGGTTAACTGGCCTGAATCAACGCCCTGCCGGATAAGGAGCGCGAATCCTGCGAGCTTCTGCTCATACTCGTTAAGCTGAGACATGACCTCCGAACCGTTTTCAGGGTTTCCTGGCTGGAGATGCCCGATTTCATGGCTGACGAGGTTGAGTAGGGTGACGGAATCGATTTCGGGATTTTCCGGAACATAGAGACCCCGCTCCCGGCCATCCGCATTATCCTGCTGGGCATAGGCGGATTTCTGCCGTCCATCCTGGCCGCTGACAAGGCAGTAGGATGGGGACTGCGTCGCCTTCGTATCCGGAGGGATGCCCTCGGTTGCGATTGCGTGGGCCTCATTGATGAAATCGATGTGATAATCGGTCAGGAACGACCCTGGCGGGATGTTTTCCAGGCTCCTTAAATCCACGCTCTGGCCGTTGGTTTCCCGGTTCAATGTGACCGTGGACTCGTTGTATGTGCGGCATTCGTTAAATTGGTCGCCCGCATCGCCCGAACATCCGGCTATGAGACCTGCGATTAGGGGTGCGGCAACAGCGAGCGCTTTTTTCACATAAGAAAATCGTAAGGGCTGGGGCTTGCGCTCTTCCAGTGTATCCTTGACCAGCCTTTTCATGAAACCACGATATCGGCATTATTCTGATATTAGTAGTATGGCGAACTTTTAGCATTGCTTTCGGTCGGCGGCGCCCCCACGCTTATGCTTATTGGCATCGGGCCCATGTGCTGCGGGAATCCGGCCCAGACCGAGAAGCCCGCCCAAGCCTCTGAGGAGAACTGAGTGAACGCCTGGGCGAACCCCCATTCGTTGATTGAATATTGGCAGCCTGGAACGCCCGGCGTGTGGGCCGGATTCGTGATTACTATTGGGATGCTGCCTTCAGCGAGCCTTGCGCAATTGCCCCTGGAATAGACGCCAAGGGCGTAATGCGGCCTTACCGTGATGCTATCCAGGCCCTGGCCTTCCTCGCCTATAGTGTATGTGAGCGTTATCGGCTCCCAGTCCTGCTTCGGGACGATGTGGCTGTTGCCCCAGACGACCCAGTAGGTCATCCGGAGATTGTCGCCGTCCCGCGAGAGCTCGAGGCGGACCTCGTTGGGCGTTGCAGCCCCGTAAAGGAAAATCCTCGGCTGGTCAACTTCCTCCATGATGCGCTCGCTGATTGGCTCGAGCCCGAGCGCCCTTATCCTGCCCTGGAGCTTCTCGCGCTCAGTGCCCGATATCGAGGGCCTCGGAACGCCTTCCGAGCGGTAATCGTGCGTGTGGTATTGCCGGTTCAGATGGGTGTTCAGGACAGCTCCGCCGATGGCGGTCGTCGCGAGGATGGATGCGTAGAGGAGGGGCTTCATGACGTATTTCTTCGTGATTTTCCATGCCCTGGAGGGTTTCTTCTCTTCCGGTGGCTTCGGCTTGGTGAGTTTCATGTTATGTATATAGTGAATGGGTTTCATGACGTATTTCTTCGTGATTTGCCAGGCTTTGGAGGGTTTCTTCCCCTCGGATGGCTTTTGCTGGGTGATTTGCATGTTATATATTATGTAAAAACGAGTATAAAAATGTATTGGTTCGGCTGATACGGACAGCTTCCGGGCCCTCCGACGGCCTCTACGTAGTGAATGATGTGCCTATCCAACAATTCGTGGCAGTAACATTTAAATGAAGAGAAAATCCGGCGTTAATAGGTAAAAAAAGAA
>JAZDMN010000070.1:0-23056 GCA_043800955.1 Microcaldota archaeon
GCATGTTCGAGTACGTGTACTTCTCCAGACCGGATTCTTGCCTGGATGGAAAAAGCGTATATGCGGTGAGGAGGCGGCTTGGCCAGTTGCTGGCCAGGGAAGCCCCGGCAAGAGCGGACCTGGTTGTTCCGGTCCCGGATACCTCCCGCACAGCCGCTGCCAGCTATGCCGCGGCGCTTGACATCCCCTGCGAGGAAGGCCTGATAAAGAACAGGTATATCGGCAGGACCTTCATCATGCCGAGCCAGGAAAAAAGAGCAGACGCGGTGAACCTCAAGCTCAACCCAGTCAGGGAGCTCGTTTCCGGAAAGTCGGTGGTCCTGATTGACGACAGCATAGTACGCGGGACCACCCTCAAGGAGATAGTCATGCTGACGAGACAGGCAGGGGCACGCGAGGTCCACCTGCGGATCACGTGTCCGCCGTTGAAGGCGCCATGCTTCTATGGCGTTGACATGTCGAGCTATAGCGAACTGATAGCAAATAAAAAATCAATCGATAAGATACGGATATACCTTGGGGCCGACAGCCTTGCATACATCTCGCTCGCAGGCCTTAGGGAATCAGTAGGCCTTCCGATATGCGCATCATGCCTTACGGGGGATTATAATACGAGTTACGTAGGGAAGATTGCCCAGAGGGTCAAACGCTCGGAATCCAAGAAGTGAGGATATGGTTGTAGTTGAATTCGCTTATAAAGACATGAAAAAACTGGTCGACATACCGCGCGAGAAGATGGTAGCCACGCTAAGTGACCTGGGGGCACCATCCGAATACGAGCCCGAGGTCGACAAGATAATATCCGAGCTTACGCCAAACCGCCCTGATTGGTATTCCATGGAAGGGCTTGCAAGGGCGCTCCGAGCATACCTGTTCAATGAGTTGCCGCAATACAAGACGAAGAAGTCCGATTACAAGATCGTGGTGGACAGCTCGGTTGCCAAAATCAGGCCCTTCACGGTCTGCGCCGTAGTCGTCGGCCTGAAGCTGAACGACGAAAGGATACGCGACATGGTGCTTCTGCAAGAAAAGCTGCTCGCAACGCTCGGGCGCAGGGTAAAGAGGTTCGGGCTGGGCCTCTATCCACTCGAAGCGATAAGGTTCCCGGTGAGGTATACGACGATGAAACCAGCCGACATCAGATATGTCCCGCTTGGTTCTGATAAGGAGATGGGCGCGGAGGATATCCTTGAAAACCATAAGAAAGGCCAGCAGTATGGCCACCTCATAAAGGGGCATGATAGGTACCCAGTCTTCATTGATGCCACCAATAAGGTTATGGCGCTCATTCCGATTGTCAATTCGGCTGAAACCGGAAAGGTTGATGTGAATACGAAGGATTTGTTCATCGAAGTATCTGGTACGGATATGAATGCCTGCAAGGCGGCCCTGAATATCTTCGCATGCACATTCATCGACATGGGTGGGGATGTGTTAGAGGTAAATATGGAGTATGGAAAGGAACGGTTCGCCTCCCCAGATTTGCATAAGAAAAAAATGAGCCTAGACCTGAAGAAGGTGAACAAGATACTTGGGGTCAAACTGAGTGAGAGGCAGGTTGGCATTCTTCTGACCAAGATGGGATATGAATATACTAGGGGGAAGGTGGATGTGCCCCCATACCGGGCCGACGTCATGGGCCTGGTTGATATCGTCGAGGACATCGCAATCGCTTACGGATACAACAATTTCGAGGCTTCAATCCCAGATTTCTTCTCGCCTGGAAGCGCCATCTCCACCTATGATTCGTTTGACCAGATTATGCGCGGTATGGGTTTCATGGAGGCCAAGACATTCATCCTCACAAACAAGGAAAGGCTGGGCCAGATAGGCAACGCCCAGGGTGTTGTCGAGATATCTAACCCCGGAACCGTTGATTATACTGTTGTGAGGCCCTCTCTAATCTTGGATATGCTTGAGACGTTTAGGATAAACAAGATGAAGGGGCTGCCGCAGAAGTTCTACGAAATCGGCATCGTACGTGATGGTAAAACGAGCACTACCAGGCTGGTGTTCGGGCTTATGGACAAGAAAATCGAGTTTGCGCATGCCAAAGGATTCCTTCAAACACTTTGTTTTGAGAAGGGAATCAAGTTCGGGCTTTCCAAAAAATCGATGCAGATATTCGATCCGGACATGTCTTGCTCGATAGTTTCGGGCGGCAAGGATATTGGGGTGTTTGGTAGGGTTAACAGAAGTGTCCTTGAGAAGATGGGTTTGGGTTTCGATGTATATATTTGTGAGATGAGGATATAGACACCCCCCTCACTTCCACTAATCATTGAATCAGTGGCCTAGCAGTTCGATAGACTCCACGTGTGTTTTATAGACAACCACTGATTTGCCAAACCTCTTGAAGAACCTGTCGATGGTGTTTTCCAGTTTTATTTCCACTACAAAGGCTGATTTTGTCTTCCAGACATCTTTTTTCAAAGGCAGGCGATTAAGATGGTAATAGAAGAGGCGTTTAGTTCTGTTGAAAGATTTCTTATTCTTCGCTTTCAAATCGTAGAGATACAAAACAAACATAACAATCAACTTTTTTTGGCGCACGACACCAATGGGAAAAGTGCATTTTCTTTCTTTTCATGTATCTATAGTTACATAACTTAATAAACAAACAACACCCAAACATTAGTAGAAGTACACTCCTCCCCCTCCCCACTGCCTTCTGAGGTTGATTTGGATAAAAAACACCAACCTAGCCTGCCGAAATTCGGCTATCCCTTCATCCTTTCTGTTTTCTCAGCCGTTCACAGTATTTTGCGTACATAATAAGTTTCCCCATCGCCTTAACCGCTGCCGCCGGGGAATTGAAGCTCGGAACCCCCTTACTTTCAAGTATCTTTCTATATGCTTCTGTGTACGTGCCTCCGATGGAAATCGTCGCCACGGGTTTTTTCCGGTCATCCGAGGCCTTGGTCAGGACATGTATTATCCTCTCGTCTATCGGCGGTGTTTGGATAAGGACCACAATCAGGAGCGCATCAATATTATCATCCTTCATCATCGCATCAATCGCCCTACCATAGGCGTCAACACCAGCATCTGCGACCAAATCGAGCGGGTTTGCGACATTTCCATACGATGGAAGGATCTTAGCTATCTCTTTTTTCGTATTCTCATTGAAAACCGCAAGCTGCAGGCCCTCACTCTCAATACTATCGGCGGTCAGGACTCCGACACCACCCCCATTCGTTATCACCGCAATTCTGTTCCCTTTGGGTTTGGGCTGGTTAAATATTTTAACAAAATCAAAAACTTCAGTTATCCCCTCGGCTTCGGTCACCTTCGCCTGTTTGAAAGCGGCCTGATAGGCGAGGTAGCTTCCAGCGATGTTTCCTGTGTGGCTCCTGGCCGCTGCCTGCCCCCCCCTTCCTCGCCCGGCTTTCAGGGCGATTATCGGCTTCACCTTGTTCACTTTCTTCATTGTCTCAAGGAGCTTTCGCCCATCTTTAGCTCCTTCGATGTATAATATTATCACGTCTGTTTCCTTATCGTGCATGAGATACTCCAGATAGTCGGCCTCATCAAGGACCGTGCTGTTCCCGTAGGAAATGAATTTCGAAACGCCAAGGCCATAGTATGCACCTAAATCAAGCACCGTAGAACCGACCGCGCCGCTCTGTGTGATGAATGCTATCCCTCCAGCCCTTGGGCGCTCAAGCTTATACATGGGGAGGAATATACTGTCCACTTTGGTGTATGGATTGAACACCCCTAGGCAGTTGGGGCCTATCAATGGTATGTCATTCTCCTCTGCAACCTTCTTGATTTTTTCGGCAAGGTCGAACCTCTTGACCTCCTCGAAACCACCACTAAGGATGATAATCCCACCCGCCTTCTTCTTTGCGCAGTCTTCCACTATGTCCGGGACCGTTTCCGCAGGCGTCGCAATGATTACACAATCGACATTCCCAGGGATTTCGCTGACCTTCGCATAGCATTTGAGGCCCATTAGCTCCGCATATTTCGGGTTTACGGGATAAAGCTTTCCGTGGAATTTCGTGTCAAGGAAATTCCTCAGGAGGACGTTGCCTATCTTGTTTGGGGTTTCGGAAGCCCCGACAATCGCAACCGAATGGGGGCTGAAAACATGTTTCAGGTTCTGGATAATCTTCCTCAAATCATCACCTGCTGAATCTGGCATCGACTATGTCGCATCCCTTCTCATCGAATACGACTGGGTTCAGGTCCATCTCTTTCAGGTCCTCCTCATACATGAATGCGCAAACCCTGAGCACCAGCTTCTCGAGTGCCTTCTTATTTATGGGCTTCTTTCCCCGCGCTCCCTCAAGAAGAGGATGGACTTTGAGTTCAGAAACCATCTCGTCGACATCCGCTGCCGTCAGCGGGCAAATCCTGGCGCTTATGTCCCGGAAGATCTCGACGTATATGCCGCCAAGGCCAAGAACCACCATATGGCCGAACTGCGGGTCCTTTTTCCCTCCTATGATGAGCTCGACTCCCTTCCTGGCCATCCTCTGGACGAGCACGCCCTCGACCTTCTTGCCCTTCGCGCTTTGCACAATGTCCCTGAATGTGAATCTGAGGGCCTCTTCGTTCTTGATGTTGATTTTGACCCCGCCGACATCGGTCTTATGTTCAATCTCCGGCGAGACTATCTTGAGGGCAATTGGGTATCCTATGGCCTTTGCGGCCTTGACTGCTTCCCCCTCATCGTTCGCAAGCTTGTATGGGAGCAGTTTGAAGCCGTGCTTATCCAGAAGCACGAAGTCGTCTATCAGCGTCATGGATAGTGTAATCTTGTTCATATTTATTAATTTGACCGCACAGTGTCGGGTCTGAGGCCTAGATCACGGGCGAATCCTCCCATCTCTTTTTCGAGGTATCGCGCCTTTTCAAAGTCCCTTTTTCGGACGGTATCCAAAAACTCCGGATCGGACCGTACGACCTCTTTAGTGTATATCCTTGCGCCATGAATATCCGACACCCCCGCCTGGCCTAGTGGGTGGGCCAGCCTCTCTATTAGAGCCTCAGCCTGCGTTGGCGAAATATCATAGTGCCCCGTGATGAAGCATCGGACTGAAACCGGGTCGAGCTCTGTGCCTGCTACGGTGACCGCATACGCCAGCGCATCGTCGAGCGAAGATATATAGCCGTTTGTGCGGTAATGTCTCGGCATGACCGCAGAGATGAAATCTGCGGCCTTGGCTATCCTCGCATGCAGCGGCAAATCCTTCCCCTTTAAGAGGGACGGATAGCTTGGAACCCCGCTATCAATGCCATTGTACATCACATGGTGCAATCCGACCATGTCGAGCATTATCCTGATGTGCGGTCCGCCTCCGAACAACCGGACATATCTTGTTCCTATGGCGACATGCTCCTCGCGCATTATCCTGCGTTCGGCGCTATTAAGGGGAGCATTCCGGAATGCTGTGAACCATCCGAAATCGATCCCCAGCTCCTTGACCAATATGGCAGTCGGTATGAACGTCTTTCCGACATCATGGATAAGCCCACCGGCATATGCGAGCTTGGCGTCAAGGCATATCGCATCGGTCATTCCCCGCGCTGCTGCTTCCTTAGCCATAATATAGCCGAATTTAGCCACCTCTATGGAGTGGGCCTTCGTGTAGCTCCACCGTTGTTTAACGGAATCCCCGGGTTCCAGCCGTGCCATCGCAGCACGGACAAGGTCGCCGATTCCACAGCCGGCCTTCCCCCTCTCATCAATGAAGCCTTTGGAAACGAATGCGCGAACCAGCCCTTCAAGAGCTGGTTCATAGCGCGCTGCTCCCCGGAACGCAAGTGCCTCTAGCGGTCCGGCCTTTGCATGTTTTGCGTAATCAAGTACCTTCATACACACACCAGTCCTGAAGCGACTATGAATTTTGTGTTGAATACCATGCAAGTTTTTATATTTCAACCTGGAAAAGATGCCATGAAGATATACACGAAGTTCGGCGACAAGGGAAACACCTCGCTAATCGGCGGGGCGGTCGTACCGAAAAACAACCTGCGGGTCCAGGCCTACGGTTCAGTTGACGAGCTGAACGCAGCATTGGGGCTTATCATAGCGTTTTCCGATTCGGCCCCCCTGCGCGAATCGCTCTCCAGCATCCAGAAAGACCTTTTCATGATAGGTGCCGAGCTTGCCACGAAAGGGCCCCGGCCGCGCCAGATTCCGCCTTCGCGCATCGCAGACCTCGAGAGCGAAATCGACACACTCTGGGCGGAATTGCCGCCGCTAAGGAATTTCATCATCCCCGGAGGCAGCAAAACGGCAGCATTGCTGCATCTTGCGCGCACGGTCTGCCGGCGTTCGGAACGGGACATCATAACGCTCTCACAAAAAGAGGCGGTGAATCCGGACATCATCACCTATATGAATCGCGTTGGCGACCTCCTTTTCACCCATGCGAGATACGTAAATTACCGGAAAAAGGTACCCGACCGCATCTGGAAAGGGCGCTAACCAAATGGCTCAGATGGCCTGAACGATGTCCTTGTCCAGGCCATCGAATTTTCGCAGCCATTCTCGCCTCTCTTCTTTCAATCCAACAGTCAAATCCCTATATTCTTTCTCACTGTAGAACGACCTCGGGTCGAAATGGGACATGTCGACATCGTTGACCCCAGCTGCCACTTCATAGCCCCAGTCCGGGTCTTTTTTCCACTTTATCGAGCCCCTGGCCGCATCAGCCAGCAATCGCGCAGAATCGTAAACCGTTATCTTGACCCCATCATCTGCTCCTGGATGTGCCCCGAACCTTCCAGTGTCCAGCAGGTAGCATTCGATGTGCGGATTCGCCTTCAGGATTTCAAGGAACCGGTTGCCCTCTTCCGCAAGCGGGCCAATGATGAACGGATTCGTTCCAACGACGCGCAGTGGCTTCCCAGCCTGGGTGGGGTCGCCAGCCGACGATTCGACCGACTCGCCGAGCATGAAGAATGCCGCAGCCTGCTCTCTCGTGAGCCTCGCTATGGGCGGGACTATGGTCTTTCGCCGTGTGATGAAAACAATCATATCGACCCGCTTCAAATCGATGGAATCGTCGGTATAATCGAGTTCCTTCCGTATCACGATGCCACGACCGTTGGAGGTGATGCTCGAATCGAAGAAGTCTATCTTCCCCCCGTCCCCGACCTTGACGTTCTCCAGTATTGCGTGTCCGGATGTCGCCCCTTTGTATAGCAGCGGCTGTGAATCCGGCTCAAGTGCATCGGTCTTTATATAGAAATTATCCTCAGTCCCAATGGCCGACCCATCCCCATTCAGCATGACCACGTCATCTTGTCTTATGCGCACGAGTTCGTCCGCTTCAATATCGAGCCAGTGGTGGTGGCAGGTCAGCGTGGTCTTTCCGGTCGCGCTTAGGCCGAACAGCAGCATGCCCCTTTCGACGAGCCTTCCGCTTCGGGCCTCGCGCACCCGCAGGATTTTTGAGCCGGCATGAAGTCCGAGCCCACCTCGCCTGACCTTGTGCGCATACATCATCATGCGAAGGCCGGCCTTCTTCACCTCGCCGCAGTAATCCGAGCCGAGTATGAATGTTGTGAATGTCGTAGGGTCGACGAGAACCTTCCTCTGCGGCCATTCTGGCACATCGATGATTGTGAAATCAGCGCCTCTTTTCGGCCTGCTTCCAGGCTTCCCTCCGTGCGGGTCGAAAAGCATCGTCCCCCACATGTAGGCGAGCCTGGCGAATCTTTTGGTGACAAAGAACCTGATTCTTGTTCGGTAGCTTTTTTTGCGGCACATTATCCTGTCGATGGAAACGAGCTCCTGGTCTTTGAGATATGCGGCAACCTTAGCAAGGGTGTCCCGGTGTTCCGGAGTCGGCTCGAAGACGATTTCGGTGAACTTCGCGCTCCTGGACCGGACCGATGTTATATAACTCGCGCTTCCGTACTCGGTTGTTCGCTCGTCAGCCTTCGCCATCTCCCTGAGTTTGGCCAGAGCCGGATTCCATCCCACGGTGCCAGATGCAATCGCATTAGCCGTGTCCTGGAAGATACCCGTCATGCATCCCTATCTCCCCAACTTTTATTAAATCCGAGCGGCATGTATCGTTTTATGAGGCGAATCCTCCACAGAATCAACTCGCTGAAGGGGGGCGAGGCAGGTTTTCGGATAGCTATGCGCATGGCCGAATTCAAGGCAAGGGGCATGGATTCATCCGAAGAATTGTTCAAGGAACTGTGCTTCTGCCTGCTGACAGCCAACTACTCTGCAGAAGGCGGGATGCGGGTGCAGGAAGAAATCGGAGATGGATTCCTCAATCTTCCGGAAGGGGCGCTTGCGAGGAAACTGAAAAAGACAGGCTATCGCTTCCCGAATGCCCGGGCAAGGTACATCTGTAAGGCAAGGAAGCACCGCAACCGGCTCAAATCAATGCTCATTGCCTACCCGCCAGAAGCGGCCCGGGAATGGCTCGCAGACAACATCCTCGGCCTCGGCTATAAGGAATCCAGCCATTTTCTGAGGAACATCGGGATTGACCGCTTCGCGATAATCGACTTCCACATACTCGATCTCCTGGCAAAGCACGGTGCAATCCCCAAACCCCGCTCGAAATCGCTTTCCAGGAAGCGTTACATCGAAATCGAGAAAAAACTCGCGCCAATCGCTGCGTTCGCAGGTCTCAGCCAGGGCGAGCTGGACATGTACCTCTGGTATATGGAGACTGGCAAGATTCTCAAGTAGCTATTTTTGGGCGAGCATAAGCAACCCTGCCGATACAGCGACTATGGCAGCCGCTCCGAACGCCGCCGTAGCCCCGAATATCGCCCAGATAATCCCAAATAGAGCATTAGCCGGCAGGTACACCGCTCCGACCGCGCTGCTGTATGCGCCAAGTGCCATGCCCCGCGTCTTGTCGCTTGTTATGTCTGAGATGTATGCCTTGTTCACGGATTCGTCCGCAGCCACGAAAACGCCATATAACGCGAAAAGCGCCACCACCTGCCAAAGCTCGCCGGCTACGATGAAGCCGACGCAAATCAGGGCATAGAGCACGAATGCGGACGCTATCACCGGTTTCCTCCCCACCCTGTCTGACAATCCGCCAATCGGCATCGATGTCAGGAAATAGACCCCGTTGAATGCAAGGTATGCAATAAGCGCATCCTGCACTCCGAGTCCGATATCGCCTGCCCTGACAATAAGGAGCGCGAAGCTGAAATACGCGAGCGAGAACAGGCAGGATACCCCGAGGAATGCCTTGTATCTCGAGTCAAGCATCCGCAGCGATTCCCAGAACTTGGGCTTCTTCTCCTTGGTTGTCAACGATGTTTTTGGTTCCCGCACAAAAAATGCAATCGTCAGGACGGCAAGGACCGCCGGCACCAACGCAATCATGAATATCATCCTGAATGCCGGCTCGTTCTCTCCGAAAAATGCGAAAACCGAGAATGCGACCACCGGCCCGACCAGGGCCCCGAGCGTATCCATCGCGCGGTGGAGGCCGAACGCCTTCCCCCGGTTCTTTTCCTCGGTCGATGAGGCGATTATCGCATCACGAGGCGAGGTCCGAAGGCTCTTCCCGATTCTTTCCGCTCCGCGTATCACAAGGATGTGCTGCCAGGCGCTTGCAAAAACCAGCCCTGCTTTCAATATGGAGGAAAGTCCGTATCCGGCAATCACGAAATCCTTCCTTCTGCCTGAGCGGTCGGACCAGTAGCCGAAAAAAATATCCATGAGGCTGGCTATGCTGTCGGCAACGCCCTCAATCAGCCCAATTATCTCTTTGCCTACCCCAAGGACGTTTGTAAGGAACAGGGGGATTATCGGGAAGACCATCTCGCTTGAGACGTCGGTCAGGAAGCTGACGACCCCAAGAACGAATACGTTCCGCGATATGCCCTCGAAAATCTTCATGCCCTCGACCCTGCCGCGAGCAGCTTTTTTACGACCGGGATGTCCGCAGCTGCCCAATCCAGCACATCCAGCAATCCGATATCCGCCCAGCGGAACGCCTTGCAGTCGATGGCCTTTGGCTCCCCGCCGGTCCAATCCGCAAGATATGTCTGCATCTTTATGCGGACGTCCTTGCCTTCAGCTGTGCTTTTGCAGAACTCCAGTCCAACTTCAATCTCCACCCCGAGCTCCTCCATAATCTCGCGTCTGAGTGCAACTTCCGGAGTTTCGCCGTCCTTTATCTTGCCGCCTGGGAACTCCCATTTACCCGGTTCCCTCTCACAATCGTCCTTGCGCTGCGCAAGCAGGATTTTTCCATCTTTCCGGATAATCCCGGCAACAACCAACATCGTTTCCATGCGTTTTTCATCCTTTTTTTCCGCAGGCATCTGCCGCCGCAGCGGCCATACCCACGCTGATGATTGGAATCATGAGGTATCTCAGGCCAATCTGCATGAAGTATGCTGTGAAATCCACATTCATCATCGGGAGGAGGACTACCGCATCCAGGGCCCAGTTGATTGCTATCCAGCATGCGCCCACTATCACACCCTCCCTGACATAGTCCTTGCGGATTGCGGAAAAATGCTTTATCAGGAGGCAGACGCCGATAAGCGAAGAAAGCACAATCATGATCGACTTGAAGAATGTCTCGTCTATGGTGAGCTTCTGGGCCTGGGGGTCGAAAAAGAGGAACGACGCAACAAATGGCAAGAGCCACGTGAGAAATCCGAACAATACAATCCTCGCGTTCTTATCCAACCACATCACCTTTTGCGGGCCCGGGGGCTCTTTTTGGGTAACTTCACAGTATGCGCGACCAATGCCTTTCTCTCTTTGGCAAATTCCATGTATGAATATATCAGGCTGAATATCGTCGCGCCGATAATCACGGCCGCCGATGATACGAGTACGGCCGGAAATGCCGTACCAATGAACGCAAGCACCCCTGCTGCCTGGAAAATGTTGCCCGTGACTCTATGCGTCCGTTCCCAGACCCCCTCGCTGGAGAGCGTCCATGGCGTCCTTATCCCGACAAACCAGTTCTGCTTCGCCTTTTTCAGGAGAACGCCCATGTAGAAGATGATTATTCCGGCAGCTGGGGCGATGAACCGCATCAGTTCGAATACGACCCCTAGGTTATAGATAAGCGTAAGCGCATAGAGGTAAAACAGGAAAGAGATCATCAAGGCGGTAAACGTGTCGTACTCTCTTATGAAGAACTTATAATTATCCTTCAGCGGGTCCAATTCGGGCAAAACGATGAATATCCCGAAAACAACCAGCATGAAGAGCGGCATGAAAAATACCCCCATGTCCCGCCCAGCGAATCCGTTGATTTCTCCTTCGACACCCCAGTGTGTTGCCATCTTTTCCGGCATATGGGGATATGCGTACGCTGCTGTGAGAAACGCCAGTATGACAAAACCGAACGCGAGAATCCGTATTGTACTCATTTATCGCATCACCATTCCAAGACCATCTATCCCGCCTACCTTGATAAACAATTCGCCCCCATTCTGCCCTGCTCCGTTCCATCCCCCGGGATTATAAATCCGCTTCGTGTGATGGGTATTATGTCCCGAAAAACCGTATTATTCCTGACGTTCCTGTCATTGTTTGCGTTCTCCCAGAGCGCATCTGATTACTGCTACTCGGAAAAGCTCCAGGGCGAAACCTGCTATAAAAGTTGCTGCGAGTCGCTCGGGTATACCTATAACGGGGGCTGTATGGTCTCAGACTCTGAGCAGGCCTACGTGACCTCCTCATGCGGCTACTGCACAGATTCCTATATGGAATGCGTAGCGAACTATGAAAGCGGACAGACCGGCGGAAGCACGAGTTCGAGCGGAGGTTGCTGCGGCAGCATCATCCTCATCCTGTTAGTAGGCGTTTCGGCATTTATCCCGCGCAATTGAACATATTGAGGTGAAATAAATGGCATGTTTTGCAGCGCCTGCGGCTTTGGGGGTTGTGACATTCGTTTTCCGCGACCGCTTTCCGAAAAAATGGCGCATCGGATGGTTAAATACACTCATTCTCGGTGCAACGGTCGCATTGGGCGTGGACCATGTCGCAACAGGCGAGATCGTGCCTTACCCTCCATTCCTAACTGCCATGAGCACTCCGGCGGACATGGCAGCGATGTTCGGAGAGATTGTTTCAGTTGGGATTCCGATGGCTATAGGACTGGTAGTGGTATGGATGGCAATGGTCGTCGTGCATGAAAAAATACTTGCAGCCGTTCCATCTCCGACAGTTGGGTCTGTTCCAGTCGAACCCTAACGCCAAACCCGCCCAAGTGGCGAATCGGACTTGCGGCCCTCCCTTGCAATCTGCTACGGCCCCGCTTAGCACATATCGAATCAGACTGCACGTTGGCGTGGTTTTACGATGGATCGCGCTCGTTAAGCTCTCGTTTAATCTACTTTTTATGCTCCTTTTCGTATTCTTCCAGCGCTTCCTTGGTTATCTTCCAGTTCCGACCGAACTTGACCGCGCCTATCTTCCCATTGCGTGCAAGGAGGCTCAGATATTCCTCACCGTAACCATTCTTGCTTATCTTCGCAGCCTCTGCAAGCGTGAGGTATTCCTTCTGTTCCGTTCCAAATGCATCCAGGTAGATGTCCAAGGATCTTTCGACCGCTTTTGCAACAAAATTCACGAATGGTGCATGGTTGCTCTTTAGTTGTCCCTCCATTATGGTCCGGATATATTTTTTCCTCTCTGCCCTTAGCAATATGACTGGCGGATAGCCGTTCCTCATGAGGTATAGGTTCAGTAGCAGCCTCGCTGTCCGCCCATTCCCGTCAACAAAAGGGTGGATATCCACAAATCTTTGGTGGACTATGGCAGCGGTCTCTATCGGCTCACCACCCTTCCTATTCAGTAGGCCGTACATCTCCCGTATGAGCTTTGGCACCTTCGCTGCATTGGGCGGCGAATAGTCCGTTCCGCTGATGCGTACCGCCCCTCTCCTATAGAATCCCGCATTCTCCGGGTCTATCCGGTCAAGTATCATGGCATGGATGTTGAGCACATCCTGCTCTGTTATCGTCGCCTTCTTCACCAGCGTTTCTACGAAATCTATGGCCTTGCCGTGGTTGGTGGCTTCCAGGTGCTCCTTCAGGCTTTTCCCGCCGATAGTCACCCCTTCCTCAAGGACGAGTTTCGTTTCACTAAGCGATAGCGAATTGCCTTCAATCGCATTGGAGTTGTATGTGAGCTCAACCCGAAAAGTCTCCTGAAGCCGGTGTAGCGCTCCCATATCAAATGGCCTCAGCGCGTCCAGCTCGTTTTTCTTCCTGAGTATCCTTTCGTAAGTCTTCTCTTCGATAGGCATGATTAGGCTATATATCGGATAGTTAATAAATGTTACTATCCGATACGTGCTTGTATCCGCCGGGCTTATGTTAATATATCGGATAGATAAAATATTTAGTTATCCGATAGTCAGACTGCACGTTGGCAAGGTTTTACGCGCGTTTGCGCCCATTATGGTTACATCTCACCTTATTTATCGATTCTGCGGAGCGTGAACCGGGTTATCTCTCTTTCCGCATTATCAAGACCAAATACGGCGGACTCAGAAATTTGTTTAGTAATTGTTGACCGGCTATCTCATATCCTTGATTGGCAAGCTCATTCAAATCTTTTTCAAGAGGATCTGAATTGCCGTATCTACCCGTCCTGTTCGGTCTGCCATACAATACCCTATATTCGTATTTTACCATTACATTCTATCGGGTACTATTTTTTTATTCTGGCAACTGCCTATGGCTCTTTCAAACAATTCCCAAAACCCAGTTTTTTAAGTTAATTATGATGTTATTTTGTGTCAGACGCACGTTGGCGGGGTTTTGTGGGGGATTGCGCTCGTTGAGCGAGCATTTCGACTTATTCTACTGGGATTTTGTTTTGATCTTTGTTATATCCCAGATTGCTTCTTCTGTATCGTCGTATGCCTTTATACTGCACCCTTCATTTCTATATCTCTTAGTTGAATCATCCTTCGTGATCTCAATTGTATTGCAAGAATCCCAAATACAACGCCCACTGTCCTCCCCTTCCAAATAGAAAAATCCGCTTTCGTTTATTGAATTTAGCAATGCAGTTAGTTCCTCTTCACTAAGTCTGAAGTCTTTTCTTTCGATATGCCATGTCCGATGGCCGAAAATGTCTGGATATTTATCAAAAACAAGATTTTCATATATCCCATTTCCAGAAGAGTCAATGGTGACTCTTTCACCCCAACCATTTGGCATCATAAAACAAGTATTCTTCATTGCCACTATTTTCAAGTCCTGAGGAACAGATTCATAATGCTGAATACAGCCGCATAAACTAATCAATGCGAGCAAGATCAGAACCCTCATAATAATCTTTTTCTGGGATGTCGTTTAAAATCCACTCATTCCATCTAATGTCTTATTATGGGTGTTTCTTCTAATGTCATTTTGTGTCAGACCGCACGTCAATCTTCATCGCAAATCTCCGTGGCCGGGATTGCTCCCCGGCACCGTCATGCGCGGACGCGCAAAACGGGCGCCCCACATGAACGGCGAACCGTTCATGGGGCCCATTGTTCGGAACGCCGAACAATTGGGAAGCTTAGGGAAACCGCTCAGTGATCACCGTTGTCATCACGTATTTAAACTACACATTAGCGGTATTTAACCTCATATGAAAACGCTTTGGTTGATGCCATGCTTGACTGGAGCATAATACTGGCGGCCGCATCCGGCCTCATACTGTTCCTCTACGGGATGGAGCAGTTCAGCAGGGAAATCCAGAAGGTCGCCGGGGAGAACTTCCGGGCATTCCTGAAAAAGGCCACGAAGAGCACGCCAAGGGCCGTCCTTCTAGGGTGCTTCGTCACTGCGATCGCGCAATCAAGCACCGCAGTCACAATGATAACAATCGGTCTTGTCGATTCGGGCCTCATATCATTCGCCCAGAGCATAGGCATAATACTCGGGGCAGGAATCGGCACCACGCTTACTGCGCAGCTTGTCGCTATTAAGTTCACAGCCCTCGGCCCGGTCTTCATACCGCTCGGTTTCCTGCTGGGAATATTCGGGGGCCGCTTCGCGTTCCTGGGGAAGCCGCTTTTCTTTTTCGGCCTGGTGTTCTTCGGCATCAACCTGGTGTCGGATGCCGCCGCGCCCCTCAAGGACGACCCCGGCGTGATGGCCTACCTTGCCCACCTGGACAGCGTCCCCCTGGCCATCCTCCTAGGCTTCATACTAACAAACGTATTCCAGTCCAGCTCGGTATTCACCGGCCTGGTCGTCGTCCTTTCCGGCAACGGGGTCCTGGCCATCTGGCAGGCGATTCCGCTCATTCTGGGTTCCAACATCGGCACCCTCACCCCGCTTTTAGCATCATTCAACCTGGGCCTATTCTCAAGGCGGGCCGCAGCCGCGCAGCTGCTCTTCAACATAGGGGGGGTACTGTTAATCCTGCCGCTCCTCCATCCTTTCACCGTGCTGATAATGGATTTCGGTGGCTCAAGCGCGCAGCAGGCGGCGAACGCCCACACCCTGTTCAATATAATCACGACCTTCGCTTTCCTCGTTGTCCTGGGCCCCTTTACGAGATTGGTGGAGCGTCTGGTTCCTGGGAAGGAGGAAGAAATCCTGTTCCAGACCATAGCCCTAGACGAGGAGCTGCCAAAAGAGAATGATGCTGCGCTCTTCAGGATAGAAGAGGAGCTGAAATACCTGCTTGCCAAGACAGAATCCGCGCTCGACGAATCAGCCTCGTTGTTTCCGTCACCGGGCAAACCCGCATTCCAGCGGCTGCTCAAGCGCGAAGCGCTGAACGATTACCTTGACGAGCGCATCGAGAAGGCGATTCTCCAGCTTTCTCAAAGGAAGCTGAGCCAGAGGGAGGCATCAAGAACAGTCCTTCTCGTCCGCATGTCGAATGCCCTTGAGCAGCTGGCCGATCTGGCGGCTTCAACAGGGTATATCGCGAACGCCACCGCATCCCGCGGGGTGCCTGTCTCAGCCGAAGCCCTTGCCGAAATAGGCGATATACATATGCGGTTAAAAGATGACATACGGCTTCTGAAGGCTGGCTTCCCGTCGATATCAGATGCGAATGTCGTTTCGATGAGGCAGAACGAGGTCTGGATGCGGGAACGCATAAACGCCGCATACGCAAACCACCTCAAACGCCTCTATGCTGGCAAGGCATACGCCGGCAGCTCGTTTGTCAAAGCGATGTCCAGGCTCGAGACAGCCCATGGGAAGCTTAGGGAAATAAGGAAGCTCTGTGAGATTTACGCCAAATCCTGAACGCTTCCGGTCAAAAACCCCAGGGCCATTCCAACCAACCGCCATTTTTTTATTGCATGCGTGCCATTAGTCAGCCCGATGCTCAAGATCATCAACCGCATTTTCGTCGCCTTCCTGATGCTCGCAGCCCTCATGGGCATACTATTCAGCATGGCAACACTCTTCCTCCCGGAGCTTTTTCCGGACAATACCGTCGATAAGGACAACCTGGGTATGCCGCACCTTGACGGGTTGTCGCTTCCCCCGCAGGATGTGCTTGTCGAACCCGACGATTCGCCATACCTGCTGAATGTGACGGTGGAGACCCCGCCCCTTCGCGAGACCGACCTACTTTTCCTAGATGTCTACCTTGACGGCAGGCAGCTTGATTCCATCGACTGCTTCGAAGGCTTCGAGGAGCCATCGGAATACCTCGGCGCAAGCGAGCTGAACTGCACCGCCTCCCTCCCGTACGACTACCTACCAGGTGCGGAATACAGGATATTCGCTGTCCTGGCCAGGGATGAGACGGAATACGCTGCCGGCCCGGTGCTTGTTAGTGCGGCCTGGAAATCCTACGAATCCGACTTCATGGGCTTTTCCTTCTTCATGGGGCTTATCGTAGTCCTGTCATACCTGTTCGTGCTTCTCCCGGTTTCGCTCCTGGTCCTTGCCACAGCCCTGCGCACCAACCATAAGACGTCTTCACCGGGCGAATACTCGCTCGGAACGCTCCTCTCGCCATTCACATTCGGAAAGACCATGCTGCAGAAATTCCACGCCTTCCTGCTTTCGCCCTACTTCTGGGCATTCGAGCTTCTGGGCATAATCATCATTCTGATTTACATGGCCCTCTCAGCAGCCATTTGGAAATCCACCACAGCCCTAATCGCCTTCACGTTCTCCGGGCTCATGGCACTGATTGTCCCGCTTCTATGGTGCGCGGTCTGGTGGTATGCGGACTATCGCGAGCGAGAGCCGCTGCGCATCCTTCTCACACTGTTCCTTTTCGGCATGCTTTCAGCCCTGATGGCAATCGGCCTCAACACTGTGGCAGGCCTGCTTCTTGCAGCGCTCGGACTCGGCTTCCTGGGCTCGTTCATGATTGCCCCGGTCGCCGAAGAGGCCTACAAAGGCTCTGGGTTGACCCTCCTATCCGAGCACCATGAGTTCGACTCGGTGGAAGACGGAATCGTATTCGGCTTCACGATAGGCATGGGATTCTCTTTCATCGAGAACTGGATTTACTTCCTGGGGAATCCGATGGGCTCGGATATCATAGGCTGGTTTTTCCTGTTCCTGATGCGTTCAATCTTTTTTTCGGCCAACCATGGCTTCTATACAGCCATCACCGGAGCGGCAATAGGGTACGCAATCGAGCGGAAGTTCAAGGCGCCTGGCCTCTTCCTCCTCCTGGGCGTTCCTGTGGCGGCGTTGTTCCATGCGATGCACAACTCGGGCGAGATGCTGGCCACGATTCTAGGCGCCGGCGGCTACCTCATATACTGCTGCTTCCTCATCCCGATATTCGATTATGGGGGGTTCATCGCGCTGGTCCTGCTTTTCATACGCTCGGTCATTCGGCAGAAGAAAGCCTGATGCTTCTGGCCGGAGTCCGCCGCTGATTAAAACCTGTTCCATGCAACTCACCTAGCGATGATAAAATCCGTCCGCCTTATCTGCTGGCGCTCGCATGCCGATACGTTGCTGGAGTTCCGCGAGGGCACCAACCTACTCGTCGGGATTATGGGGGCGGGCAAATCCAGCGTGATGGAGGCTATATCATTCTCTTTTTTCGGCACCTTCCCTGCCCTCGAGCGGAGGAAGCTCAAGCTGGAGAACATCATCCGCCTGAACGAGCCGAAGGCCCAGGTCGTCCTCGAATTCGTTTGGGAAAACGCGACATACCGCATCGAGCGCGCTATAGAGCGCTCCAAGAAGGGCGTCAGCACTTCGGCAGAGATTTTCCGAAACGGTACTCTTGTAGAGCATGGTCCGGTGGCTGTCTCAGCCTACATCGCATCCATTACCGGGATGGATTATGACCTTTTCACGCGGGCGGTGTACTCGGAGCAGAACAGCATAGACTATTTCCTCACCCTGGACCCCCGGAGGCGCAAGGAGGAGATGGATGCCCTGCTCGGCCTGGACCGGTTCGAGTCCGCGCGCGCAAACGCGATAACCGTGATTAACCGCATCCGCAGCAAAAGGCAGGGCCTCGAAGGCCAGTTCAGCAGGGAGAAGCTGCGCGGGCTCGAAGATGAAGAGAAGAGGCGCCTGGGTGAAAAGGAAGCGGCCGAGGCGTCGCTGAAAAAAGCCCGGGAAGCCCTCGATAGGCATTCACGCGAGGCAGCAGCCGCGCTCGCATCGTACGAGAACATGAGGAAGGTCCGCGAGAAGCATGATATCCTCTCGAAAGACGCCATCAGGCTGCAGGCGCAGTCCGAAGCCCTTTTTCGCGCACTTGAGGGCAAAAGCGTTGATTCGGCCACTGAGGCATCAATCAATTCCCGGTTGAAGGCCCTTCTCGAAGAGCGCTCGGGGCTCGCAGAGCTCCAAAAAGAAACCGAATCCAGGCTTTCGTCGCTGTCAAAGGAGAGCGGTTCGCTGGAAGCCCGCCTAAGGCAGTCCCTAGACTCAAAAACGAAGCTAGCCTCCGCGACGGAAGAGCTGAAAACCCTCCTTGGCGGCGCAAGCAAGGAATCGCTGGCCTCCCTCCAGAAGGAAGCCGAGCAGTCAGCGCTTTCGTTGGATTCCGAATTGAAATCCATTGAGCGGGAGATCGCGGAATTGAATGATTCGCTCTCAAAACTCCGCCCCGGGCTCTCTTCGTGCCCGCTATGCTCGTCAAAACTGACCGACGACAACATCAGCCATGTGAAAGCCGAGAAGGAGCGGCTTTTCGCAGAAAAAAGAACCAGGCTGGAGGCGCTTTCAAGGCAAATCCCCAAAGCAAAGCGGCAGAGCGAGGAGCAGCTCCAGCGCATCAGGAAGATATCGCTCATCAACGAGAAGGCTGAGGCCCTCAGGAAGGATGCCTCTGGCGCGGATGATATATCCGGGCGGAAAAAAATCACCGAAGCCGAACTTGAGAAAGCATCGCAGGCAAGGAAGGAACTGCAGTCAAAAGCAGAGCCGCTTTCAGCCTCAATCGAAAAGCTGAGAATCGAGGGAAACGAGCTCAAGTCCCTATTTGCCAAGAAGGCAGAGGCGCAGGACGTCTCACAGAAGCTGAAAGAGACGGCGGAAGCCGTCGCCAAGCTGAATTTCGATGAAAAGTCGTTCGAAGCCCTCCGCATCGCAGCCGAGCGCTCGGGCATCGAAAGCGAGCGGGCGCAATCGGCCAGGAAGGAGGCTGAGCTTCAGCTGAAAATGGCCGTGGATATGCTAACCCAGATACGCTCCGGGCTCGAATCCATGCGTGGGATGGACCAGGCCATAAACGAGCTGTCAGCCCTCGAGGAGCAGCTGTCTATTTTCAAGAACGCGCTTCTCGATGCCCAGGTATCGATGCGTCATAACCTGGCCGATGCCATCAACGCGGCCATGAACGAGGTATGGCCGGTGTTCTATCCCTATCGCAACTACCGCGCCCTGCGCCTTGGCGTCAGCGAAAAGGATTACATTTTCGAGCTCGATGACGGGGGCGGGGAGTGGAAGGCGCTGGAGACGATAGCAAGCGGGGGCGAGCGGGCATGCGCAGCCCTGGCCCTGAGGGTGGCCCTCGCGATAGTCCTGACGCCTAAACTCGGCTGGCTGATTCTGGATGAGCCTACGCATAACCTGGATTCCACGGCAGTGGAGCTTCTTTCCTCTGCCTTGGAGCTGAAAGTCCCGCAAATCGTGCGCCAGACGTTCGTAATAACGCACGATGAGGCGTTCATGGGCTCGGAATTCGCATCGAGCTACCGCTTATCAAGAGATAAAAACAATAACGGAGAGTCCAGGCTGGAAATCACGTAATAACGGACTTGAGAGATTAGGAATAGACTTCCTCTTCTATCCTGCCGACGACATCGAGCGAGTCGGCAGCCTTCCTGCCGGTCTTGTCCTGGTACCATTCCTTGCAGCCCTCTTCGTTCTGGGCGGCGTAGAAGGCTATCGAGCAGTACACGTCCTCCTTTGTGGCGAGGCCGATTGCGAAAAGATACTGCAAGATGCTCTTGAACTCCTCTATGACGAACGCCCTTTTCCTCGAGACCCGGAGTTTCCGCAGGTCTGTGAACTTCATGTCGTCGTGACCAAGAAGGATGTTGTTCAATGTGAAGCGGCCTATAATCAGGTTCTTAGCATGGAGCTCGGCAATCTTCTCGGTTATCATCTCGACAAGCCTGCCCTTTCCTTTGCGGTCTAGCGCGTCCACATCGCTATAGTGGACGTTCGCCTTGGATATTCTTTTATCGAAAGACCATGATTCGTGGTCCACCTTGGAAATGACGTAGTCGTTCCCGAGGGCCGTCCTGAGATATCCGACGATATTCTCGACCGCGCCCTGTATCTTGGCGTATGCGTTGTAGAGCGCCTGGGCGATTTCCCTGACCGTCTTCCTCAGAATATATGTGGTGCTATTATGCTTGAAGCAGATGCTGTCCGCGCCATCCCTTGCGGCGACCCGGTAGAGGTCGAGCAGGTCATCCTCATCCTTGCGGAATTCAATCCTTTTTACACGGATGCACTCGGATTTGCTCGCCTTCCATTCGTAATCCTGGCTGACGGTCCCCCCGGCCTCGGATTTCTTCGATGATGTCGGGACATCCCGTGCGAATTCTGGAAGCATATAATCATCGTGCTTTCCGGCATCTATGCTGAGCTGCCGGTCGCCCTCTTCCTGAACGAACGCAAACTCAGTTTTTTTCATAGCGGTGCCTCAGATTCTGGTTGCCTACGATTATCTATTTTATGCCACCTTCAGTATTTAAACCTGTGTCACAAGTTCCGAATCTCGTAACCCGCAATCCGGGGTTAATCCGTCTCAATCCTCGGGGCCAGGTAATACACGACCTTAGCGCCTTCTATGTCATATTCGAGCTTCAATGGCCTGTCCGTCTCCAGGTTGATGCTGACTATGGACGAGGCGTTCGTCGCCTTCACCATGTCCTCGAGATATTGGAGCGGGAATGTCGCTTTGGCCCCGCCCTGGACTGTGAGCTCAGGAAGCTCTGGGCTCCCCTTGTCGAATTCCGCCTTCACATCGCCGTTCTCCCCGCGGACGTCCACCACAAACTGGTTTTCGCTCAGCGCAAGGCGGACGTGCGAGCTGATGAGCTTCGCGTCCTTGAGCGTCTCCTTGAACGCGTCAGCCCTTATCCTGGCGGTGTTCTTGAACTCTATTTTGGGCTCCCTCTGGACGCGGTCGCCGGTCTCTATGAGGGGCACCTTGAACGTCCTCTTGTGCTTGTCTCCGAAGAACCTTACGACGAGCCGACCCTCTTCGACTGAAAGCTCGGCCTTCTCGCCCTTCTTCCCTCTTGCAAGGACGTTGGAAAGCTGGCCGATGTCCGTCCCGATTTTCATCTCCTCAGGGGCGCTGTATTCAATGAACGCCTCTTTTGGCATGGTGAACGAAATCATGGATATCTGCGAAGGGTCCATCGCCTTCAGGTGGAGCCCGTCGGCCTTCACCTCGAACTGGCCCTCCTCGACCAGGCAAACGATTGAATCCACAGCCGATTTCAGGGCTGGAGCATCCTGTACAACGAGCCTCATAATTAAACCTCCCGATTGTGTTTAGAGTAATAAGACTAAAAAGGGTTGCTATCCGTCGTTTTCCATCCCGTTACGCCGGTAACCTAAAGCGGCAACTCGGTAGCTACTCTTGTCATCATTTGTCAGTCTGGGACGGTCTCGTCATCGTTGCCGTAATATTTACGCATCCGTCTTTTATTAATCATCCGCCCAGCGTTTTTTTCGGCGGAAAGGGCGGAAACAACCCGGCTCCAGATACTACCTTCCGAATGAGTTGTTAAAAATCGTTACTCATGTTTTTAATCTCTACTATCCATAAATAATCACGAATGGGTACCAAAAGAAGGCTACTGGCAGAGATAGCAGCGTCCGCCAGCCCAGCCCTCAGGCAGCGCATCGCAGAGCGGACGATGGTGGAATCCATCATGGGCAGAAAGTTGGATTGCCAGCGCCTTCTCCGGGAAACTGCCATAGGCGCGGCTGTATTGTCTGAATCAGATTCCATGCGTGCTGAAGCCCTTTCGATACTGGACGAAGTCGGCCTACGTGATGTCGACAGGACCCTTCTGGATGCGGCAGGCATGATGAGCGCCGGGATGAAGGAGCGGCTCTCGGAGCTTGCCCTCATCGGTCATATGGTTGTAAGGGGTTCGAAAGCCCTTATGGAGGGGGTGGCGATGCTCACAGCCATAGACTCGAAATATGCCCGCGAAAGGATTCTGGCGCTAGATATACTTATCCGACTTGGCACCAGTGAAGAAGAGATGCACAGGATTTTCAGGAACATGGCCAAGACCGGCCTCGCAGGCAGGTCGGGTAGCGAGCCTCTGGAGCGGTTGCGCTCTGACCTGATGGCGAGACGCGCGGAGCGTGAAAGAGAGGCAGAACCGCCCCGTAAAACCGAAGATGAAACCGCTCCGTTCAGCGTCAACAAAATGGTTGTTTCCAAGGGAGATTGCACTTATACCCGGGTTATGCTATATGTGGAAGGTCAAGAGGTGATACTCGATGGCAACCGCTCAATGCCCCGCAGCCGGTCATATGCCTTCTGGCAATCGTTGTCCGACGAGGTCCGTGTCAGAGTCGCCAACAGTCTTGTGAAGGCCGGCATCATCGAGAATTCAGATGACCTATTCGAACTGGACCGCGGCTTCCACGAAGCCCTATGCGATTGCACCCTAATCGCCCAAGTCGAGTTCAAGCG
>JAZDMN010000077.1:0-4705 GCA_043800955.1 Microcaldota archaeon
AGACGGAAACTAAGTTTCCGCCACTCAGACTTCCCCTGTCACGCTTTCGCGCATTGCAGAGGTTTCGCGCCTGCTGCATCCCGTAGGACTAGGGTCCTTGTCTCAGTACCCTTCTGGGGGCCACCACTCCCATGGCCCCTACAGATTATCGGCTTGGTGAGCCATTACCCCACCAACTACCATAATCCGGCGCAGTCTCATCCTAGAGCGGACTGGCTCCAATTCACCAGCCATTTGGACGCCCAAGCCTTCCAGCATAGTGCATCTATCGTGGGTTAGCCTCAGTTTCCCAAGGTTATCCACGTCTCCAGGGCAGATTGACCACGTGTTACTCAGCCGTATGCCGCCCACCCAGGTGAGTGAGCCGACTTGCATGGCTTAGTCGAAGTCTGATAGCAGTACCCTCCAGCAGGATCAACTGGAATTCAGTCGATCGTGCTTATATATACACGAATTTGGTACGTTGCAATTCTCTTATTTGGAATTGACATTGCACAGATCAATTGCTCTTGAAGCGTGAGTCAAATCTATAAGCTATAGATTTCCACAAAAAGCGTCCCCCCGCAAAAAAACGAAGGCCATATGCTTAGATTACGTATTCTGAAGCGTTAGAAAGCGCCAGAACGCGCGAAGGATATATAGCGCTACACCTATTTATAAATGTTCCTGTAAGCGAGGAATTTTACGACGTAAAATTTTAATAAGATGAAAAATCAAAAGGCGAGGTTCACCCGTGACCGAAATATATGATAAACTATTAATAAAAGACCTGAAAGAATCAATTCATGGAAGAGGATAAGATAGTCCTGGACCGGAAAAGCTTCGAGGCGCTTGCCGTCGACACCCGGGTCAAGATACTCAAATCGCTCAAGGAGAGAAGGAAGACCCTTTCAGAAATAGCAAGGGAGCAGGGGATGTCGGTCTCGGGCGTGAAGGAGCATCTGGAGACGCTCGAGAAGGTCGGCCTCATCGAGAAGATGGATGACGGCCACAAATGGAAATACTACGAATTGACGAAGAAGGGCGGCGATATCGTCGCTCCCAGAGAACTCCGCGTATGGATTCTCCTTTCGATTTCAACCATCGCGCTTTTCGCTTCGGTGCTGGCCATACTCTCAGCCCCAGGATTGCCGCAGGATTCGTTAAACGGAAGCGGGCTGGCGATGGCTGAAGCCGAGCCGCAGCTGAAAGCGGCTGCTGCCGCCTATGGCATCGGAGAAAATTTCAGCGATGGCGCAGCGACTGAAGGCGGGGACCTGTTGCGGACGAACGAGGCGGCACCGCCCGAAGCGGATTCTGCCCTTAGCGCTATCGATATTGAGGAATCGGACGAAGCGACGCAGAAGCCGGACATGACGCTTCCGTTTGCGGTCCTTGCGATAAGCGGGCTCACTCTCGTCGCCTGCATCGGCATTCTGGTCCGGAACCGCTTCAAGCCTGCTTCGCTTTGAAGGCTATGCCCGTAACGCTCAGGAAAATCAGGATGAGCAGGCCTGGGGTGCCTCCGATTAGCAGTATCAGGACGCTCCAGATGCTTATCTCAACCCTTATCCCCAGCCAGCCCACAACCTTAAGCGCAAGAAGGGCAATCAGCGTGTTTATGAGGAGGGCGACCGGGCCCCAGGCGTTCCATACCGATAGGAAAAGAACGAGCGCAAGTATCACCAGGATGACGTTGAGAATCGATTTCAGCATGGTTTAACGCTACGGAAACAATGTTTATATCCTTTTTCAGCGTGAATTCAACATGGATGATTTACCTTGGGCGAGAGTCAGAGCCCCGGATTTTGAAGGCATCAAGGCCTGGATAAATTCCAAGCCGCTTAGTATGGAAGAGCTTAGGGGTAAGGTCGTCCTTGTTGATTTCTGGACCTATTCCTGCATCAACTGCATCCGTACGCTGCCGTACCTGAAAAAATGGCACGAGAAATACGCGGAGAAAGGGCTCGTGATAGTAGGAGTTCATACACCGGAGTTCCAGTTCGAGGGCGAGAAGAGGAATGTCGAGGATGCAGTGAAAAAGTTTGGGATAACTTATCCGGTCGCCCTCGACAGCGACATGCGGACATGGGCTGCATATGACAACCATTACTGGCCCGCCAAATTCCTGATTGACAAGGAAGGGAATATAGCATTCGCGCACTTCGGGGAAGGCGACTACACCCTGACCGAGAAGACAATACAGGATGCGCTCGGGGTGAAATCCAAATTCGAGAAGGAGGATTTCCCAGGCTACATATTCGACCAGAGCACCGAGACATATGCCGGCTTCGGAAAGAGCATGGGGCTTGGCTCGGGGCTCGCATGCGACAAGAACGGGTGCAACGTCTACATCGATCCCGGCGAGCACGAGCTGAACGTCATTTATCCTCACGGAGAGTGGGTCCAGGAAGAGGAGTGCCTCGAGCTGAAAAAAACCCCGGGCCAGCTCACATACAAGTTCAACGCCCGAGATGTGAACCTGATTATGGGGCCTGTGGACAAGGCCGCCAGCGCAGAGGTGTTCATCGACGGGAAGAAGGCCGGCAAGGTCACCATAGACAGCCCGAGGATGTACACCATCTATCAGGACAAGAAGTATTCGCAGAAGGAGATATCCATCGTGTTTGACGGCAGAGTCCGCGTCTATGCCTTCACTTTCGGCTGAGACTTGGATTCCCGGATGACCGCGAAGAGGCGTTGCAGCACCGTCACCAGAGAAAGGGCGGAAGCCAGAACCAGCGAGTAGATGAAAAATTCCATACTCATTATGAGTCCGGCCCCAAGCCCGATTATGATGATAATAATCCTCTCGCTTCTTTCGCAGATGCCGCCCAATGCGAGCGCTTTCTCCCTAGGAATGACTCCTTTATGGTCGGCGTAAGCGCGGACGAACGATGGCATGCATGTCCCGAGGAAAATCGTGATTGCAAGCCACACCCGGTAATCCACACCCGCTACGGATGGGAGGGGCACGAACATGAATGAAAGCAGGAAGATTCCTTCCACGAAACGGTCCGCCACACCGTCTATGAACCCGCCGAGCGCGCTGACCTCGTTGCGCGCCCGCGCCACCGCCCCGTCGATGATGTCGAAAAGCGCGGCGAGAGCGAAAAGTCCCAGTCCAAGCGCGAGATTCTGGGTGATTGCTATAGATATTCCCGCAGCGATGGCGATGATGACCGAAAGAAGCGTCCACTGGTTCGGGCTGAGCGGGATAACGGCGAGGAGCTTCCCCATTTTGGCCTGAAGGCCTTTTGCGCCTTCACCCTGCTTGAGCATGAAGGGATTGATGTGCGAAAATTCAAAAAGGGAAGGGGAAAACGAAGGGAAAAAAGTGAAAAGAAAAAAAATTACTGGACGAGCTCGTACACGACCGTCATCGAGCTGCTCATCGTCGTGTCGGTCGGGAAGAATTCCGTCGGTGGCTTCGATTCGTAGGAGCTCGACGCGTCGTACGCATAAACCGGGTAGTACGGGTAGTAATAGTCCGGGTTTATCGAGACGATTTTCCCGAGCTTCGCACCGAGGCCTTTCGCTATGTTGTCCGCCTTTGTTTTTGCGGCTGCAGCGGCAGATGCCTGGAGTTCGGATTCCACCCTAACGCGAGTCTCTTCCTTTATCCCGAAGTATATGTAGTCGATTTTGGCATATGCGCTCGAGCCGAGAGCGGCATCGGTTATCTTGCCGCCATCATTTATCTTCTCGGTCTTCACGATAAGTACGTGAGAGGTCTTGTAACCGGTTATATTGCAGTTCCTTTCGCACGGATAGGGGTACGGCGGCGAAGGGGCGATGTCCATGTCGGCCGGCTCAGCTAGTGCAATCGCGACTTCGGAATCAGAATCGCTCATTGCGCCGCAGCGATATGTTACGCCATCAGGCCCTTCAATGGCTTCACCCTCGGCCCCGATGCACCTGGAGGCAGATGCTTCATATGCGATGCCGCCTTCAGGGACAGCCTTCTCCGAATATCCGTAATACGGATAGTAGCAGTCGGTATAGCAGGATTCATTGTATTCGGGATATGTATAATATGAAGATGTTTCGATGTCGCTCTCCTTCACGCCGGCGGCAAGAAGCGCGGATTTGAGCTTAGCGATCTCAACTGCGTTCTTTGCCTGCGAATCGGAAGTGTTCGAACCAACCGTTTCCACGCTCAACCCTATTGTCAGGAGGTCTGGCGGGAGCGTCTTCGTAGCTTCGCCCCGGACCGTGATGGTCGGCGGCTCGCCAGTCGTGTTCGACTGGTTCTGTAATGGGATTACTCCGTTACCGGCTTTTGATATATAGTATGTCAAACCCGCAGTTATGAGCACGATAAGGACAACGCCCAATACCAGCAGGGTACTGTTTTCAGCTTGTTGAACCATTTCATCACCGCATTGATAGCTCCTAGCATATTTAAATCGAAAACCATTTGTTTCGCTTAGCGCCGAAAGGTCAGACGGCTTCCTTCGAAAGCTCGCCGATGATTGCCGCCATCTCGATAATGGATTTGTCCACCGGATAATCAGGCGGGACGCCGATGACCTTGGCCGAATCAATTGAGCCTATCCGGAGAAGGATGCGGAGCGTTATCAGCGCCCCCGAGCCTTCGAGCGCGCGGCCCGGGCTTACAGAGCTGATGTCTTCAAGGAGTGTGACCTGGGAAAGCCCCTTGATAGTATCGATGGCGATTATTTTTCGGCTATCTTCGCCCAGCTCGTCGGAAACGTCGTATTTC
>JAZDMN010000017.1:0-44391 GCA_043800955.1 Microcaldota archaeon
GCTGCATAGCCGATTTCGACCTCTTCTCCTCCTTGTGCATCTCTGGCAGGATGTCTGTGCAGGAGATATAGATGAATATGCCTGCGGTGAAAGCGAGGCCGAAGTACTGGATATCCTCGACAAAGGAAGAGGAATAATAGAATGCCAGGGCTCCCAGGAGCGCAGCGAACCCGCTCAAAAGGTTCGTCCAGGCCGCTTTCTTCGGCGAAAAGCCCGCATACAAGAGAAGGGTGTAGTCGCTAAGTTCCTGAGGAATCTCATGAAGTATGATGGCGATAGTGGTCGTTACTCCGAGCGCAGGCGATGCGATGAAGCTTGCGGCAATAGCCACGCCGTCGAAAAAGTTATGGACGCCGTCTCCAAGAAGGACCATGTACGCCACGGGTTTCTCATGCTGCGCGTGGTCGTGGTGCTCATGGTGCCAGTGCACGAGGCGTTCGAGAACGAACATGAGGATTATGCCGGCAAGGGTCAGTGGAAACACCTCCCCGGGCTGGATTCCAGAAAGCGCTTCTGGAAGGAGGTCAAAGAATGCTGCGGCAAGAAGCGAACCGGTGGCGAATGCGAGGATGATGAAGACCAGCTTGTCCAGGGTGTCCTTTTTCAGGGAAAGGAGCAGGATGCCGACAAGCGAAATGAGGCTGACGAGGACGGTCGCAACGATAATCTCGAATAGCATGACGCATTCTCGCGTCCATTCATTAATAAATACTATGTCAATTGTTATTAACAAATAAGGAATTTCACCGGAAAATTGTTAACTTGCCGCAACATCCGGGACTGCTGGCGAGGTGGGAATAATGGAAATCATCAGCATATCGATGGACGGGGAAACCCTTGCCGAGCTGGACCGGGTACAGGAAAGCCTGGGGTTCAAAAGCCGCTCGAAGCTCCTGAGGGCGACACTCTCTTCGCTCCTGAACGAGTACAAGCTCCTTGAATCGATGAAGGGCCATGTCGATGCCGTGTTCATGGTGACCTACCGCTCGAGCGAAAAGCACGGGATATCGGATTTGCTCCACGAATTCGAGGACAGCATAAAAACCGTCGTACACCAGCACCATGTCGGCATCTGCCTCGAGGTCCTGATAGTCTGCGCTGACGCAAAAAAGATCCGGGAGCTGTTTGCCCTTCTGAAAAAGGACAAAGGCGTCCGTTCCGTTAGCTGCTCGGTGCTCTGACCTGACGCTCGGGCGGGTGGGCACCGTCGGCACAACGCTTTTAAACCCGCTCCATCTAATTTAGTTTTACACTTTTTATTGTCAACGCGAGCCTGCGAAGGCGGGCAAGTTGATAAAAACCGATGAGAGAAATCGAGGTGTAAATATGGGATACGTAGATTTGGAAATACCAGCAGAATTGATTCCCCAGATAATTGAGATGCTCTCTGTCGCAAAGGACGGGGGCAAGATAAAGAAGGGCGTGAATGAGACGACGAAGTCCATCGAGCGCAAGAGCGCGCAGTTCGTGGTCGTCGCAGCCGATGTCACCCCAGAAGAAGTCGTCGTGCACATCCCGATGCTCTGCAAGGAGCACAGCATCCCCTACGCGTTCGTTCCGACGAAAGTCGACCTCGGGAAGGCGGTCGGGATTGAGGTAGGCACCTCCGCAGTCGCGGTGGAGAATGCGGGCGGGGCTACGGAAAAGCTCCAGGACATAATCAAGAAGCTGCCCAAGCCGCAGAAGTGATACTATGGCAGATGGTTTTCCAGCTGAAATCGTCGAGATACGCGCGAAGACGGGCGTATACGGCGAGATATACCAGGTCCTCTGCAAGGTGCTCGAGGGCCCGGATGCCGGCAGGGTCATCCTACGGAACGTGAAAGGCCCGGTGAAGAAGGGCATGGTCATCGTTCTCCTCGAGACTGACCGGGAAGCCAAGGAGATAAAGTCAAGGTGAAGAAATGGTCAACTGTTCATTCTGCGACGGTCCTATAGCCAAAGGGACTGGCATGATGTATGTGAAGAAGGACGGGACGATATACAATTTCTGCTCAAGCAAATGCAAAAAGAACAACCTGGGCCTCGGGCGCGAGGGCAGGAGGCAGAAATGGACTCCGGCGGCCAAGAAGTTCATGGCACGCCAGGCAAGCAAGGCTGACCTTGCGAAGGCCGAGAAGAAGGCCGCAGAGAAGAAGGCGTGATGGAATGAAAGAGCGCACGCTTCTCCTTATCAAGCCGGATGCGATCCAGAGGGGCCTAATAGGGGACATCCTGACACGCTTCGAGCACAAGGGCTTCAAGATTGTCGGCATGAAGATGCTCCAGATGAGCAAAGAGCTCTCGAAGGAGCACTACGCGCACCTTGTGAGCAAGCCGTTCTATCCGGACCTCGAGAAATTCATGACGTCCCAGTGCATCGTGGCTGCCGTCATAGAGGGCAAGGAAGCCGTTGAGGTAACGAGGCTGATTGTCGGCCCGACGAACGCTTCAAAGGCGCCAGGCGGAACTGTGCGCGGGGATTTCTCGAACAGCACTTCGCGGAACGTGATACACGCGTCCGACTCGAAAGAGACTGCCGAGAAGGAAATCCACCGCTTCTTCAAGCCGCATGAGCTATTCGAGTACAAGCTCAACGACGCTTTCCTCTACGCGTCGGATGAGTGAACTTTTTTTATATATTTTTCCTATTTATTTCGACTGCGGCTCCGTTGCCATTATCCGTCACCACGATTTCTATCCGGGCCGAATCCCTGCCGCGCACGATTGACGCGGTTCCTGGGACCGGAAGCTTGAGCGTGCAGCTCTCCTGGAACCTTCTGCTTCCGCACGGCATCTTTATGTCGACATTATCGACTTCTTCACCCGTACAGTGCCCCTTGACGGAAAGTTCCATCCAGCCGACTTTGACCTTGCTTTCGCTCCGGTTGCATGAAACCTCGGTCCTTGCGTTCTGGGGCATATCCCTTCCAGAATCGCACCCTGCCCCCATGATCGGAGCCACAAGAAGCAGTCCTGATAATGCCAGCGCCGACGTTTTCCCGGCAGGTGTCGGAATTTTTCCCCCGTTTCTCAACCTATTCATTTCCCCACCCCTCCCACTGCTGTATATTTTTTTATATGTGGGACACTTTTTATAAATGCGTCAGAAGTCAGGCAAACTCCGAACGCCCGGGGTCAACAATAAGCCCTGCTCGATCACGGATGACACCTGTTAATCGTGCGCGGAAATGTCCCTGAACGGCAATCCGTTCAAGTATTCCCGCTATGGATAACAGCGGTTTATCGTCCGCGGGAATGGTATCGCGTCGCGGATGTGGTCGAGGTTCAATGTCCATTTCACGAACCTCTCGATGCCCAAGCCGAAGCCTGAGTGCGGCACGCTTCCGAACCTGCGAAGATCCACATACCACTGGTAGTCCTCGATTTTCAGGTTCTGCTCCTTCATCCGTGCTATCAGCTCATCGTAGTGCCAAATCCTCTCGCTTCCCCCGATAATCTCCCCATGGCCGGCTGGGGCGAGCAGGTCGTTGTTTAGGACCACGTCGGGCTTGTTCGGGTCCTCCTTCATGTAGAACGCCTTTATCTCTTTTGGGAAGCGCGTGACGAACATGGGCGCCGGGGCGCCTTTGGTGAGGAGCGCCTCCTCGTCGGCGCCGAAATCATGTCCCCATTCCATCTTGCCGCCAAGCGCGTTCACCTCTTCGACAGCGACCTCGTAATCCATCCTCTCGAACGGCTTCTCTATCGTGGCGCGGAGGTCCTCGGGCTCCCGTCCGCACGCTTTGAGGAGTTCAGAGTGATTAATGACCATCTTGCCTACGACGTATTTCACCATCGATTCTTGGAGGTCCATGTTCATCTTGTAGTCGTAGAATGCCATCTCGGGTTCGAGGTGCCAGTATTCTGCGAGGTGGCGTATGGTCCTGGATTTCTCTGCCCGGAAAGACGGGGCGAGGACATACACCTTGCCGAGGCCGAAGACGAACACCTCGGCATACATCTGCGAGCTCTGGGTGAGATATGCCTTCTCACCGAAATAGTCCATCTCGAAGAGGGTCGAGCCCCCTTCGCAGCCGGAGCGCGTGATAATCGGCGGGGCGAGCTCATAGAACCCCTCTGTCTCGAAGAATTCGCGGAGATAGTTCACTATGTGATGGCGCGCCTTCATGATGTTCGTCATCTTCTGCGAGCGCATCCAGAGGTGCCGGATATCCAGCAGGAATTCGTCCGAGAGGTCTTTGGATATGGGGAATGGTTCCCCCTGCGAAATCAATGTGTACCCGGTCGCCTCTATCTCATATCCGCCGGGGGCCCGGTCGTCCTTCTTCACTTTGCCCGTCATTGTGAATGAGCTCTCGACATATGCGTTGTTGGCGTCTTTCCAGTCCTTGTCGCTGACCTTATCCTTCTTGACCGTTATCTGGATGATGCCTGTCGGGTCCCTCATCACTATGAACGCCATGTTCCCGCTGACGCGATGCCTATGAACCCATCCTCTGAGGGCGACATCCTTGCCCTCCAGTTTCTGATGGAAAATAGTGCCTATGTTGGTAATCATGAGAGAGCTTAGCCGCAAAAGGAATAAAAACGAGTGTTACTTGCGGGCTCCCGAGGCGGCTGTGTTGGCCTGGCAGGCTGCGGCGTTCCTTTCGAGCGTCTGCCTGTCCGCCTGGCTGAGCGCCTCGCCCGAAGCGAGCGCGTTCCTGAAGTGCGTGACGCATCCCTGCCAGTCCTGCCTTCCGAAGGCTTCCTGTGCGGCCTGGAGCTCGTGGTTGTAGGTGCCGCGCGTCCGGTCGCTCCTATATCTCGAGTCGAGTTCGGCCGCCCTCCTGAAGACCTGGGCGGCGCCCCTCATGTCTCCGCGTCGCTCGAGCAGGATGCCGATGTTCTGGTACGTGTAGCCGTCTCTGTTGAACAGTTCGGCCGCCCTCCGGTATGCCGCAAGCGCCTCTGCGCTCTGCCCGCGGTCGCGGTAGTAATCGCCCTGCTCGCGGTGGTACATGAAAGACGCCTGGTCTAATGAAAGCCTGTGCAACTCGGTATATTCGCCCTGCGCCGTGTCACCAAGCCTCGATGTCTGGAGGTCGACAATAATGCGCCTCCTTCCGATTTGCACGTACGGGACCATGTGGTCGACGTTCTCGGGCGCGCTGTTGAAATGCAGGACATACGCCCCGCCGGGGATTCTCAGCTCGCGGAATAACGCAATGACTATGTTGGCCAAATCAGTGCAGTCGCCGCCGCTTGCCAGGGCCTCTGCCGCTGTCCTAGGCGCTCTACCGGCCATATCCATCACGACCACGCCTGAGCTGCCACCACGGTGAAGCCTGTCGAAAAGCGCGTTCGCCTTCGCCCTGGCGTCTCCGGAATTGATTGCAGATGCAATCCCCTGCAGGGCCGAATCGAGCTCGAAGGGGTTTGTGCGCGTGGTATAGAACTGGACGCTTGCATCCGCCGGTGCAGCAACGGCGCTTCCTGGCGCCGAAGGAACTGTCGCAGTCGCATCTGCTGAAGGCGCGGGTATGCTCCCGCTTGGCGCCACTGCCGCTCCGCCATCGGGGACAACTGCTGAACTTGAACCGGGCGCTAGTGGCGCGCTTTGTGACGGGGGTGGTGATGGGATTCTTGCCGGGGCATTCATTGGAACGACGCCGAACTTGCCCTCTCTATCTAGCCGAAACGCCCTCGCAACCGCGTCCCTGCGGATGGAGAACCGCTCCATGAGCCTCCTCCTTACAGAATCAGGGCACCTGCCGGCCATCTCCGAGGCGTCGTTATCCATGCCAATCATGTTGAATTTCAGCGCCGCCTCCTCGAACCTGCCTTCGCCCCTTGCCGATTCTGCCTCGGTTTTGAGCCTGTTCCTGTCCTCGTTGCTGAAGCATTCGTGGTATGAGATGAATCTATCCGGGCAGCCCTTGAACCTTTCGACCATCGTGGCGACATTCTGCTCGTGCGCCACATGCCTCTTGTGGTCCTTGTAAGACCCCAAGCCGAGATACGCTCCCGCTCCAAGGGTTAGTGCTATGCTTCCGGCGAGTAAGATGTTATGCCTTTTGACCATGATTATCCCGTATATAATGTTGCTAGAAGTGTTTAAAAATATAGCTTAATGGTTAAGATTGCTCCCCCCGGATGTGCGTTCGCCCATCAGTGGCTTGCGGAAGGCGCTGTATTTCCTGAAGGTTTCGGCGCTTGAACTACGGGAACCGCTGCGCTGCCTGAAGATTTGGGGGCCGCTTGGGCAATGGCGGTGGCTGCGCCTTGCTGCTCAATATACTCCTCTATGGCATTCGCCCTGATGGAAAGCTCCGCCCTTATCCTGTTCGCTCCGCGCACGTCCCCGGCCTTCTCACATTCTTCGGCGATTCTTCTTGCATCTTCCTGCCTGTTGGCGAGCTTGGCATATATAACGCCTGCCTCCACCTTCTCGCCGCTTGCCGCATGAAGCCTGGCCGAATTCTCTAGAGCCTGCGGTTCAAAGAAGCATCTCTGGTCATTCTTTACCGGCGGGCATCTTTCCTTGAACGTTGCAACGAGCTTGGACATATGCTCCCTCTGCTCGGCTTCATTCTGCCTTGACCTCATCGTGCCCCATCCAAGGTATCCGGCTCCCGCCAGACCCACAACCACTGCGCCTACAAGGATGATATTATGCCTTTTGACCATGTTTATCCCGTATTTAATGTTGCTAGAAGTGTTTAAAAATATAGCTTAATGGTCGGAAAAAAGCCAGGCCGGATGCTTTTGGAAAATGAAGGACAAATCTGCAAAAATTTGTCCTATTCGGAAATTCGATAGAATTTACGATACAATGAAAAATGAGGAAAATATAAAATAATTTTAAAGAAAATAATTCAAAAAAGAAGATAAAAAGGAACCCGGTTCCGTTTACGACATGACCTTCGGCTTGACATCCAAGACGACGCCTGCTGCCACCGTCTGGCCCATGTCACGGAGAGCGAACCTGCCCAGCGGCGGGTACTCGGAGAACTTCTCGATGACCACGGGTTTCAGCGGCTTGATTTTGACAATCGCGACGTCACCGGTCTTGATGAAGTCCGGTTTCGCCTGGGCCGTCTGGCCGGTCTTCGGGTCCTTCTTCTCGACAAGCTCGATTATCTGGCCTGCAAACTGCGCGGTGTGTATATGGAACACCGGCGTGTAGCCGACTGATATGGCCGTCGGGTGGTTGAGCACGACTATCTGGGCCGTGAACTCCTCAGCGACTGTTGGCGGTGCTGTGGACGGACCGATGACGTCACCCCTCTTGATGTCCTTCTTGTCGACACCCTTGAGGTTGAACCCGACGTTGTCGCCGGAAATCGCCTCGGTGAGCTCCTGGTGGTGCATCTCGATTTTCTTGACCTCGCCCTTCACGCCCGAAGGCATGACGATGACGCTATCCCCGGGCTTCATCTTGCCAGTCTCAACCCTGCCAACAGGCACAGTGCCGTGGCCGGTAATCGTGAAGACGTCCTGGACCGGGAGCCTGAGCGCCTTATCATGGGGCTTCGGCGGTATCTTGAACGTATCAATGACCTCGAGTAGCGTCGGGCCGGTGTACCAGGGCATGTTCGCTGACTTGTTCTTGAGGTTGTCGCCAACGTAGCCCGAGCACGGAACGAACGGCACGTTCTCAATCTTGTAGCCGATGCCTTTGAGGAGCTTCTCGACCTCGACTTTGACCTTGTCGTATTCCTCCTTCTTGTAGCCGACCGCATCCATCTTGTTCATGTTGATTGCGATCTGGCCGATGCCGAGCACCTTTGCAAGGAACGCATGCTCCTTGGTCTGGGGCTGTATGCCGTCTTTCACCGAAACCTGGAGGACTGCGGCGTCTGCCTGGCTCGCACCCGTAATCATGTTCTTGACGAAGTCCCTGTGGCCGGGCGCGTCGATGATGGTGCAGTAGTACTTCGGCGTCTCGAATTCCCTGTGGGAAATGTCTATCGTGACTCCGCGCTCCCTCTCCTCCTTCAGGGCGTCCATGACGAATGCGAACTCGAATGTGGCCTTGCCGACCTTCGCCGCCTCGTCTTTGAGCTTGTTGAGCGTCTGCTCGGATATCGCGCCGGTTTCGTACAGGATCCTACCGACCGTGGTCGACTTTCCAGAGTCGACATGTCCAATAAACACTAGGTTCAGGTGTTCTTTCTTCGCCATATTCATAACCTCCAATAATAAATCTGCACATCTACTTGTGGCAGAAACCAACCTTTTAGAAAAAGGTAAAATTCATTTAAGCCGAGATATTTTTAAAGGTTTCTTTGACTGTCGTTCCCTTCCTGCTCGGTATTTGTCCCGCTGCTCAGCCCGGGCCTTCACCCTTAAAGTAAATCCCCTTTCTTGCCATCACCTTTGCAAGGGCATCCACCGTCTTTACTGCAATGTTCTTTTGTTTTAACATACCACTCCTGGAGACATTAGCCAGGTCTTCAAGGCATTCTACTTTTACATAACTATTTCCATAAAATATCTGTCCTGGTATGACATGGTTCAATCTTGCCCATGTTCCTTTCCTGACTTTGTCGAGGTCTTTTTTTACAGACATTAGCGGGGTGATGGGTGTTTCGCGTATTTGCTTCTCCAGAGCATCGAGTCTGTCCGGCTCTGTCCCTCTGCTAAGGAATATCAGGGCTTTTCTCTGACCCAATGCAGCGGTATCAATAACCCTCCTTAATTCCGGCCTTTTCCTCCTTTCCTCTAGCACCATATCTCGTGTAATTGACGGAAAGGTATTATAAATTATAACTTTTTATGGTTATGAACTGTTTTCCCACACCGCCCGAAACCGGAAACCGATGACCGGAAATCACTGGCAGATACGTTATCTCAGAAAATGAGAAGGAAAAGACAGGATGGTACACCTAAGGGCTCCATCCCGCCTCCCACTCTTTCCGCCCCGCACGAGCAGGGCGGAGTGTTGCTTTGAAAGAGCAAATTTATATTCATGAATTTTCTCCTCTGTCAGACAGAACCACACAATTACCTTTTTTGCGATAGTATCGATGGCTCGTTTTTAAACTTTCCCTTCCCTTTTATCCCCATGCCCAGAGAAAAATCCTATTACTCCAAAAGGGACGACGGGAAGCATACTGTGGTGCTAATCGGTATCCTGCTCATACTGATTGTTATTATCGGCGCAGCGCTGATTTCCATACTGACAAAGAATGGCGGCGGGCAGGTGACGCCCATTCCTCCGATCAACACCACGCCACAACCCCCCGACGGGACAAACACGACCAATGAGACGCCCATCACACCCACGTGCAACGACCAGTGCCTTTTCGACCTCGCGGTGTCCGAGCAGAACGCATCCGCATGCGCAGCGATTTCCATGAGCAATCTATCCCAATCATGCTTCGAACGTCTCTCGGAAGTTTCGCTAGATGCCTGCAAGGAAGTAAAGAATCTGGACAAGCTGCAGGTCTGCGTCACATCGTTCGCCGTAGCCCAGAAGAACATCTCCCTATGCGACATTTTAGCCCAGGGCAAGGACCAGTGCATGCTCTCGGTTGACCCGTGCTTCAATGCATCGGATAAAAACCTGTGCAAGGCCCTCAACGCAGGCGACCCATCGTTATGCGCCAAGGATACGCAATGCCTGCTCAATTACAGCATGGAGAAAAAGGATTCCGATTCCTGTTCGCTCATATCAGACAATGTTGTTTCAACCGCATGCCGCTCCGCGGTCCAATACTCCGACAAATGCAGCTCTCTTCCGGCTGATGCCACGAGGGACTACTGCTATATGCTCTTTGCCATCTACTCGGGCGACTACCTGACGTGCACCCAGATATCAAGCAATTCCATGTACATGCTCGACTGCCTGTCCTTTTTTGCAATAACGCTCGGGAATTACACGGTATGCGATGCCGACCAGCTCGGACTGAATGAGCGGTGGGCCTGCTACTCTAACTACTCGCTCCAGACTGGGGACCTCTCGGGCTGCCAGAACATCGATGAGCTTGCGACCACGAACCGGTTCAAGTGCTCGTTCGAGTACGCCAAGAAATACGGCGACCCATCTGCATGCCAGCTGATTGATTCGCAAGCCTCAAGGAACACCTGCTACGAGGGCGCTATCATCTACTCGAGCGAAAACCTCGATTACACCAAATGCCAGTACGTCACGAGCTTCGTTTGGCAGAACAAGTGCTATACGGAATCGGCCAAGCTCTATAATGACAAATCGCTCTGCGAGCAGATTGGCGAGGAATTTGCGAAAGAAACCTGCAGGAACGCGTACGATGCCAATCAGACGTCCTCAAGTTAGCCTGAATATAGGAAAAAAAGGCAAATGAATACGGAAAGGATAATCCGGGAAGGGGATTACCCCTCCTTGTCCTTTTTCGGCTTCTTCGGCTTTTCCAGGGCAGGCTCCTCTTTCTTCTCCTGCTGCTCCGGTTCGGCCGGCTTGGCTTCAGCCGCCTCGGGGGGCTTGGCTTGGGTCGGTTCGGGCGCCGCTTCAGGAGCAGGCTCCGTCGATTCGGGCTGCTTCGCCTCTGCGGCGCTCTCAACCCCCTCTACTGCCTTCTCCTCGGTTAATATCTGCTGCTCGAAATAGCTCAGGTCGTAGGTGAACTCGTCGTAGGCCTTTATCTTGCCCTGGGCAATCATCACCTCACGCGAGAGGATGAAGAATATGAGCGCGAGCGAGCGCTTGCCCTTGTTGTTGATAGGCACGATGATGTCGATGAACTTGGTATCGTTGTCGGTGTCGCAAAGGCCGATGACCGGAACGCCGTTCTTCGCGCTCTCCACAAGCGCTTCGTGCTCGCCTTTGGGGTCGCAGACGAGGATCAGCTTCGGCTCTACGAATCCCTTGACGTTCAAGTTGGTCATGGTGCCCGGGACGAATCTCCCCTTTATCAGGCCGACACCGGTGAGCTCGGCGAACCTTGTCGCCGGGTTGCTCGAATAGACGCGCGATGCGACCACCGTGACCTCATCAGGGCGGAACTTGCTTATCACCCTCGCGGCCTGCATCAGTTTTTCCGAGCTCTTGCGCAAATCGAGGATGTACAATCCGTCGTCGCGCCTTTTGAAGATGAACTCCCTCATGTCGCTCGTGCGGATTTTCGTGCCGATGTGCACGCCGGCTTCCAAAAAGACTTCCTGTTTCACGGGCATGCCCGTCTTGTTTTCAGTCATTCTCTCAATCCTCCTGTGCTTTCGTTCGGCCTTTATCCAGGCCTATCCCCGCCTTTATGGGGAAAAATGGGGTCGTCGTGGCTGCTGCCACTTACCCCGCCATTTTCCCTCGAGGGGAAAAATGGGGTCGCTGAGATGTATTCAACCCGGCCGCAGGTATTTGTAGCCGGAAAATTGAACTTCTGAAACTTTTTAGAGCAAGTTTTTGATAAAACTTTTTCCTAAAAAGTTTGCTCAGATAACAAGCACCCCAAGCTTGCAGGATACCAGGTTACCTCACGACCCCGTAAAATACACAAAACCATCCCACTGCCCCTTCTGCCTAAATTGCTTCAAAGACAGTTGGCTGGCTCCGTATACCGGGTGTATGTTACTTAGACATCTTTTTATTCCTTGTTATCAGTCCGCTTCCATCGCATCGGCCTGGTTCGGTGCATCAGGGGGAAGCGCAGCAGAATCCTGGCTATCGCTTGGGTCAAAAGCTAACATATTTAAAGGGGAAATTATATAAAATAGGTATAGGAACCTGTAACAAAATACAAAAAAGAGAGGCTAAATACCGGAGCTGTTGTTACAGGATAACAATGCGGGTGGTATGTTATGAAGAACAAAGTAGATACTGTAGACCTGATGATCCTGCGCGAGCTGCGCAACGACTGCAAGAGGCCGATGCGCGAGCTGGCCCAGAAGCTCCGCATGCATCCGAACACCCTCCTTCAGAGGATAAAGCGGCTTGAGAAGTCCCAGGTGGTAAGGAAGTACCACGCCGATATCGACTACAAGGCCCTCGGATACGACATGCATGCGGTCGTCATGATTAAAATCAAGAAAAGCGGGCTTGAGGACGAGAAGCTCCTTGGAGACGTGGCATCATTGCCGGAAGTCCAGTCCCTCTATGCCGTGACTGGCGGAGCCGACTGCATCGCAATCGTGAAGGCAAAGAGCAGGGATGATTTAGTCCGTGTGCTGAAGGCAATCCAGACGGAAAAGGCGGTCCTCAGGACGACAAGCTACCTTGTCCTCGTGACATATAAGGAGAGCTACCAGTTCAATCCGCTATCCTCGATTGTCTCTGAAAGGGAATAGCATATCTTTTTCTATTTCAGCGCTTATTCTCTTTTCTCAATTAATTTCTTTGTATCTCTCGCAGCACAATCCATCTGAATGGGCGGAGGATAGCAATAAAACTGGTAATCTAGCACTTCGCGTAGCCTCCCATCCCCTAAATACCTTAGGTTCAGAGTTCCTTCACTACGTAAAGGTATCCGTATTTGTCCCCGTACCTGACCGACCCGCAGAATACATGGTTGTCCGCGCTGAAAACGAGCGACCTTGCGTCGCTGTTTCCCATCGGTTCCGGGCTGCCGGGCGGGGCCGGGAACGTGTCGATGAACAACAGTGCCGAGCCCGGGCCTATCTTGTTTGATTTGTGGAGCTTATCGATAAGACAGCGGTATCCTTCCGGGCCGAGGTGGTGGGCAAGCCCTGCGATAATGACGAGGTTGTAATGGCCGTTCGTTCTCCAGAACCCCGGTTTGTGGTCGATGTACGTGTCGTAAAAATTCCTGTTAATCGGGAGCATCTTCTCGCCTTCTTGGATTGGCTTGAAAATCGTGCCGTTTGCTCCCTCGAACAACTGGAGCCTGGCTGCAATCTCCGGGTGGAGCACCCGCATGCGCGACGTTATCTTTTTGATATATCTATCGTCATCTTGCTCTTCATTAGGTACGTCAGCTGCATCAAACATCCCCGGGACGATGCTCTGCGGCGTATCGCAGCCGCAGCTCTGGTCGCTGCTGATGTCATGGTTTCTGATCGACGTGGAGTTAATCAGGTACATAATATGCTTGCGGTCGATATAACATTCCACGTGCGCCTTGAACCTCGATTCCTTTATCATTTTCATGACTTCGTTCACGAGCGTCTTTTTGTTGCATTCTGTGAAAATCTCCCTAAATAGCGTGTCTTCCACGATACCGTAGAAGTCCTCGGGCAGTTCAGATAGCCTCATCGGGTCTTCGTCGATAAGCCAGAACTCGCCCTTGCCGGGCTTGACCTTGGCGAAAAGCGCTTCGAGGAGCTTCCTCTTGGCAGTGTTATGTCTGCTTTCGTAAGGGACCTCCCTGCCGAGCCGTTTGTCCCTAAGCGCCTTCTCGTCGCAAATTAACGCAAGGGTCTGTGAGAGTATGATAAGGTCGAACCTTCCGTCCGGAAGATCTTGTGTCAGGTCGTACCTGCGGTATTCCACCTTGAGCTTGCTGCCGTATTTCGCAAGCGTTTTCTCGGTTTCCTCTATCGCAGCGGCCGAGACGTCGTTGGCCACGATCCTGAGCCTTCTGAGCGCTTTCTTGGGCATTGCGTCCAGCACAGCCTCAAGGACCTTGCCGGTGCCGCAGCTCGCATCGAGAATCCTGAACTTTGCGCCGATTTGCTTGTTCTTCATCATCGCCTTTATGAGGACGATGATGGCCTCGACATGCTCTTGCATGAACTTGTCATAGCTTGTACTGTCCCCTTCCTTACGCGTCCAATGAAGCATGAGCAGGCTGCAGACCATGGATGCGTAGCTGCAGTTGTCGGTTTCGGCCGTGTTCGCCATCTCAGAAAGTATCTCATTGATGCCGGCTATCACTTCGCTTCTTGTTCCACTGTTGTCAATGCCGAGAATCCGCTGGTAGCACTCGCCGATGTACCTGTCGTCTGGCGGATGGCACTTACCCTCGCAAGACTCACGTTCTTCGCTTGGGCCGGTAATTCTGGTCTGGTCGTTGACCGGTTTCGTATGTTCGTCATGAATTACCTGCGTCGGAAGCAGGACGGCCGGCTCTACCTGAGGGTGGGCCGAAGCAAAACCGTCGGAACGTTTAGGATCTTCCTTGCCTGCAGGGCTTCGCCTGTTAAGCAAGTCTTTTCCATCCCCCTTGTGAGCCACGTCCAATGCTCCACCACCCTCCAATTTCATTGATATCACTTAAACAGGCTAACCGCTCCACCCATACGCCTGTCATATGAATATGTATGAAAATATTTTAAAAGGGTTGTTTCAATTCATGTACAATTGACGAAATCAAACCCTAGGATATCTTAGGATATTCTGGACTATATCCACATGAGCCACGAACATCCTCCTGCAACAGAACCTCTCCACGCCGAGTTCATCGAGGCAGACATCCGCCTTCTTGTCCTTTGACATGCCTTTGTACTGCTCGTAAAGGTGCCCTATGACCGAACCACACGTGAAGCATCTTACCGGAAACTCCAAACATATCACCCATTGGAAATTGTTAAAATGAAAAAAATCAACGATAGGATTTCTGGAACCTCGCCCTCGCTTTGGGGCCGCGGAATTTCTTGGTCTCCACACGCCTGGTATCCTCTATGACCAGCGAGCGGTCGATTTCGACGAACTTCTTCCGAAGGTTCATCTGGTCGAAATACATCCAAAGAGCGTTCGCGATTGCAGTCCTGGCCGCCTGCGCCTGGCCCATCGCTCCCCCGCCGTTCACGTTGACGGATATGTCGACGGAGTTGGCCTCGGGCCCGATGTACCTGAGCGGTTCCCTTATGATGTCCCGTATGTATGGATTGTTGAGGGACTCGAGCTTCTGGCTGTTTATCCTGATTACGCCCTTGCCCTGTGTGATAGTGGCCCTCGCTACGCTCTCCTTCCTCTTGCCCCTGGCCACGAATACCTTGGTCTCGGGCTTCTTAGGGGCGCCCTTGCGCTTTTTCGGCTTTGCTGCCTCGGTCTTGACTGCCGGTGCCGCCTCAGCCTTTGGCGCTTCGGCCTTCGGAGCGTGTGCTTCGTGCCTTACCTCTTTGTGAACCTCAGCCTTGGGCTCCTCCTTCCTCTCCTCTTTCGGCTTCGCCTTAGGCTTGGCCTTCTTTTTCTTGTCTTCTTCAGATTCTTTGACCATAATATCAACCCGAGTAACCTATGCTCTTGCAAATATCGTATATCGTCGTGTGCTTCGACACGCCGTCATACCCCGCATCCTCGATGCCCGCGCCGTTTTGGAGCTTCTTCGGATTGCCGGTGTAAACCCTGAGCCTCCTGAGGGCCGCCTTTCCGCGCGAATTCTCGTGCGGAAGCATGCCGCTTATCATCTTCTTGACTAGCATGTGCGGAACCTTCGGCCAGACCGGGGACCGCTCCGGCGTTCCCTTGTTCCGTAATCCCCTCTTTGTGAGGTAGCGCTGCTGAATCTCCTTCGGATTGCCCATTACGACGAGCTTTTCGGCATTGATGAGATGTATCTCCTCGCCGGTAATCAGCTTCTTGGCAATCCTGCTCGCAAGCCTTCCGAAAATCATGTTCGTGCCGTCTATGACCTGCATAAGTATCACTTCAGTATCATGACGCCCCTTCCATCGGGGTTCGCCTTCTGGAGGCTGTCTATCGTGACCGCCTTGCCTCCCGCTGCGTTTATCAGCTGCCTTGCCTTCCCGCTGAACGAGAACGCCGCCACAGTCATCTTCTTGCTGATGGCTCCTGCCCCGAGCACCTTGCCCGGAACCAGCACGGTCGATTCATCAGTCGCAAACTCGTCGAGTTTGCTGAGGTTGACCTCTACCTTCTGTCTCCTGGGTCTGGAAAGCTCGTATGCGACTTTCCTCCAAATCGGTTTTTCGCTTTTCATCAGGCCCTCTATCAGGGATAGAAGCACCTGGTTGTCCTTCGTTTTCTTCATATTCGCCACCTTTTGGCTCGCTCCCGCATCATCTGACGGAGGGGAACTGCTAATGCTATAAAAGAGCAATATGATAACGGGGGAAAAGGTTTAAAATGATAGGTGTATGCCTTTTTCATCCGAGCGTCGCTGCCATAATCCCAACCATTCCGAGCATGAAGGCGACTAGGCTCGCGTTCCTCGCGAATCGGTATTCTCCCCGTTGGCTCTTATAGCATATTATAAGTATAATCGCGTCAGCTGCTGCGACTAGCGAGATTGGGATAGCCGCTGCGGGAAGGCCTTGGATGAATGGCAATACTGAGAGCCCGATGAAAAGGATGTACAGTGCGACTGCCGCCCATACTGCCTTCTTCTCGCCGATTATGATCGGGAGCGTCCTCGAGCCCCTTGCCTTCCTGTCCCCCTCCATATCCTGGGCGGACTTGATTATCTCGCGTGCGAGCCCGGCGACGAATCCGAGAAGGGCGAGGATGAGCGTGATTTGTGCAAGCGCGGGCGCGACAACGAAGTTGCCGAAGATGAACGGGATGGCCATCGTGAGGGCGATATAGGCATTGCCCACAAGCGGGAGATCCTTGAGCTTCCAGTTGTACATCACCGCCAGGACGTTGAACGCGAGCGCAATTGCGAATGCCGGAAAGTTGATTAAGAATGCGAGGGCGACGGACAGCGCGAGCGAGGCGATTGAGAAATATAATGCGAATTCCGGGCTGATTGTTCCCTTGACGAGGGGCCTGTCCGTTTTTTTGTTCAACCGGTCTGTCTCCATATCCAGGTAATCATTGAGGGCGAACGAGCCCATCTCGCTTAGAACCGGAACAAGAAGCGATAAAACAAGCACAATCGAAATCCCGGGCACTGCCCCCAGCACGGCTGTTTGCGCTATGAGGACGGCGAATGCCAGCATGATCGCATGCTCGAACCTGGTGAGCTTGATGAGCTCGTGGAAGAACATGCTTTCTGAATGCCGGAATGGAATTTAAAATGGTTTATGCCTCGCTTATGCGATGGTCTGGGTGAAGAACGTCGGGATGATTCCCGCGTATGTCTGCGATTCTTGCGGTTGCGGTTACCGTGATGCTAAGGCAGCTTTCGAGTGCGAACGACTATGCACATCAGGCTCACTGTCCCACGACATAAAATCCAAATCTGTTTATCGTCCTTAACATTGTTTTCCGTGTTTTTTGTGATAAAACACACTTTCCGACAAAAATATATAGCTTTCTGGCCAATTGTATTACGAGAGGTGTGGGAATGGAGAAGCTAGATTTGACAGACAAGAAGATACTTGCAGCGCTGGTTGAGAACTCGAAAATAATGTCCAAGGAGCTCTCGCGGAAATTGCGGATTCATCCGAACACTCTGCTGCAGAGGCTGAAAAAGCTTGAGAAGTCCGGGGTCATCCAGAAATACCAGGCAGTCGTGGATTTCCCGAAAGTGGACAAGATGATGCAGGTCCTGATGTTCCTGAGGGTGAACATGGAAAAGCCCTGGGAGGAGGCGCTCCGTCCCGCGGCCAAGTTCCCGGAAATCGTGTCGTTCATCCTGATAAGCGGCGAGCACGATGTGTTGGTGATCGCGCGCGTGAGGGACGAGAGGCACCTTGCCGAGTTGATGAGGCGGATACAGGCGACGAAGGTCGTCGCGAAGACGACCACCCATCTTATCGTGGACTACTACAAACAGCCCCACGAGTATAATCCGCTGAAGGAGGAGCTCGAGTTCGGTCCTATCCAGAGGCCCAGCCGCTGAGGGCGAACACCTTTCTCCGGTACTGCCCAAGGAGCGAATCCCTCAGGAATTTGCCTTGCTCAATGCCAGGATTGAAACCGAGCCGGACAATATGCTTAATCCGGCTATCGTAATTATTATCCCGGAAGCGATTATGCAGACGCCGCAAGGCCATTCCTGCTTTTTCACAAGCATCCCCCGCTCAAGCGTTTTGTCGACCATCCTATAGTTTCCGTCGCTGTCTATCCCGACTGCACGAATCGTCACCCTCTCCGTATTATTTGGCAAATTGATACTGCGGAGATACCGGATTTTGTTTTGGATGGAGCTGTGCTGCCCTCCGTTTGGGCATAGCGGCTTATATCCATCCCTGGCCCGCCGCTCCATGGGGTTGTCATACGCGGGATACTGGCAAATCTCTCCTACGTCCTTGAGGTCTCCGATGCAGAGTTCTCCAGTGCGCTCTTCAAGCCAGTCTTTTTGTGAATCCGACAACCCTCCTAAATCATAGCCGTGTCCGAGCCAGGGAAACCAATCGCCATAATCCGAATAGTTGAATCCGTAGCCCCCGCGTTCATCGCAAAGTCCGGATATCAGCTCTCCGTTCCTGTCGTATGCCAATATCTCAACGTAGCTTGCGTCATGCTGGCCGCAGTTTTCAATGTTTACGAAAAAATCTAGCCTGTCGCTGCAAGGGAATGTGCACTCGCCAATCATCTCTATCGTGATGTTCTGCCTATTCACCGTGTTTGGCCTTAATTCGACGATGGTATTCCCCCCGGGCTCGATGCCTTCCACCCCGCTTTGCACGTAATAGCCGTCAAGAAAAGTGTAGAACTGGTAGCCGTGGTTTTCCGATGCGTGCAAGCCGTGAAGCACGATGCGCCCGTTCGCATCCGTCTCTTCCATCCCCTCGAATTCCCATTCGGTGTCCGTCCTATAGACCTGGACGCCTGATGCCGGTGTTCCAGAAGCGTCATAAACAACCAGCGTCACATCCCCTAATTCGTCTTCGTCGTAATATTCCGTTGGCATCGCATTCACGTTCCCCTGGAAAAAAAAGAGCGCCAAGAGAACGCAAGCTATCTTTGTTGTGCGGACCATCCAATCACAATTAGACGAATTATAGGGCAAATAAGTATCTGATGTGGAAATTTAGTGCATTATCCACATTTGAGCGAGTCGTGCTTGTGGATAGCCATCATTCCCTGGAAAAAAGATGCAGGCGCATCACGTGCTCGGAATCTATTGCGGCTGATGCGGTTTCATCTATCTTCAAGAATCCCCCGACTTCAAATCGTCCGACTAGTATATCTGGCTTGACTGGCCTTACAATCGCCCTCAGGAAAAGGCTCAGCGGCTCGATGTACTCCGTCTGTGTTATGCGAAACGGGTCCTCTTCAAGGACCACCGCCACGCCACCCGGCGCGAGCGCGTCGCGAATCGAGCGGACGAGTTTTGTTTTGTCATCATCCGAAATCAGATGGAATGTCTGCGCGCATAAAACCGTGCTGAACTTTCCCCTAAACTCCTGGGGAAGCTCGTAGGCATTTCCTGACAGGAAGCCGATATCCCTTCCCGCGAGCTTCACCCTCGCCCTATCAAGCATCTTCGGGGAAATCTCGTTGGCGAAGGCGGGATACTCCAAATCCAGCGAATACAGGTGCGTAGGTGGCGTGAACCTGCCGAAAGGCCCACCCTGAAGGCTACGGCCCGCTTCCATGAATTCGAGCGCATACATCAGTGGCTCGCCTGTGCCTGCGGTCAAGTCCAGGATTGGCGCACGAAGATGCGGCAGGGCGAACATGAGCGTGCGCCTGATGGCTTCATAATGGCGCGTCTCGATGCCCATGTGCGAGTCGTAGTTCTCGGCGAACCTGTCATACAGCATGGCGAAGAAGTTCACGCGCTGGGCCGGGGAAAATCGTTGGTATATCTCGGAAATTGCATCCTGCGCTTTCTTGAGCAGTTCGCGGTGCTTACGTTTCTCGCTGCTGAATGCGTTCACGACTTCGAAAAGGCGCGCTTCCGAGACTTCTTGCGGGCGAACTGAAAAGATATCTAGGAGCGGGTCTGTCTTTGGCGCCTTCCGTCCGGCTCGGCTCGTAGGCTCACGGAATCGCATCCCACCCATAAACAGACATCAGCGCGAAAATTTATAACCGCCAGCTCCGATTCACCTGCATGAACTACGAAGTCGAAATCATCAGCCAGAAGAAAAAGAATGAGCTCATGGACCAGCTCTACTCCTCCAACCTCCACGAGCGCAAGGCGGTCATCCACGGCACCTGCGTGAAATTCTTCACCGACAGCCACGAATTCAAGGACATGTGGGAGGACAATTTCGACCTGATGCCGGACTGGATACGTCCGCATGCAAGGCTGTTCGCGGTAAAAGGAAAAAAACTCCGGGTCCGCTACGAGCCGCTATCAAAAACGGTCATCATCGAGGGGTGCGGCTACTACGGCTGGGTGAAGAGCATCGCGCTTGCACTTGTCGCTGATTTCATGGAGGACTTCACTTCCGAGCATCGCCGCTACTCGGTCCACGGCTCGTTCATAGACCACAAGGGAAGCGGCACGGCCATCATCGGGCCCTCAGGAAGCGGGAAGACGACGCTGACATACGGGCTCCTGCTGGATAAGCATTTCAATTTCGTGACTGACGACTGGTTCTTCGTCCGCCTGGCAGAATCCGACACGCTCGTCTATTCCTCGGAAAAAAACTCGTACGTTCGCGGCGATCTGGGGACGAGCTGGAGCCAATACAAGGCGAAGCTCGATGGCGTGAAAAAAGATGAGAACGAGCGCGCTGTAATAGACGTGAAGCGCCTTCTTGGCGGAGACCGGATACGTTCCGAGTCCGAGCTTGCGCAGACCGTTCTCCTGACTCGGGACAAGGCGCTCCCGCCGATACAGAAGCTGGAGCCGAAAGAGGCGCTTAAGTTCCTTCTGAAGAACGATTTCTGCAATCCGCACCAGCTTATCCGGAGCAAGGCGAGGCTTGCCCAGCGCACGGAATTCTTCAGGGAATTCCTCTCGCGCGCCCCGGTGCATCTCCTCAATACGATAGAAACCCCGCAAGCGTCGCTGGATAGGCTAAAAAAGCTGACAGGACAAAGTGACTGACATGGCTTTCACACACATCAGGGCGCCTTACGCGTTCATGGGCTACCAGTGCCCAATGGAAGAGAGCAGGGTTGCAGTATTGCCTGTCCCATACGATGGGACGACCTCATTCATGGCCGGGACACGGTACGGTCCGCACGCGATAATCACCGCGAGCAGGCAGGTCGAATTCTACGACCGCGAGCTCGATATGGACGTCGCGGAGAAGCTCGGCATCCATACGCTTCCGGAGATGGAGCCTGACATGGGCTCAGCGGAGCTGACGCTGAAGCGAGTCGAGGAGATGGCAGACGGCGTCATAAAAAAAGGGAAGTTCCCCATCCTGTTCGGCGGAGAGCACTCGGTCAGCGTCGGCCTCGTGGCTTCGCTTGCTAAAAGGCACAAGGAGCTTTCTGTCCTTCAGATAGATGCTCATGCCGATTTGCGCGACGAATACGAAGGCACGAAGTTCAACCACGCCTGCGCCATGCGGCGCATCCGTGAGCATGTGGATGTCGCGTCCCAGGTGGGCATCCGCAGCGTTTGCCGCGACGAGCTCGATTATATTCGGAAGGCGAAGCTCGAAGAATATATCCACTGGGGCGCGGAATTCGACGAGAAAAAAGTGCTTTCACAATTGAGCGACGCCGTATATGTCAGCATCGACCTGGACGGCTTCGACCCATCGGACTGTCCAGGTGTTGGGACTCCAGAGCCAGGGGGCTTAAAATGGGCGCAGGTGTTGCGGCTTCTGCGTCTGGTGGCGGAGAAGAAGAAAATCCTCGGCTTCGATGTCGTCGAGCTTCTCCCAATCCCAGGGTCAGTGCAATCAGAATTCTTCGCAGCCAAGCTCGCCTACAAGCTGCTAGGCTACGCTTTTTTCGCCAAAAAGTAGCTCATCAATGACGGAGCACATGCCCATGGCCACATTCGACAATCCGTTCCTCAGGCTGATGCTCGTCTATGCGCTCTGGTCGCTGAGCTGGATGCTGGGTGCCTCGCTTTTCGAGGTCTATTTCTACAACATGGGCATGTCAATCCCTCAGATTTACCTCGCAGAAGGCTTCTGGTTCGTGGCAGGGCTTGCCATGATCCCGCTTTTCCGCGGCTTCAATTCGAGGGTGTTCATGCTGGGCGGCGTTGCAATCGCGTTCTGCTCTGTGACCGTACTTTTCCTGTTCCCTGCCCCCTGGGCCGCCTTTGTTTTCCGGCTGCTTGTGGGTATGACGCACCTGCTTTTCTGGGTGCCGTTCAACATCATGTTCTACGAGTTCCGGAAGGAGAACCATGCCACGCTGGGCGCAATCTATTATTCGGTAGGCCCCTTGCTCTCCCTCGTGGTGCCAGCGGTGGCGGGCCTGCTTGCCACGGCTATCAGCTTCCAGGCCCTCTACCTCGTCTCGATGGCCTTTTTCGTCCTGACATTCATCGCGGCCGCATTCCTTATTGAAAGCAAGGAATACCGCTATGATTTCATATTATGCATCAAGTCCATCCGCGGGCTTAAATCGATGGTTTTCCTGGAAGGCTTCAGCGCCGCGATAATCGTTGGAGTCAGCCTTCCCGTGATGCTGCTGACGTATGTGGAACGCCCCCTGGAGTTCGGCATTATCACATCCCTGGTCACCATATTCGCAGTGCTTGCCATGATGTTCACCGCCCGGCTTTCCGACCAGGTCCAAAGGCGGGGCTCATTCCTGCTCCCGGTCGTGGCCTGCTTCAGCATTGCGACAATCCTCACAAGCCAGGCCCCGGATTTGGTCCTTTTCTTCGCAGGTTTCGGGCTTGTAAGCTTCTTCAGCCGCATCTTCTTCCCCCTCCCCCTCGCCCTTGCGGTTGACAACTCCAAGTCTCTCACGGACACGATGGTCGGCCGGGAGTTCATGCTCAACCTCGGCCGCCTCGCCGGAGTACTGGTGGGCTATGCGGCGCTCGCATATGCCGACATCCGCCTTGCGCTCCTTCTCCAGGGCGCCGCGCTCCTGCTTTTCATCCCGATATTCAATAGCAGGAAGGGAAAGCTTGCAAAACACTGAAGGAAGCGAAATACTGTGTCTGCACTTGGCATAACTTCTCATCCAAGGTGCTCTTTGATGAAATCAGCCACTTTCAGCTGGAAGTCCTTGTTCGTCTCGAACCCGAAATCCTTATGCAGCTGCAGCATATATGGGTGTGGAGAAAAATGCGGCACGGTGATGGCATACCCTTCCATGTCCATCGATGAGGATTTCATCTGCGCGCCGCCGTACCTGTCGTAGACGTTCTTGAACCTCGCCGATGTCGCAGCCTGCTCCTTTGATACTATCCGCCCAAGCACGGACTGGTGGATGAATGTGAATGAAATTCTCTTCTTCTCGACCTTCCCGCTGACAAGGTTTATCATTGGTTTCTCGACATCCGCGGTTATCCTTATCTCCCCTGCGCCTTCCTTGGCCACATACTCCCCCTTTTCGAGGTGGAGCAGCATGAAGGAGGTGAAGAATTCCTTCGCGTCATGGAAATTGACGGCCTTTGAAAAGACCACGAGCTTCCCTCCCGCGAAGAAAAACGAGCGCATGGCGCCGTGTGCAAAGCCGTTCCCGAGGCGCTCCCCATCCACGTTTATGTTCTGGAAATAGTTGTTCGGGACGGCGTAGGCAGTGCGCGCTTCAAACATCGGATAAACAAGCTTCACCGGCCAGTTCATCGAGCTGAAGAGGCTCTTGCCTATTAAGGAGATGCTCCCAGCCATCACCTTCGAGTACTCCAGCCTCGCCTTGTCCTCGTCGAGCATCCTGCTGATGAACTCGTTGTATCTCTGGTTCTCTTTCGCCTTCTGGCAAAGCTCGCACATGATAATGAAACCGACTTCCTGCTTTTTAAGTTTTATGCGCCATTTACCTGCTGCTCATTCATCATCATTGGAGATGCCTTTTCATGGTCAAGATAGACAAGAAGTACATAATAGCCGGAATCGCAGTCATAGCCATACTCATGTTCCTGCTGGAGCCGTTCCAGTGGGGAAGCGGGTTATCGAAACCATCCTCCTCCGGACTGCCTACCGGAAAGAACGTGACAGGGACAGCGATATTCAACGGCACAATCCGCACATATGACCCGATAATGTTCATCCCAATAGACACGAACCAGTCCGTGATAGACAAAATCCGCCTCAATGAAAGTGTGCTCAACATCCAGCAGCAGCAGAACGCCTACATGATCCAGATTCAGACGCGCGACGACGTCTTCCCGTTGGCCTCATGGCTTAGAGGCATGAACGTCACCGGGTACTCGATAGCCAATGTCGCAGTCAACCAGCAGATAAAGGTCGATACAGCCGCCGGGGAGCAGAATGCGACCGTGCCTGCGGGGGTGGTCAGGGTCGTCACCGAGCCCATGCTCGATGCCGATAGCCAAGTGACTGTTTCGATGATTGCGGTGCTCCGGGACGGAGTGCTTATCGACTATTCATCGGCCAGCATCGTTCTCGAGCAGATAGATCTCCTCCTCGATACGCGGGTCGAGTCGCTTGATGGCGCGGTCTACAGGTACACAATTCCCTGGGGGGAACGCAATTCCATCGGTGACCTTAGCAGATATGGGAGCGACGCAGTTTACAAGAAAGTCGATTCCATCGTTTTCAATACGCCGCTTACCGTCAGCCAAATAATGACAAAGAAACAGTTCCCGTACATCGTCTATATCGACGCTGGTAGCGCCCAGGTAGAGCAGACGTTCTCTAATGTCACCGAGCTCCAGACGAATTTCGCCGACACGCCGTTCACCCTGCCCGATTCCATCCTCACGATTACGACAAACGAGACGCCGGAGCTGAACTTCACCGGCTCGGTCACCTACCGCTACACGCTTTCACCGATAAATTCCTCATATGATTTCGGCCCGGACCAGATAGTCGTTGAAGGCGCTACCCACTATGACATAAATAGCACTGTGCAGCTGAACATCAGCGCCCTTGCCCTAGGTGACAAGATACTGAGCATCAAACGTGTCTCGCTCCCATCCTGACTATCTTCTTTATTCTCTGCTCGGCTTCCACGGCATCAAGGTATTCGACCGCATTCTTGGGCACATGCTTGGTCCAGGAGCGGTCGCCGTCTGCCATGAGCCTCCGCACATGCGAGCCCTCCTTAGGGCCCCGGTCGAAGAAATCGATGGTGCTCACAAGTATGCCGTGCTTGGAGAAAAGCATCTTGACCAGCTGGTTGTTCGAGTACACGGCGTCGATGGTCGGGATGTGCATGAACACGTGGTCGACCCACACCCGGTTGTCGTTGACGTCAGGCACGGGCACGAAAATCAGCCTTGAGAGGTCGGATTTGTTGAAGCATACCCTTATCATCTCGAGCCGCTCGCCGCATGTGAACGGGTTTTCCGGGCTGAACGAGTCCTCGGAGCTGCCAATCACCACGACGACCTCCTTGAACTTCTTCAAAAGCTTCTTTATTGCGTAAAAGTGGCCGTGATGGAAGGGCTGGAACCTTCCGACGAATAACGCGCGTTTTGGCATTTTCATAACAAATCATCTCCGCTAAGTCTGCTGGGCTATAGCCTGCTTGAGCTTTATTCCGACGAGCTTTGATCCGCCGTCGGCCTTCGTTACGCCGATCACGGAGTCCGAATTGGACATGACCGTGTCATTGTGCGTGACTATGATGAACTGGCTGTCCGCGCCGAGATTGCACACGAGGTCTGCAAGGTTCTTGGAGTTCGGCTTGTCGAGCGCCGCATCCACTTCGTCGAGGATGTAGAACGGCGCCGGCTTGAACAATTGCAGCGCGAAAATGAACATGAGTGCGACAAGCGTCTTCTCGCCGCCGGAGAGCGCATCGAGCGAATGCTCCTGGTTGTTCCTGCGCAGCTTGATGAATAAGCCAGATTCGAAGGGGTTGGCCGGGTCGCTCAGGTGCAGGTGCCCCTGCCCCACATTGATGTGCTTGAACAGCTTGCTGAAATTCTCGCTGACCGAGTTGTACGTCTCGAAGAACGCATCCTTCTTGTGCTCGTCTATCTCGCTTATCATCGAAAGGATGGCCTCCCGCTCGGTGTCGAGCTTGCCGATTTTCCCCTCGACCTCGTCTATCTCGGCCTTCCTCCTGTCGAACATCTCTATTGCGGCCATGTTCACGTTCCCGAGGCCGGCAAGGGCCCGCTCGGATTCACCAATCATGCGCAGGAGCTCGTCTTTCCCGAAGTCCAAGAACTGCGCCTCCGAATATGATACGAATTCCGCCCGCACATCCTCGAGCCTCGTCTGCGCGGTCGCTTTCTTGATGCCAAACATGTTCATGTCCTTTCCAATTTTCTCGAGCTCGAGGCGCGCCTGTCCGCGCTTCCTTCCAAGCTCCTGGAACTCGTCCTCGTAGGATTTCATCTGCTCGAAAAGCTTCTCAATCTCCTTGCTTGCCGAGCTTATCCTATCCTCTGTCTGCGCAAGCTCCTTCTCCTCGTCGGCAATCTGCTTTCTGACCTCGGTTACCCTCTTATGGGATTCCTTTTCGTCCTGCGCCAGACGCTCAAGGCGCTCCTCCTTTGCCGCAGCGCTTTTCTTTCTGAGCGATATCTCGCTCTGGCGTCCCTCGATTTTCGCCTTCAGACTCGAAGCATCGGCGCTCAAATCAGCCCTCCGCTTGCTGCTCACCTGGCTCTGCTTGCGAAACTCGGCCTCGGCCGCCTCGAATTTCCTGCGCGTGTGCTCGGCTTCGCGCTCTTTCCCCCCAAGAAGGCCGGTCAGCCTCTCCTTCTCGGCGGCCCTTTCAACGACCGATGATTCGAGTGCCGTGACTTCCTTGGCAAGCTGCTCCTTGCGGCGCAATATCTGCTCGTGCTCCTTCCTCCGCTCGTCGCCGATGCGCCGCTGCATCTCGAATGTCTTGATGCGTATCTCGATTTGCGCCTTTTCCGAGCGGAGGCGGGACTCATCCTCCCGGATGGAATACAATTCCTGCATGAGGGCGTCCTTGGTCGCCTTCACTTCGTTAAGCTCGTTCTCGATTTTCCTCAGCGCATTCGTCCCTAGCACGCCGGTCTGGGAGCGTCCGCCGCTGACGATGCCCGAGCGCTCGAATATCTCCCCCTCACGGGTGACCATCCTGCCGCTGCCGACGCCGAGCTTTTTCGCGTCGGAAACCGTATCCACAAGGAGCGTGTCGGCGAACACGTACTCCACCGCCCGCCTGACCTCCTCCTTGAAGCTGACTGTTTCCAGTACGGACCTGAATCCCCCGGCCTTCGCAGGCTGCGGGGTGCGAATGGAATCCAGCGGAATGAATGTCGCCCTTCCCGCTTTGGCCTTCTTGAGCTTATCTATGGTCGCAGTCGCCGTGTCGACGCAATCGACGACAACGTAAAGCAGCCTGGAGCCTCCTGCCGCTTCAACGGCGGCGCCATCCTCGGCTTCGAACGATATGAGGTCGGCGACCGTGCCGTAGATTCCGCCGCCCTTCTCCTTCACGAGCTCGCTGATGAAGCTGAGCGCAGGGTTCGCAAGCTGCGGGGATGCCCTTATCTTGAAAATGGACGCCTTCTCCTTCAGCTCGAGCATCTGCTTATCGAGCTCGCCCATCTGCGCGTTTATATCCTTGGTCCTCCCGAAAGATTTGTCTATTTCGTGCGAAAGCCGCTCGGTTTCGCGCTTCATGGAAAGCGCGTCCTCCTGGGGCTCCTCGTCCTGCGGTGCCTTCAACGCAATGCTGAGCTCCTCCTCCTTCTTTGCAGCAATCAGCTGGCTCTTGGCCTCGATTTCTGATGATAATAGGACGAGCCGCTCGCGAACCGTCTGCAATTCGTTTTCCCGCTCGGAAAGCTCCTTCTTTACGCCGGACAGCATCTCGTCCTCGAGCTCGCCGCCCGCCGCAATTAGCGCCAAATCGGCCTTTGCGAATTCCGAGCGGAGGAAGCCCACCTCCTTCTCAAGGGCGGAAATAGCGTCGTTCTCCCCTGCCAATTCCGCAAGGGCCGCCTCCCCCTCGTTCTGGGCATTTTTGAGCGCCGCCTGCTTGTCCTCGATAAGCTGCTTCTTCGAGCCTATCGAGGCCTTGAGCTCCTCGAGCCTGCGGATGAGTGCGTTCGTCTTCTGCTTCGCCTGAATCTCCTGGCTGATCTTGGCCCTCTTCGAATCGACCTGCGAGATATCCGCATCGACCTTCGCCATGTCGGCGTCCTTCTCTGATTTGGCTTTGAGGAGCCTGTCCTCGTTCTTCTGCGCATCGGCCAAATCCTTCTCGAGCTTGTCCACCTCTGTTTTGAGGAGCGTGCCTTCGCGTTCGTGAGCGTTTTTTTCGATTCGATGTATTTCAGCGCGATATCCTTCTCCCGCCCAAGCTCGTCAAGGAAAACCTTCCTCTCCCCGAGGATGACCCGGGCTTCCCGTATCCTGTCCTCGACGGTCTTCAATTCGGAGAGCGCCTCCTTCTTCTTGGCCTCGAAATCCGCAATCCCTGCGACGCTGTCGATAATAGTACGCCTCTCCTTGCCGTTCATGCTTATGACGCGCTGCACCTCGCCCTGGGCTATCGTGTTCCTGCCGCTATCGTCGAGGTTGTGCCTCCTGAGCGTCTCATGGATGGTGCTTCGGGTGGTGCGCTTGCCGTTTAGGCGGTAGCGTATCTTGCCGTCCTCGCGGATGGCCCGCTTTATCTCGTAGCCGGTCCCGCCGCCGTCGTCCTCGAAAACAAGGCTGACTTCCGCGCTTTTCGAGCCGCTGTATATCAGGTCACGGACCTTCTTGGCACGGAGTGAGCGGAGGCTGGTTTCACCCATGGCGAAGCGGATGGCGTCGCAAAGGTTGGACTTGCGCTGCCGTTAGGGCCAGCAAAGCATATGAACGTCTTAGGTAGCTTGATATCGGCCGCCTTGAAGGACTTGAAATTCCTCAGCTTAAGGCGTGAGATGAAAACCATTTATTACGACCGGGCCTTAATCTCAGGGCAGGTTAAAAAGCGTTTCTGGCATCCAGCCCTATCCTGCCTGCTTAATCATTTTTAAACACTTCTTCTCATATTATATCCACCATGCAAAGACACCGCCTCAGCAAAACTGCCAGCATGCGCAAGATATCGTTCGTCTTGATGCCAGTATTAGCCGCAGGCCTGATGGTTTCCTGCGACGACAGTATGAAGAGACATCCATCAGGACCCGAGTCCGAGATGTCGGAGGGCCCGATAAAGCCTCCGCAGCGTGCGGATTCCGCGTATACCACTGGATTTGTCATCGGCTGCCCGGACTGGATGGTGCGCGTCTTCAACGAGCCGCGGGATTACTGCATAGACCGCTTCGAAGCCCATCTCGTAGAAATCAGGGGCGGGGTGGAGACGGTCCACCCTTCCTCGGTATCCCCGCCTCCTCTTGGCCGCTTCATAGCGAAATCGCTGCCTGGAGTCCTGCCGCAATCCTCAGTCAACCGGAAAATTGCGGAAAACGCCTGCTGGAACGCCGGAAAGCGCCTCTGCACAATCCGCGAATGGATTCGTTCGTGCTCTGGCGTGCATACCTTCATCTACCCCTATGGCGACAGGGAGGTTCCCGGAATGTGCAACACGCGAAAGCCCCACATCCTCTCGGAGCTCCACGGCTCGAATCCGAGAGCATGGGGCGATGGGATGAACGACCCGCTCCTCAACATGGTGAAGGGCTATCTTGCAAAAACAGGCCAATACACGGGATGCGTAAGCACCTATGGCACCTACGACCAGGTCGGCAACCTCCACGAATGGGTGAGCGATTTGGTCGACGAGAAGATTGCCGCCAGCCGCCCCCGTCTCGGCCCGGCGGCGAATAACCCATTCAAATCGGTCCCGGGAAACGGCATCTTCATGGGTGGTTTCTTCAGCACAGCCAACGAAAACGGCTCCGGCTGCAGCTATATGACCACGGTCCACTTCCAAGAGCAGAGGGATTACTCGATTGGATTCCGCTGCTGCAAGGATGCGGACGCGAAATAATCAGTAAAAAAAGATAATCGGTCAGCCTCCGCTGACCCACTCGGTCCACGCCGCCTTGGCGCTCCCATCGCTGCCATAGAGGCCCATGGTGTTGAACGGCTCGATTGTATTCTGGTCGTAGAGGAAGCTCCAGATGGCGAATTCTTCATCCAGGTCCTTCGTGCGGTCGAAGAACGTTGTGACGAACTCCGCCTGCTCTGCATCGCTGCTTTCCCAGCCTGCAGGGCTTGCGGCGCTGTGCCAGCCGATCTCAGAGAATGCTATGGGTTTTGTAGTATGGGTTTTTATCTCAGAATAGTAGTCCTGGGGTATCTCTGATGGGTCCTTGTAAATCAGGTCCGGATAGGTTGTGAAAACGATGATGTCAGACTTCTGGAATCTGTCGAGCAGGGACCACTGCGCATTGCTCGCATCGTTCGTGCCTCCGAAGAGGCCACCGCCCAGCCCTTTCATCTTTTCGAGCTGGAAGACAGTGAATACTTTTGTGTTAGGTGATTTCGCCTTCACCGCATCGTAGACTTCTCCGTAGAATTGGACGAATTCATCGAAATCTGCGGGGGATTTCTCATAAAGGATGTTCACCTCAATCCCGAGGCCGAGGTATTCCGGCTTGTACATCTCGGCGAAATCGGCCGCGCTTTTTTTGTAGCTTTCCTTTGTGGCAGCGTCGAGGGGCCTCAGCAGCCGGCCATCTGATTGCGTGAAGAACTGGGCTTCGACAAGGGGAATATAACTATAGGTCGTTGAAAGCCCCGTCACAACCGTCGGCCCTCCGTTTTCCTTGTTGGCAAGCTCGTTCCAGTCCCCTGCCCAGCTTATGATGCTGCCGGCCTGTTTCGCCTTGGTGAAGAAATCCGTGAAATCGGACGACTGGAAACTCTTCGGAGAGAGGCTCACCCCCTTCAATGTCCCAGAAGACGAGGCATTGGGGGGATGCGAACCATTGCCAGCGGAATTGTTGCCATTTGGAGTCGGGGGCGTCCCGTTCCCCTGTGTCTCTTGTTTGATACAACCGCTGATTGAGATAAGCATGACCGCCGCCAGGACCAGAAGCATGATTTGGAGTGTTTTCATTTTGCATCTCTCACTATCGATAACTTAAAATTGTTTCGAATGGGTTAAAAAACATCCTCACTCAAAGTCGCATTTATGAAAATGTTCCTCGCAGTGTTTGCCCTCGTGCTTCTGGTCGGCTGCACAAGCGCGCCGCAACAGCAGAAAATTCCGACCCGCGATGAGGCCATCCCCCCAAGTGCGGTGAAAATAACCCCCGCTACCGATATCTACCCGCCCATCCTCAACTCGAGCGAGTTTGAAAACCCGGTCCCGCTAGAAGGGCCGGTAAACACTGCCGGGGCCGAGGATTCGCCATTCATCACCCCTGACGGGAACACGCTATTCTTCTTCTTCACTCCCGACCCCAACATCCCTGTGGAGAAACAGCTTTTTGACAACGTCACGGGAATCTGGGTATCGAAAAAATCAGGCGGAACATGGAGCGAGCCCGAGCGCGTCGTGCTCCAGGATGCAGGCAAGCTCTCCCTTGACGGATGCGAGTTCGTGCAGGGAGATAAGATATGGTTCTGCACCGCCCGGGAAGGCTACACTGGCCTACACTGGTTCACCGCGGAATTGTCCGGCGGCAAATGGCAGAACTGGAAAATAGCGGATTTCAACCCAGAATATGAGGTGGGTGAACTGCATATCACGAGCGATGGCAGTGAGGTTTATTTCCACTCCGCAAGGTCCGGAGGCAAAGGCGGGCTGGATGTTTGGGTTTCGAAGAACGTGGATGGGGTATGGCAGGAGCCGGAGAATGTTGCGGTCGTCAATACCGCAGACAATGAAGGCTGGCCTTTCGTATCCGAGGATAAGAATGAATTATGGTTCCTAAGGACATACCTGGGCAGCCCAGCCCTCTTAAGGTCCAAGAAGGTGAATGGCACGTGGTCTACGCCCGAACTCATCGTCTCGCAGTTCGCAGGCGAGCCAACGCTGGACATGTCAGGAAACCTGTATTTCGTCCACCACTACTATAAGGACTCTAAAATGCTCGAAGCTGACATATACGTGGCCTACCGGAAACCCACCTAACCTTATGCCGAACAGCTACCGCCAGTCAGATATAAGTGGACTCGTCGTGAACTTCGCTCCGCTCGTTCACTTCCTGTCCAAAATTCGTAAGGTTTAACTGTAGACCGGAAACTTGGAATAAATGAATTTTGGACTTGCCTTTGACCTCGCATTGCTCGGTCAAAACAGTCCATTTTCCCTGAGAAAATCTGATTATCACTATTCTTCAAATGGAAAATGGACTCGGGGGGACTCGCACCCCCGGCCTCTCCCATGCCAAGGGAGCGCTCTGCTGCTGAGCTACGAGCCCGAGTGACAACGAGGGATCGGAGCGATTTGGATGGAATGCCATCCAAACTGAGCTGCGAGCCCAAACTTTCCGGTGGGTCCGGTATAATCTGGATAAATAATGAACAAAAAATCATCAGGCTGGTGAGATGAACGTGACGGAATCGCCGCGCAGGAGCACGGTGCCGACGCCTCTCTTCACTTCGCCGTTCACGAGCTGCTCTGCCTTCTCGAGCACGATGTTCATGTGGACATCGTAGGCTACCATGACTCCCCTGAATTCTGCGCCGCCCTTCATACCGATGATGACGGTGTTGTTTAGGGAGCTGTTCAGAACGTCGAACGGTCTTCTTTCTGGCATAATTTCACCTCACAAAAAATAAAGTTTTCTAATCATTCATGATAGGATTTATAAGTCATTCGCTATTGACGATGGTCTCTATCCGCCCCGGGCCCTTGAATATGATTATCCGGTCGGCAGTATTCCGCAGCGCGGCGCTGAACCCGACGTCCGTTGCGATGATTATCGTCTTCTTGCCCCTCGCCTTGGCCTTGACGAGCACCGGGCGGTAATCCGTATCCCTTGTCATGAGGGCAATCGTATCGATATTCGGGTCCAGGACGTACTCCATCGCCTCTATCGCCATGGTCACATCCACATCGCCCGTAGTGATCTCAGTCTCGAATCCTTGGTTGATCATGGCCTCAATCAGCTTGTCAGATGCGTACTGGTCCAGGTAAATCCGGGCAACCCTTATGTTGCCGTATTTGTTGAGCTCCTTTTTTATCTCGACAAGGTCGACATTGAATGCTTTGCGCAGGATGTTCGGGCCGTCAACAAGAAGGGCGATGTCCGGCTTCGCCTTTGGCGACCGTTTCTCATCCTTACCAAATAGCTTTTCTATGCCGAACATTTTCACAGCCTGAATCCGAAGAATCCCATCGCATTTTTCGTTGTTGCTTTAGCGACATCCATTGGCGTTATCCCCTTCACTTCGGCAATATAGGCGATGGCTTCCCTGACGCTTTCCGGCGTCCTGCCGATATATGGGGAATCGCTCTCCACGAGTAACCTATCGAGGGGCACAATATTAATTACTTTCCTCCTCTCCTTCGAGCGGATGTGCGCGACAGATATATAGCCGCCCATCTCGACTATTCGCCCGGCCTGCTCGGCGTTTCCGGAAAAGAAGTGCATGAGCAGCTTCGTCTTGCCCGTCATCCCCAGGATATCCCCGATTGCATCCTTGGGCAGCCCGTTGTCGTTGGGGTTATCTCTAGAATGCACGACCAGCGGGAGCCCGAGCTCGTTTGCCAGCTCTATCATCCTTGAGAATGCGAGTTTCTCGTTCTCCACCTGCTTGGCATTCTGCGCCCACTTGTAGTCGAGGCCGGCCTCCCCTATTGCGTTCGGGCGGCTCTCCCCGATGAACGAGACCCACTCGTCGATTTTCCCCACGCCCTCTTTAACCGTAGTCTGGGGCGCGATTCCGAGCACGAACGGGTAGCCTCCGGCCCTTGCGCATTCGAGCGCTTTATGGTTTGAGGTGTGGGAATACCCGACAACTACGGGAAAGATATCCGATGGGAGTTCGTACCCCTTTTTCATGTCATACAGGTGCGTATGTGAATCAACGAGCATCATAATCTTGGTTTAAAAACCTTAACGATTTATAATCTATAGTTCTCATTATCGCCAGGTGTATTGATGGTAGAGAAAGTTTTCGCGGTAGCTAAGGAACTCCGAGAAGGGAAATATGTCCTCATAGATGACATCCCGTGCAAGGTCGTACAGATTGAAAGCTCGAAGCCGGGCAAGCACGGGGCCGCCAAGATGAGGATTACTGCCATCGGCATATTCGAAGGGCAGAAAAAGACGCTGCTGACCCCTGGCGACGCGGACGTCGATGTCCCTATCATCGAGCGGAAGAATGTCATGATACTTTCAGTCTCGGGCAACAACGCCCAGGTCATGGACCAGCAGACCAACGAGGTGTATGACCTCGAGGTGCCTGCTGAGCTGCTAAGCGCGGCAGCCCCCGGCAAGGAAGCCGAGCTGCTTGAAGCCATGGGAAGGAAGAAGATGGAGAGGGTTAAATGAACGTCAATCTCATCAGCACGACCGAGAACAAGCTCCTTGACCGCAAGGAGATAGAGGCCGAAGTCAGCTTTGACGGGGCAACGCCCAAAAGGGCCGAACTCAAGGACGCAATCTGCCAGAAGGTCGCGGCGAACCCTGAGCTTGTAATCCTCAGGAAGGTGTCAAGCTCGTTCGGACGCAAGGCAGTGAAGGTCATCGCGCACGCTTACTCAGCCAAGGAGAAGCTGATGGCGACAGAGCCTGTTTACATAAAGGTCAGGGAAGGCCTCATGGCCAAGCCGGAGAAGAAGAAGGTCGCTCCAACGCCCAAGAAGAAGAAAGAGTGAATGAATGAGAAGACCGGCTGAAGTTTGATGAAACTTTGACCGGAGTTATGTGGAGGAAAGTTTCTATGGCTGAAGAAAAAAAGAAACCAGCTGGCGGAGCCGCACCGGCCAAGAAAAAAGCTGCACAAAAACCTAAGGGATACAAACCTGGAAAATCATGCCCCAGATGCGGCGCCGGCGTGAGGCTGGCCGAGCACAAGGACAGGCGCTCCTGCGGCAAGTGCGGATACTTTGAGAAAAAATGAAACTTTTTTTCTTAATCCTTTCAGTATTATCTTTCCTGCTTTTCCTCTTCACGATAGGCTGCCAGCTCTCGGGTGCGGGCTTCTGTTCCGCAATTTCTGATTATTTCGTTTACAGCGGGTCCGCGTCCATCCATCTGGGCCTGTTCTCGCTCGCAATGTTCTTCCTGTGGAAGAAGGACCTGCGCTCGACAATGTGTTCCATCGGGCTGCCCGGCAATATCCGGGACAACCTGTTCTATTCGGCTATGACGCTGAGCGCTATTTTCCTGGTGCTTTTCTGCCTTGGCGTCGCGGCCATCGTGCTGAAATTCAACGACCAGCAGAAGGTCTCGGACAAGATAACCTCACTCCCCACGCTCGTCCTCCTGTTCGCCGTCGTCGGCGCGCCGCTGACCGAGGAGCTGTTCTTCAGGGCATTCCTGGTACCAAGAACCGGGATAGTCATATCCGCAATTGTTTTCGGGCTCCTTCATTTCGCCTACGGTTCGGTTGTCGAAGTGCTGGGCGCGCTTGTAATAGGCCTCGTCTTAGGAGCATCCTACAAGTTCTCCAAGAGCGTGGCGCCGTGCATGCTTGCGCACTTGCTATATAACGCGATATCGATAACGGTAATAACGTCATTCTCGGGTTGATGTCATGAAGGTGCTGGGAATTGAGTGCACGGCCCATACCCTTTCGATGGGCATTGTAGAAAACGGCCGCGTCCTCTCGAATGTCATCGACACCTACAGCGGGGCGTCCGAGGGTCTGATTCCGCGCAAGATGGCCGACCACCATGCAGAATGTTTCGCCCGTGTGCTTTCTGAAAGCCTGAGCAAATCCGGGCTAGGTGTTGAGGACATCGGTCTAATCGCGTTCTCGCAGGGGCCGGGGATAGGCGCTCCGCTCTCGGTCGGCATCGCGGGAGCAAAATACCTCGCCCAGAAGTACGGCAAAGACATCGTTGGCGTGAACCACTGCTATGCCCATGCGAAAATCAGCGAGCATATGTGCGGGATGGAAAAGCCCCTAATCCTTTATCTATCCGGGGGGAACAGCCAGATACTGCTCGAGGATGCGCACGGCTATTACCATGTTCTCGGGGAGACGCTGGACATCGGGATTGGCAATCTGTTCGACAGTTTCGCGCGCGCCATCAAGATGGAGCATGCGCACGGCGCTGCATTATCCAAGCTCGCCGAAGGCGGCAGTTACCTGGAGCTTCCATACTCTGTCAAGGGGATGAACCTTGTTTTCTCCGGGCTCCTTACCGCAGCCGAGAAAGCGGCAAAAAATCATCCGCACCGCGATGTCGCCCACTCTTTGATGGAAACGTCGTTCGCGATGACCTGCGAAGTTACGGAGCGCGCCCTTTTCCTTAGCAGGAAGAAAAGCCTGCTCGTCTGCGGCGGAGTGGCCCAGAACCGGAGGCTCCAGGCAATGCTGAAAACCATGTGCAAGGAGGACGGCGTGAAATTCGGCGTAGCCCCTGACGAGTTCAACCGCGACAACGGGGCGATGATTGCCTATGCGGGTTCGCTCCTCCACCGTAGGTATGGGCCCCTGCCGGTGGAAAAATGCTCCCCAATCACTAATTTCCGGATTGACCGTATGAAAGAGGTTCTTGGGTGATTGCATCCGGCACCGGGCCATAATCCAAGCCCTGTGCGGGTTCTTCTCTTTCTGTGAACACATCCTCCATCCTTGCCGTGTAATCCTCGGAATATCCCGGTTCTGCCTCGGAAGGGGCATACCCCTCCTGGGGATTCAGCAGATTGTAGATATCGAACATGAAATGGTACATCCCGAACCGCATGCCGCTGAATACGTCCCCGCCGTCGATGGTTATCCTTCCCGCCGAAATCGCCTGCTGCATGCTGATTTCTCCCTTCTCAAGCAGCCTTATCGTCTCCCTGTCCGTGCTCACCTTGACGGTCGGGTCGTCAAGCAGGCTCATCCCGTACCCGATAATCTCCCCATCTTTCGTAATAACATGGCCAGCATCCCCTTCCTTCGTGACGACATTCACCCGTTCATTCGCAAACAAGCCGCCCATGAAGGGTATCGAGGAAAGCTTTCCATAATACGCCTTAAGGTCTTCTTCTGCAAGTTCGTCCCGTGCATGGTCGCAGGCCTGGTTTCCCCTGATCTTCGTGCCGTCAAAACAGGAGCCGGTCAGCACGACCTCCTGCTTCACGCAATTCCAGCATCCGGTCTTATAGTTCATGTAGCATGCGAATCCGGATCCGCACGTGCTTTTGCATGATGCATCATCAGAGTACTCACCCTGTACAGAGGCGCAAACGGGCTTGTAGCAGCTGCAGCATACCGGGCAGCATAGCGCATCCTGGGCGCACCCATTGGGTGTGGCCTTCGGGTCACAGCTCTCGCCCTTGCCCCCTTCTACGATGCCATTGCCGCAGCAGCACGAATCCGGGCATGCGCCCGGTCCGCAAATCGCGTCTACTGCCCCGTTTATGTCATCCTCCGTCGGGGCCCCTGCCAGTGTGTTGTTCATGATGCTGCTCGTGTTGTTGCTGTGCCCGAGCCCCATAAGGTGGCCTGCCTCATGGGCGAAATCGTTATAGTGGGGGCCGGTCGGATTCGCGCTATTCACAGGCCGGCTCATAAGGTCCGAGAACCACCCGCCTTGGCTGTTGCCGCCGTTTCCCCCCGCCACCCCGTTGACATAACCAATGAATACCGCAGCGCCCGTGACATTGGTCTGGTTCCTCGGGGGATTGTCGTAGGTGCCGTCGGGCTTGAAGAAATTGGTGACCGTGATGCAGTGATACCCTGCCGGCGGGTTCACAGAGCAATCCGCGACTTTTTTCGTTTCCACCTTCACTTGCACGGTGCACTTGCACTCGCCGGTCGTCCTGAATCCGCTCGGGCCGTTCCAGAAGCTCTCAATCTCGTTCTTGGCCCCCGAGATATAGCTGTCGTTCGCGCCAGCGAAAGCTATCTTGAGCGTTATGGTGATGTCGCAGCCGTTCCTTGAGCAGGTCGTCTCTGCATGGGACAAGCCCGAAAGAATCAGCCACGTCAATAATGTCCCCAGAACAAGAACCTGCAACCCCTTCATGCATGGATTGCCAACCAGAAGTTCTTAATTTTTCCGGTGCGTGGGTTTGTGCGCAGCTTATTCCGCTCTTAGCGCTCAAACTCCTCGAGCTTCTTTCCCAGTCCCCGGGCGTTCTCCCAGTTTATGCCGTACGATTTTTCGCTCTCCTTGAACAGCGAAAGCGGCAGGAAATACCACGGCTCGCGGTTCCTGCGCCACCCTATGTAGCAGTTGATGCCGCTGATGTCCTCCCACCTTTTCAGGTTGTCGAACTGCTCTTTGTCTATGTTCAGGTTTTTCTTCTCGTGGGCCTTCGCTTCGATGCCAAACTGCATTCCCCTTTTGAAAACCAGGATGTCCGGGCTCAGCGAGTTGACACCGCTTCCTGCGGCGCGGATGACGCAATAGCCTTTGGTGGAAAAGTAGTCGATGAGCTCGCGCTCAGCCCGCGAGCCTTTCCTGTATGTGAGCATCAGTGCGATTTGGGGGGCGCATTTTATAACTATTCTGCGAGAGCCGCATTGATTGCTCTGCTTATGGTGTCCAAATCCATCGGCTTCTGCAGGACATTGAAAGCGCCGGCGTCTAGTATGGCGCGCCTTTCTTCCGGGCCCAGCCCCGAAGTCGCGATTATAATCTTGGCACAGGGTTCGAGCGCCTTTATCGCGCTCAGAAGCTCAAGGCCATTCATCCCAGGCATGTGGAAATCGCTTATAACAACATCAGGTTTATTTTTCAAGAAAAGCACAATCGCATCCTTACCGCAAGCTGAAGTCTGTATATCGAAACCCAGTTCCTTTCCTATTTCCGGCATAACCTTCCTTATGGCATCGTCGTCATCAACGAATAAAATTCGTGCCAGTGCCATTGTGTTCCCTCTGATGTTTTCAGTGAGCGGCGCCTGGCTTTCGAACGGCTCGGCAAGGGCAACCGTCACAGCCGCAAGTATCTTCTTGGATTCAGCCGGCTTCTCGATTATCTGCAAAACACCGGCTTCCCTTAATTGTGCCATTTCCTCGTTTTTCAGGCCACCCGCATGCGTGATGACTCTGACGGACTGGTCATGCGCTTTCAATGCCTTAAGAAGTCCAAGGCCGTTCATGGCCCCCATGTTGAAGTCGCTGATGACAAGGTCGAATCTTTCCCCCCTATACGCCTCAAGCGCTGCCTTGCCGTTTTCGGTGCTTGTTACAGAGTACCCTGCGCTGCCGAGTGCCCTGTTTAGTATCTTGATTATCATCGGTTCGTCATCGACAATCAGGATTCTGAACTGTCTTTTTGTCATTGCCGATTCTTTCAACCGTTCTGAAGACGGTGGTGAACCTGGGTATTTTTCTATCGGGGGACTCATAGCTAATTACTTCTACCATAAAATATATAAATATAACACTAAAACCTGTTGCCTTCGGAACTTCTTTCTCATATCTCAGGCGCCTCTGCCATCGCCCGGACCAGATGCCTCGCCGCCTCCTCGAGATTGGGCTCCCCGCCCTTCAGGAACCAGCCCCTCCTCACCGCCATCAGCCTGAGCACGTCTTCGGCATTCTCCGCTGCGCTCAAATCGACATCGTACTTCCTTTCAAGCCATTTCCGGAGCGGCGGCCTGGAGAGCACCTTCTTCGCGAAGGAATAAGCGTATTTCTCCCTCTCGCCGGCCATCTTCACCGCGCCCTTGCGCACAAGCTCTCCCTCGGATTCGTGCTTCGGGAACATGCCGCGGTAGTCGCTCACAATCAATTCGTCGTTGATGCGGATCCACTGAATGTCCTTCGTAGTCCCGGCAACCGGCGAGACCCTCACAACCTGCCTGTGCGCCAGCACGTTGATGAGCGAGCTTTTTCCCACATTCGGATAGCCGATGATTAGCGCCTTTGCCGGCCTGGATTTCGTGCGTTCCATTATTGCACGCATGAGTGTCATCCTGACATCCTCGCTCCCATCCTTCGAGCTCATGACGAGCCCCTTGTTCTCAAGCCTGGGCTTCTTCGCCCCCTTCGGCAGAAGGTCTGCCTTGTTCGCGACCACGAGGAGCCTTTTCGAGCCAGCCCATTTCTCGGCAACAGGCAGCCTTGTCGCCCGGATGTCCCTCGCATCAACCACTTCCACTATCACATCTGCCCCGTGAATCATGTTTTTCAGGAAAAACCAATGGTCTTTGGGGACCCGCTTTCCATATCCGCTTCCCATGATAGTCTTTCTTCGGGGAGGATTAAAAGCGCTCGCAGAGGATATTTTCCCTAGCGAAGGTCATATCATGGAACGGGAATACCTGGAGCGCCTTGCCCACATGCTGGAAGCAATCCAGTCGCTGGAAGGTCGCCTTGGGAATGACGCCAAATCCGCAGCTGCCTTCAAGAGGCTTCGCTCTCTCGCACGTGAGGCGCCGGCTCCGCTCAAATCAATCCGGCCTTCAATTGAATGGGGCGCGCTCGAAGCTATTGGTGATTTCGGGAGCACTCAGAAAAAGCACTCCCCTGATGGAATGCTGCAGCGGGTGAAATCCGCAATCTTAAATGAGTTCAACCTGGATTCCGGCACCCTCGTCTATGCGGAAAGGACGGACTCGTCTTTTGCGGCCATATTCGATTCCTCGCTGGATGGACGCCCGGTCCGGTGCCTCTACATGGACGGCGTCCTCTCGAGCGCCGAGTTCTCCGGGGGCTCGCCTGCCCTGCTCTATCCCCCGTTCGTGATGCGTTCCTTCGAGATGCTGAAAAACCCCAGCCACGGGCTTGTAATCGGGGTCGCGGGCGGTACGATGATGGAGGTGCTCAAGCGCGCGTTTCCCGCAATCCACGTAGACGGGGTTGACATCGACAAGGAAATCATCTCGCTTGGAAAAAAATTCTTCTCATTGAAAGAGGATGGCAGGACATCGCTTCACATAGCGGACGGGCGGAAATTCATACGGTCCGCTGGAAAAAAATACAGCATCATTGTCATCGACGCCTTATGCGGGATATCGCCGGTTCCTGATATGGCTACGGTGGAATTCGCCTCTGAGGTGAAATCCGCAATGGGGCCTGGCGGCGTTTGCGCAATCAATATCATCGCAAAGGTGGAAAGGGGGGGCTATCTCCAATTCGCATATGACACCTGGCGCTCGGTTTTCAGGAACGTATTTGTCCTGCCGCTATGCAAGGAAGGCGAGCTGTTCAATGTCGTCCTAATCGCGACCGATGCTGATTCGAAGGGCTTCGGAAAACAGAATTCGGACGCAATCTATCCTATGGATTTCGACCCGTCCCGTGTCTTCACCGACCATGATAATCGAGTCCGCGAACTGTCCCCATATTAGCATCCAGCGACCGGCTCCTTGTATCAGAGCGAACTGATTGCTACGCGAAGAAGCTTTATGCTCGATTCGACATCCTCCTCATGCGCCACGCCGACAGTCGAATGGATGTATCTGGTGGCGACACCGATGGCAATGGAGGGTATGCCGCCCCTGATGTTATGCACCGATGATGCATCGGTCGCACCACCATCGAATACCTCTATCTGTATCGGCACCTTAGCCTTCTTGGCAAACTTGAAAATGCCCTGAACAAGCTTCCTGTCGGCCACATTCCCCCTGGCCCCGGCTTCGACAAGCGCTATGCATGGCCCTTTGCCCAGGGCAAGGGGCGCATCGTCAGGCTTCAGCTCCGGGTGGTCGCCGGCAACCGAAGTGTCCACGGCGATGAAAGCCCTGGGCCGCAGGCGGTAGCTTGCCGTCATCGCGCCCTTCCCGAATATGGAGACCTCCTCCTGGGACGTGCCCATTAGTATCACATTGTCCGGCAGGCCTTTGGCCAGTTCCAGAAGGATGTAGCATCCGATGCGGTTGTCGAGCGCTTTTCCGCACATCAGCTTCTTGCCCATCCTGAAGAACCTCGTCGGGAACGAGACCGCGCTTCCGATTTCCACGCCCATCGCAAAGGCGTCCTTGTCGCTTTCGGCTCCGATATCGATGAACATGCTCGTGTGCCCTACGACGGTCTTGCGTTCCTCGTCCTTCATTATGTGCGGCGGCTTCATCCCGATGACGCCCACTATCAATCCCTTGGGCGTCCTTACGACCACCTGCTGGTTGACGAGCGTGCGGTCGTCAATGCCACCTATCTTGATGAACCTGAGGAACCCTTTCTCATCGACATGCTTCACCATGAGCCCGATTTCGTCCATGTGGGCCCCGAGAATCAGCGGGTTCTTGCCGACGGATTTGTACGCCAGCACGTTTCCGAAGTTGTCCACCTCGGTTTTCAGCCCACGTTTCTTGAATTCGTTTTCGAGAATCCCGGCGACTTCCCCTTCCTGCGAGCTGACCCCGTCGGCTTCCGAGAGCCTTGCCATCAAAGCATAGTCCATTTGAGCACCTTATGTTGCTTCGCCAGTCAGGTTAATAATGTTTGACCGGGAATACCATCCCAATGCTCGAGCATACGTTCATCCATCTCCCGGATTACGGCCCCCGGCGCGAGCGGAGGCTCTGGGAGAGCGGCATATCAGCCTGGGATGATTTCCTTGCGCGTTTTAATGATTCGCCCTATCACAAATCCTTGTGCGGCAGGATAGCGAGCTCGAGCGATGCCCTGAAAAGGCGGGATGCGGGATTCTTCTCACACGTCCTTCCCAAAGGAGAGGCATGGAGGGCCTTCCCAAGCTTCCCGCACGTAGCCTATGTGGACATCGAGACAACTGGACTTGCGCCTGCGACCGATTATATCACGGTCGTTGGCCTTTATGACGGGGAAAAAGTCCGCAGCTACATCCACGGCATCAACCTGGGGGATTTCCAGCGCGATATCCGGAAATTCGAAATGGTCGTCACGTTCAACGGCTCGATGTTCGACCTCCCATTCATCAGGAAAAGCTATCCCGGAATTGCCCTCCCCAGCCTCCATGTGGACCTCCGTTTCCTTCTCGCGTCGCTGGATGTGCGTGGCGGCCTGAAGAGGATCGAGCAGCATTTCGGGATGGAGCGCGAAGGCGACCTCAAAGGAATGAACGGCTATGATGCCGTCCTGCTCTGGCAGAGGTATCTCAAAAGGAAGGATGAGGCAGCCCTTGACCGGCTTGTGCGCTACAACGCCGCGGATATCTCGAACCTCAAAGCGCTGATGGAGTGGGCGTATCGTGAAAAAAGGGTCAGGACCGGATTCGACGATATCTGCCGGCAAAAATCCATATCCCCGGAGCAATCAGCAAAATTAACCAGTTAGATAAATGAAAAAACGGGATAATCGACAAAATAAGATAAATGATAAAATAAAAGGAAAAACCTCAGCCCGAGCCGCCGGCACCTGCATCGCCGCCGTCTCCGCCCGAGCCTCCTGTTCCAGCGTCTACCAGCGCCGGTTCGCAAATCGGTATGACATTTACCAAGATTCTAAGCCCGGCACCGTCGTAGCTCATCTCGACCACTTCGACATCGGCAGATTCGCCGCTGTTAAGCGTCAGAGTCGTGACCTCGCCCGGCTTCAATGAATCGGAGGGCTTTTCGCCTTCGCAGCCCTCAAGCTCGAGGCTGGCCGCTTTCGTCGCGCCCTCATCTACGAGGCCCTTGAACCTCAGCGTCGCGTTGCCCACGGGCAGCACATTGGAGCCTGCGGTGTTGCCCTCTTCCCTCAGGATGCCCGAAACCTCTTCGCAGGTGTTGATGCATGCCCCGGTATCCGTGCCCCCATCTGTAGGGTCGTAGGGGATATTGTTTATCGTGACATCCGGCGCGCACCCTAGAAGCAGGGTGCTGACCAGGACCGCTTTTGCCTTGAGCGAGTTCCTCCCCTTACCATCCACCGCAGAATCTTTCCGATCCAGAATCTTGTTTTTCCTGATGTCCAATTTCCCACCCTCAAATCTATTAGTTTATGAAAGTATATATCTGTGAAAACGTTTTTAATGGTTGTTATTGGCTCAACGTGTTTCTGCAGCCTCCAACCGTCACGTTTTAAGAAAGATAACCCCCTAGCTAAAACCATGAGGGGCATAATAGTTCTTTTACTTATAGCCGGACTTCTTGTCTTTGGGTGCAGCACCACGGGAAACCAGGATGGTGCAAATACAACCAATCAGACGAACCAGACGCCGATAGAGACCTGCGAGGGTCCGGTCTGCGGTTCGGATGGCGCCACTTATGCAACGGACTGCCAGGCCGAGCTGGCCGGCGTATCCATCCAGTATGCTGGGGAATGCGTCGCTCCGCCGGAGCTAAACTGCAGCGACAGTGACGGAGGCCTCGAGCCATCCGTATTCGGGACGGCTTCCAAGGGCAATGAGACCCGCGACGATTACTGCCTTGATGGGAACCAGCTTATTGAATATTCATGCCTGGACAATGCCCTGCAGATGGCGACTGTGCAATGCGGTGCAAACAAGACCTGCCAGGGCGGCAGATGCGCAAACGTAACTGCGCCACCGGATCAGAACGTTACTCCTCCTACGGCCGGATGCAGCGGCATGATTGCGGCAGACATCTATCGGAAGGATTCCGTGACATTCAACGGGACCGTTTACGAGGATTCCTGCATTGAATTTAAGGTCGTGAAGGATTATTTCTGCGAGGGCGAGCAGCTTCAAGCCATCAACAACCAGTGCCCTTCGGGCTTTGCCTGTGCGGACGGGGCGTGCTACAGGCTCTCTTTCAACTGCACCGAAACCGATGACGGCAACGACACGACAAAGCGCGGGAAGACGACAGTGTATAAGGGCCTCATAACGACCTTCGATGAGTATGATGATTGCGTTGACGAGGGGACAGT
>JAZDMN010000057.1:0-10922 GCA_043800955.1 Microcaldota archaeon
AAGGTTTGTGTGCCGCCCCTCTGGGGCGGCGCGCCCGCTGCCAAAGCTACTTCTGAAGGTAAGGATTAGAAAGAAATTTGGGCCGATTCAACTGCTCGGCTGAAGCCGGCAGTATTCTCGGCCTTCAAAAACAATAAAAAAACGGATTCGGATTACTTCGCTTTGGCCTTGCCCCTGCTTCTCCAGTAAATGATGCCGGCGGCAACCATGAGCAGGAGGAACAGGAGCATCAGCATCATGCCCATATCGGGCCCGTTCGCAGCCGGCTTCGTGGGCTCCTCGGGCTGTGCCTGCGGGAAGGCCTTAACTTCTATGACCTTCACGATTGCACCGTCCTTCATCAGGGCGACCTTGTAGGTCCCCTGGGTGTTGAGGGGCAGGTCGAAGTTGCCGTTCTCATCCGTCCTTCCGGTGGTGTTCTTCCCCGTGGGGTCGGTCACGACATAGTCGCAGTTGGCGCAGGGCAGCTCGTTCTCCTTGGCCTCGCAGGTCTTCTTGTCGCCTACGATGCCGGTCGTCGGGCAGCTCAGCCCGCTGTCCGGGATGCACACGTGCCCGGAGCATGATGAACCTGCATCGCATTGCGGGCAACCCGGTTCGCTTCCGCATTCATATCCGTATAGCACGAACGCGTGGTTCTCGACCACGCCGCACTGGCCCATGACGTCCTTGCATGAGCCGCCTGAGGCCCCGGTCGGGATGTCGCAGTATTTCGAGGCCGGGCATTGAGTGTCAGCGGTGCACTCGAACTGGGGTTTCTTGGCGCATACGTGGTTCTGGCAGAGCTCGTCCGCCGCGCACTGCGAGTCGGAGCAGCACGCGTAAGGAACACACTGGCGGTTCTCCACCGTGCCGCATTCGCACGGAACGCTCACGCACTCGCCCGAAACGCATTTCTGGTTCGAAAGGCAGCCTGAATCAAGCGTGCATCCCGGCGTCTCGTTCTGCACGCCGCATTCAGAGCATGATACCGTATCCTGGCCTGATAATGTACCGGGCAGGAAGCCGGATTGGGTCGCCTTTATCGATATGCCTTCTAGGCCGCAGTCTGCGGAGAATGTGAATTCATCCCCACTGGTGTCGCCGGCAGCAATGACATTGCCGGCAGAGTCCTTGACGACCACGTGGGCGTCACCGCCCGCACCATCGACAGTAACCACATTTCCCCGGCACCCAGGCGTAAATTCCACGGACAAGGGTTTTGTCTGGATGTCGTCATCGTCCGAGTCTCTAGGGGCTGAGACAAACGGGTGCCAGTCCTCGCCTGCGCCCTCCCAGAAGTAATAATCCGAATCGCAGTTTCCGACGGTGTTGCAGCTGAACGGCAGGTCGCTCCCTTCGTCGGCATAGCCGTTGCCGTCGGTATCGGTGATATTGAATATCGTCGCTGCGGGGGTGCCGTCTTCGGAGGAATAGGCGTTGCCCGTATCTTCATCGCTGAAGGCGTTGCCCCCGTCCTCGTCGTACACCCATAAATCGCCTTGGATGGAATTGCGGAGGAAAACGTTGCCGGATTCCGCAAGGAGCTTGCTTTCCGGCGACAGGCCACCCCAGATATGGACGGCGTAATATTCGCCGGTTGAGGAGATCTCGTTTTCGATGAAATCATTGGTTGCAGAATAACCCACCGCCAGTCCGGTCCCACCGATTGCGGACATCTCATTGCCTTCGAAGTAATTATCATAGGTCTTTCCCAGGTAGACCGCCCCGCACCCCCCTTCGAAGTAGCAGTCTTCGCTGTTGTCGGAACGGAAAACATTATCCTCCACATCGCTTCCATACGAATCCTGGTGGAGCAGAAGCGCTCTCCCGGCTTCGCTGAAGACCCTGTTTCCAGTCACGGTGGTATCCGATGAGTCGTATATTTCGATGCCGACTTCGACTTCCGATATGTTGTTGTACAGGAGCTTTGTCTCTTCCTCGTATTCCAGATAAAGGCCGGTGCTGTATTGGTCGCCGACAATGTTGTTCTCGTAAACGGTGTTGTTGAAGGAATACGGCAATGACCCTCCCGCCCTGTTTGGGGGCTCATAAACCCGGGTGTTCCAGTTTTCAATGTATTCCAGGTGCTCCGAATCATACGGATAGGATTCGTTCCCGCCATAGGGATATTCGCTCATCCCGTGGAAGGGCAGCGGGTCGATTGAATCCGACACGAATCCGTTCACGCTGTATCGGATGGAGTACATGACGTCCGCCTGCAGGAATGCATACCGGTCCTTTCCGTCGACCGGGGGGATGTCGTCGAATTCGAAGATGATTTCATCGCCATGGCGCATGATTGCGAACATGTCGTCGGCGCTTCCAAGGAGGGGGGTGACATCGCCGTACCTTGTGAAGTTGCCGTACATGAGGAATTTCTCGATGTTCGGCAGCTGCTCATCGGCGACGATGTGCCTGTGCCAGGTAGTCGCATAGTCGTAGGTTGTGGCCCCGCCCCAATGCAAATCGGCGACTCGCGGGTCGACGTAGGTCACCTGGATATCGACCGGTTCCGAGTCGTCCAGCAGGATTTGGTCCATCACATTGACAGTCGTCTTTGAATAGGGCGCGGTGATTCTCATCCGCGTGTCATTTGCATCCAGGATGCCCGCGATGTCGAATACGAAGGTCCTCGAATCGCCGGTGAATTTGCCAAAGCGCTTTGCCACGACCCATTGGCCCCCAGCATCGATTGTTTCTATCTTCAGGCCTTTCAGCGATGTCAGTCCGGGGTTGGATTCGTATGATGACCAGCCGGTGATTACGAGTTTCGCGTATTCTGGATTGCTGATTTGACCAAAGTCCACTATGACGGAATTCGGCTCGCGGTTCAGCGTTGGAAGGGGCACGCCGTCTTTCTCTGAGACCTGGGCCAGGACGTTGTTTCCATAGTTGTCCAATGCTTCGACGGGCCTCTTCGGGTCTTTTATTGTCATGAAGCCCTTTGGCGGCGCCGCATTATCGGAATAGGTGTTGTGCCATTGGTTAAGCACGCCATACCCCTCGGGGACGTCGACCAGGGCCATCTTCATCTGGTCGAAGAAGTCTGATTCGGGGATTACTTCCCGAACTTTCAGCTTGTAGACCCCGTTAGTGGGCTTGAAACCGCCAAGCTCGTATATGCCGGCTTCGTAGAGGGGCGTCTCGAACCATGGGGCTCCGATGGATTCTCCGGCCAAGTCGGTATAGTAATCATATCCCGACCCGTTCCAAAGATACAGGAACGGGCAGGAGCCGCTGCCGAAATTGGCATCGGATGAATCGGTCGCATTGTTTCGGCCTATCTGGTTGCTGTCCGCGCGGTAAAGGTAGAAACCGACAGTATTGTCGTTGAAGTCGTTGTACAAGACGCTGTTGAAGTCAGAGTAATATAGGTATAGGCCATTGGTGTTCCGGCCCATGGCATTGTGCAGGATCCGGTTGTCCTGCCCATAGTACAGGTATATGCCGTTGTAGAAATCCGTGACGTTGCAGTTCTGGATGGTCACGTTGCTGAGGCTGTCAACATAAATCCCGGTATACGAGTTCCCCGGCCCGGTGATTGAATACCCGTTGCAATCAAAGACGATGTTGTCGCCGGTGATTTCCACGGCGTTGCCGGAATAGCCGCTGCAGTCCAGATTCGCGGACATCACAAGGTCCGAATCAACGGAATCGCCGCAGGCCAGCGTGCTCACGTCGAGCGTTTCCGTCGACGAGTATACGTTCCCGTCGGTGTCGTTCGCATACGCAGTAACGGTGTAGGCTCCCAAGGGGAAGGAATGGACCGTTGGGGAGGAGTATGATATATTTTCCGCGCCGTGGTTCCACCAAACCGAGTCGAGGGTTGCGGAATCCGGCGCGCCGAAGAAGTATTCAGCGGAGATGTTTATCGTAACGTCGACCGGCGGTCCCGGGGTCTTAACGAATGAGGGCAGGTCTTCGAAAGACACGCTTGGCGGCGGGTAGATAGATACTGTCCAATTGCCCGTTTGGTTGTTGATACCCGGGTCCACCGTCAGGTTGGCATATGCGAAGAACGTGTAGTTCCAGACCCCGCCAGTGGCATTTACCCAGAAGGTCACGAGCTGGGACTGCCCCGCGTTCAGGTTCACGGTCCTTGGATTGGTTCCGTTCGTATAGAAAGGCAACGCGCCTTCGGTTGTGTTTACCAGGCCGGTCTTCTCCGAAATCGGATCAGGAATGAGGTCAGTCGTGCATGGCTGCATGTTGCATCCTGGCGGCGGTGTAAGGTAAAACACGTAATACCCGTTGCAGGCTGTCACCTGCACCCCGCTGCTCTGCCAATTGCACGTGCTACCCGAATAATGATAGCAGATTCTTCCAGAGGTGGTTTCGCCTACGAATTCGGGATAGGAGAAATCCAGGAAACCCGGGGCGTGTGTATTGCAGATATATGCGACATAAGGCCTCTGGACCGGAATCGCCTTGTAAGTGCCAGTCAGGCGGTACCACCCAGGGGTCAGCCCATAAGAGCAGCTGCCGTCTTCTCCCGCGTAGATACTGTTTATGTCCCAGTCTAAGGGGGTATAGCTCGTGCACTCCGGCGGAAGCGGGTCGAGGCTCACGTTGATATCGCCGCAGTCGGATGTGAAACATGAAACGTTCGCCGTGACATGGAAAAAGCGGTACTGGTTGACACTAAGGTTCCCGGCAGGGTAAGTGACATTCAGGCCGATGGACGGCGTGGCCGCATAGGCGGCCGGGATGAGCGAAAAAACCGCCAGAATTCCAAGGATTAGGAACGGATATCTTGATTCCATGAAGATGGTACGAGAACAAGGTATATAAATAATCGGGGTCTTTGGCAAGGAATCCGCAGAATGAATAATCATGTCCTTTCGAGGACATACAAAACATTCTCATCGGTATGAAGTATTCTGTTAGTGTCAGGAAATTCTGCCCGAAGTGCAGACTCAAAAGCTACAACCGATCTTCTGAATTCGGATTCGGAGTAAAACCTAAATGTAGAATAATGTTTCTCCCTTACCTGTTCCAACAACCTCTTTAGTGAGCTTATTCTATTGAAACTAAATGCCAAAGTATTGGCCACTCTTAAGCCATCTATACCAGCCGTAATATCTTCGATTTGCCCGTCCCATAGCAGTCGGGTTTCATGCTCTGCAAATTTCGGAAAATACATGCCCCAAATAATTCTTCTATTCTGCTCTTGCGTCCTAGTATAAACAAATAAGCGACCACCGCTTTTTAGAGCGTTGCGGACACATTCAAGGAAAAATGCGGTATCAAAATGGTGTATCGCGTTGGTAGTCATCCCAAAATCAAAATAGTTTGAATAACCTGACAGGGTATCCACACTTCCGCAAATAAACGATAGATTTGCAGGGACATGCCACCCATCTTGTCTGGCTATTGCCAACATATCGGTGCTAGCATCAATAAGTGAAAAATCCACCTGGGCCGTGAGATTAGATTGTAACAACATTTGCAAAAATGGAAATGAGTATCTACCCGTTCCGCAACCTATATCAAAACCAGTTAATTTTTCTCCATTGGACGGCAATAGCTTAACCATCTCAATTAGCGGTTCGGCATCAAATGTCCTTAATTCCCGGTACCTCGGGCTAACATCCTTAAAATGAGCAGCCATGTCAACAGTATTTGGCTGGGCTAATACGTGTTGTCTTTCAGCTCGGTTAGATTTACTACGCATAATACTATAGATACGAACCGTAAAAAATAAAAAAGTACCACTAATTCATATCATCATAAATTCAGCTATTGTTCTATTTTTCCTCAACGTTATAGCCAGTTATGTAAATGTGACTAAACAGGGCATGGAACGGCATAGCAAGGGTGCCCGAAACCCCATCGGATGATAGCAGGTTCGTAAGAAAAAGTTAGCCCCCGCCGAGATTTGAACTCGGGACCTCGTCCTTTCCGCCTTTTGGGAAAAGGCGGTCCAAAACCATCTCTTTTCCTGAAGATACCAAGGACGCGCGCTACCGTTCCGCCGCGCTTTTTATATTGAAGGCCCAAAAAACGCCGATGGCGTTTTCAACAGCTCGTTTTTGGGCGCTTTTTCCTAAAAAGCGCAACTGCGCTACAGGGGCAATAGGATCTCCGTAACCGGTTTCCCGTTCTGGAAACTGAATGCGGGGAACTGGAAACTGATTTAACCGAATGGGTTTTTATAATTGATTGCCGCTTAACCGGAGGAAACGCCTCCGCCTTTTGCATGGTGCGGATTGAAGATTAATAAGCATGTCGCATGAAAAGGGTAGAGGGAGCCATATGGACGGGAACGACGAAATAATATTCACCGGAGCTTACAGGGATTTTTCCCTTGGAATCCGGTTCAACCTATCTGGAAAGGGACCGGAGGATGTGGCCGCGGCGCTCGCATATATCAGCGCGAACATCGAGCCGCACGCCTTCAGATTCTCCGGAATCGATATGAAGAAAATCGACGAATTCGTGAAGCTTTCCGGGAAGGGGCTGCCTGCAGCGTATGGTTTCCTTGAGGCCAAGGGCCCTGGGGGTGTGAAGGAGGCTCTTCTCAAGACCGTGCCTGAGCCCAAGCTGCTGCCGGCGGCGGAATCCTATTTCTTCAGCCAGCTGCTTACTTCCGCAGGGGTCCAGTTCAAGGTCGCAGCACCCGCATCAATCAAGCCCGAGGCGGAGAAGGTGGAAGATTTCATCGGATTTGTGGGGAAATTCGGCTCCTGGATAGCAATCAAGAAACTGGGGCTCGAAAAAGTCCAGGATTACGAAGTATCTGGGATACTGGCCGGCATCAATCATACGGTAGTGAACAAGGCGTTCGATTTTGCGGGCGTGAAGAAGGACGACGCGGTCGTCGCATCCGCAGCAGGCGGCAAACGTCGTTCATATGGCAATGTCGCCCTTGTGCTGAGGGACATCGAACCCAAGCTTGGCGGGAATGCAGGCGACGCATATGTCATATGCAAGGCGCTTGAGACGCTCGGGTACAAGCCGTACGCGAGCCCGGAGATGCTTAGCGATGCGCATCCGGACATCAAGCCGCCGAAAGTCAAAGGGAGAAAACCGAAGGGGTGAAACTATGGGAAAGGGTTCAGGACATGGGAAGATAATCATTTTCGGCGAGCATTTTGTCGTCCATGGCGCACCGGCGATAGCAGCGGGCATATCCAACACGGCGAATGTCGAGGTGAAAAAGGCGGGCAAAAACAGCATCGTGACTACACAGCGCGTGGTCGAGGAGCTGAGCCTTGCAGGCATCGGCAACGTCCTTAACGCCATGGGGATAAAAGAGACGTACGAGGTCCACCTTACAGGCGACCTGCCAACCGAAGGTGGGCTTGGCTCGTCAGCCGCATTCTGCGTAGGTCTCGCCCGTGCGCTTGCGCATGAGAAGGGGCTCCACCTCACACCGGAGCAGGTCAACCGATTCGCCTACGAAGGCGAGAAGGCGTTCCACGGGAACCCGAGCGGCGTGGACAACTATATCGCGACTCACCGGGGCGTAATCGAATTCACAAGAGGCAGGACGCCCCTCGAAAGCAAATTCATTCCGCTTGAGCTCGAGCATTCGCTCGATTTCGTGGTGTCGATGACCGGGAAAATCGGCTCCACACCGAAAATGATTGAAGCTGTCCGGAAATTCAAGGAGGCCGATGAGGAGGAGTTCCAGCAGCTCATGGACGAATACTTCAAGATAGCGAGCGAAGGGGCGAAGTTCATCGGCAAGGGCAAGCTGGACGAAATCGGAAACCTGATGAACGCGAACCAGAGCCTGCTCTCCGAGCTTGGCGTATCGGACGAACGCAATGATACGATCGCTGAGCTTGCGATGAAAGCTGGCGCACTTGGCGCGAAGCTCACAGGCGGCGGAGGGGGCGGCAGCTGCATTGCGCTCGCGAGGGACAAGGAACATGCGTCGAAAATCGCGGAGGCGCTCAACAAAAAAGGCTTCACGTCTTTCGCCACCGAGATATCGAGCAAGAAATAACCATTTATTATTTTCATTGATGGCAATCAGAAATTTTCTCCCTGCCCGGATGCGCATCTAGTAAATGCTAATTGAATCCATGCGGAGGTCAAACCCCACCAGCAGAGGATTGTAATCGTAGCTGAGAAGGACATTGTATCCAAGCGAGGAGCGGTCTTCCGGACGGGAATCGGCGAACACGGCGGACAATTCACCATCGTCATTTCTTATGTAGCGCGCTCCGTTCTCCACATGGAGCCTCATCACGGGGTCAAGCAGCCGCCTCCCGGTAAGGATGCAGAAATCCTCCACCGTCATCTGGCGGTCTTGCATCATTCCAAAGACCAGAGCGTCCTGCTTCAGGAATTTCCTAAATGCGTAGGTTTCAGCCGGCATATTCGCCTCATCCGGACCGAGCTGTCGATAGTATTCGAACATCTCCCTGTGAGGCGCAGGGATGACACCGCTGAAGGCACGGCATATCCGGTTCTGTGAGAGGTTAAGCCTTGAAATTCTTGCGATGTGCTCGTCGAAAGAATGAGCTGGCGGCAGGGTGAGATGGAGGTAATCGATGATGTCCAGGCGCGGGTTCCCGGCCCTTGCCTTCGCAAAGCCCCTCGGAGCGCTGTAGGGCACTGCCGCAAGCCCGCAGGATTCGGCGAATGCGATTGCATGATTGAGGGTCTCGACTGCGAAACCGTGGCTGGCGCACTCGGGTAGCACTGCAACGGAGACGCACAAGGCAACGCCGATAAGCCCTTTGCGCGCCTCTCTGCGGATGACATCTAGGGGAACATGGGTAGAGAATGTCTTGCCCCCAGTCACAAGGTCATAGCCCCCCTGAAACCCTTTTTCCGGATTGAACAGTGAGGGCATGATGTTTATCATGGTCAGGGGAATGTCGCTGCCCCGCAGACATCCGACTAGCTGGCCCTCTGGAAAGTTCACAATCTGGCGAAAGAGTTGTCCCGTAGTTATCCTTATATCGCTTCCCCAGGCCGACTCATAGAGCATCTTCAGGTTGGAGAGCTCATCAGACTTGGCACGCCGGAAACTGAGCTTTTCAGACAGCGGTGCGTCGCTGCTTCTGTGCGGGGTGACGTATGACATAAGATTCGAATAGGGGATGTGAACACAAAATTATAATAAATGATGAGATATGAGTTTATTTCAAGCCAAAGCGGCAACAGGGACAGTGTTCCTTGACCCTAATCCTTAGGCATATTCTATTCAGCGGGCAGATTCCGCACATCGGCTTTCTGGGAAGGCAGACTGTCTGCCCGAATGCCACGAAATTGAGGTTGAGCGAGCGTATGTGCTTTTTTTGGACGATTTTGACTAGTGCGAGCTCGGTCTGTTCGGGTTTTTTCGTCTTGACGAGCCCGAGCCGGTTGCTGATACGATGGACGTGCACGTCCACACCGAGCGTGGTCTTACCGAAAGCGCGGGCTAGGACAATGTTCGCGGTTTTCCTTCCCACGCCAGGCAACTTTAGGAGCTCTTCGAGCGTGTCGGGCACATGCCCATGCGATTCGATGATGCGGCAGGCGGCGAGCAGATGCCTTGCCTTGGTGCGGTAAAAGCCGACGCCATAGAGCAGTTCCTCGAGCTTCCGCGGGCCGAGAGCGATTATCTGTTTTGGCGTTTTCGCTTTTCCGAACAGCCGGGCGACGGCTTTCATGGTTGTCTCGTCCCTCGTGCGGGCTGAAAGCATGGTGAAGACCAGAATCTTGAATGGCGTTTCTTTTGTTGATTCTTCTGCGGCGAAGACTGGAGCGTGGCGTCTGGCTGCTTCGCTATGCATCTGCCTGAGAATCCAGCCGATTTTCTTAACTGCAGACTTAGTCATGACTGCGGACATTATGATTCCTTATTTCCCTTCCGGGTCTATCTTTGTGCATACCGCAGGCTTGCCTGAAAAGAGGGCTTCGATGCGTTCGGGATGTGCGGCATTCACAATGAAGGACACTGTCTCGAGCTCCAGCAGTTCCTCTATCTTGCCCCTCATGCCTCCGGTTACGTCATTCACAGTGTGCTTCAGATGTTTTGATATCCCCGGGAAATTCCCGCGTGAGATTAGCGGAACGACGCTGCCGTTATCGTCAAGCACGCCATCCACATTTGTTGCCAGGACGAGCATGTCGGCACCCTTGCCGAGATATGAGACAATCTGGTCTCCGGAGCACGGGTACCCTCCTAGGACCGAATCCGGCACCATGTCGCCGAAAAGGACCGGCAAATATCCGCTTTGGAGGTAATCATTCACAATCTTCGTGTCGAATCTCGCAATCCGCTTGTCTTTGAGCGAAAGGACCATTGCAGGTGGAATAGATACTGCTGGCGCACCGTTGGCAATGAGGGCCCCAACCAGCATGGAGGAAAGCTCGCAGCATGCAGCGTGCGTATCTGCGTAGCCTAGCTTCTGGGAGGTGTTCTTCACCCCATTTTCCAGGCCGTGCTTAATCACGAGCGCATGGCCGAAGGAGCTGGCGCCGTGCACAAGGACCAGGTCGCGTGCGCCTCTCTTCCAAATGCCTGCGACGGTTTTGGCCAAGAGCCCGATGTTCTCGGGCACCGCCTTGCGGTAGCCAGACTTGTCTGTGATGACGCTCCCGCCGATTTTGAGTATCTTCATGGTTTCCTTCTTGCCTGAAAGGAAATTAAATGTGTGGTTCTGGGCTCTCCATCACAGGTTCGCTTCGATATCAAGGCCTATGGCGGCGTTCTTTGTCCTGCGGCGGCGGTAGGCCTCAACGATGCGGTCGATATCCCAATCTGTCTTCAATATCCACCCGAACAATGCTGGTCACCTTCTCTCTGCATCCGGCGATAAACCGGACCTTTTTCTGCATGGACCCAAACGGCGTCCGTTCACTATAGCCAAGAGGCGCTCTCGGCATGGGATTAAGCAAAGATAGACAATCTTAATAAAAGTTTTGCCCCGGCTGACGAGCCAGGGGGCCATCATCAAATCATTCTAGAACTCCGCGTTTGTAGAAAATTTGTG
>JAZDMN010000005.1:0-3524 GCA_043800955.1 Microcaldota archaeon
GAGTCGTCGTCCATGAGGGAGCTGTCGGCAAATACAGAGAACTGCTCGCCGCCGACCTTGTACATGAACTCCTCAGTCGGCCCGATGTTTCCTGTCAGGCCGTCTGTGAAGGGGTTCGCGCCTTCGGACGTGTCTGAGCCGACCAGCTCGTATGCCTGGTCGGAGTCGGTCGGGTCATCGATCGGTTCCCTGTCCTGCAAAGCGCGGTTCAGGTAGTCGCCGATTAGGTTGTCACCGGTCCAGGTGCCTGCTGCAATTGAGCCCGGCACGGTTATTTCAAGCCTTGCCTTCTCGTTGCTGATGCTGCAGGTTCCCGTCGCGTTGCCGCTGCCTCCACAGCTTGCAGTGCCTGCAACCTCGGCAGAAACAGTTGTGCTCTTGTAGCTCTCGCTCACCATCTTGCCTGCAATCAACGAGGCCGCAACAGCGTCGCTTGGTTGGGCCTTGCTGCCCAGTACGACTTTGGCGACTGCGTTGCCAGAGTCGTCCACCAGCGTCGTTGAGCCGAACATAAGCCCGGCAAACGCAGCTGAACTCGCCAAGATTGTCGCGCCAGCGACAATCGCTCCGATTTTCTTCAGGTTCACTTTCATGGTACCACATGACGGCGATATGAAACCGTCTGATGAAGAGGAAATCAGGAAATAGTATTATATAGGTATTTATCAGGCTCGGGGACCTTAGTATCAGGTTCGGAATCTTGGTCGGGCCGGACAATCGGCAAAGAATCCTGCGGCCAGCAATCAGGCAAGCAGCGCCCGCAGGAAAAACAGCGGGTCGATGAGTGTTTTGTGGTTGTGGGGATTCAAGATTGCGTCGCTGATGACGCTACGGACCTCCTTGCTACGCTTCGCTTTGCCAATCACAAGGTTCATGAGGAACTTGCTGTTGGCCATCTTCTGCATCCGGTGGTTCGTGCCGATTTCATTGCCGATATTGGCCCAGAGCGTCTGGGGATAATCGGATAGCGATGATTCTGAGAAGTCGTTCCTTTCGAAAGCCCGGATTATCGCCATGGATGCATACTTCCCGCTCGTGAGCGCGTTCCCGATGCCTTCGCCAGTGAACGGATCGATGAGCGAGGCCGCATCACCAACGAGCACGTAACCATTCCCGGCGAGCTTCATCCTGCGCGAAGCAAGCGGAAGCAGCCAGCTTTTTATCTCGGTAACGCGCCTTGCGTTCTGGAACCTCGGCTTGAAAACCGGGTGGTTCTCGATTATGTCCTTCAAGAGAAGCTGGAGGTTGGCCTTCTTCTTTTTCATGTCCGATACGACCATGCAAAGGCCCACATTCGCTTTTTTGCCCGGAAGCGGGAATATCCAGAAGTAGCCCGGGACCGCGCTGTCGACGAAATGGAGCTCTATCTGGTCGCTCATGCCCTCGACGCCATCATAGTAGCAGCGGATGCCCGCATGCTGGTGTGTCTCGTCATTGTTATACGCCCCGAGCTTCCTGGCGGTCATGCCGCCCACTCCGTCGGCGCCCACCACGACTTTCGCTCGGAATTCCATGTCCGCTCCGTCATGGTTGCCCTTTACGCCCACGACTTTCTGGCCGTCAAAAACCAGGTCGGTCGCGAAGAAGCCTTCTATGGTTTTTGTTGCGAGCGATTTGGCATGCTGGAAAAGGATGTTGTCGAAAATCTCGCGCCTGCATACGAACCCGGGCGCTTCGGAGCCGGATGCTGAAGGGATTGGCGCGACAGTCCCATTTGGCGAGGAGAAGGTCACGCCGAACATGTCCTGGTGCTCAACGGTCTTGAACGAGCCGAGAAGGCCGAGCTCGCGGAGCACGCCGACCGAGCGCCCGCTTATACCGTCCCCGCAAACCTTCTCGCGCGGGAATTTCGCACGGTCCAAAAGGAGCACCTTTTTTCCGGCCTTGGAGAGATATGCAGTGGCGCAAGAGCCTGACGGCCCGCCGCCTATGACTATGACATCGAAATCTTGCGCCATTTCATCACCGTAAAACTCGATTAATAAATCTATTAGAGGTATTATGACGCATGCTTATAATAATTTGCGGGTTGCCGGGGAGCGGCAAGACTACTCTCGCAAAATCCCTTTCCAAACGGTTCGCGGCGGTCCATGTGAGCAGCGATATAACCAGGAAGAGCATGTACCAGAAGCCGACCTACAGCGAGGAGGAGAAGGCGAAGGTCTATGCGAACATGGTCGAAGAGGCGAAAGAGCTCCTGCGCCAGGGCAGGGACGTAATAGCTGATGCGACGTTCTACCGTGCCAGCGAGCGCCAGAGATTCCTCTCGCTTGCCGATGAAGCGGGCACCGAGGCGTTCGTCATCATGACAATCCTTTCAGAAGAGGAGATAAGGAAGCGCCTTTCCCGCAGGAAGAAAGGAGGGCCGAGCGATGCGGACTTCTCGGTGTATTTCAAGGTCAAGGGGCTGTTCGAAGAGCTGGAGGGAAGGCACCTCGTGGTGGATTCGTCCCTCCGGGAGCGGGACAAGGTAAGGATGGTCCAGGATTTCATTGGGCGTTGAACATGGATGAGAAGCAGGTAATGGAACTGGCCAGGAAGCAGGGGGCAGAACTCGTCCAGACCCACATCTCGTGGGTGCTCATCGCGGACAAAGAGGTATTCAAGATAAAGAAGCCCGTGAAATTCTCGTTCCTGGATTTTTCAACCCTCGAGCGCAGGAAGATGTTCTGCGAGGAAGAGGTCCGGCTCAACCGCAGGATGTCCCCGGACGTATATCTGGGCGTGGTCCCGATAACGGATGAGAGGGGGGTGCTTGCATTCGGCGGGACGGGAAAGGCGCTAGATTATGCGGTCCGGATGAAAAAGCTGGACCGGGAACTGATGATGGATAAGCTAGTCATGCAAGGGAAGCTCGGGAAGGAGGATATGGCAGGACTTGCTGCCATTGTCGCCGAGTTCCATGCTAAAGCTGAGATTGTGAAGGGGGAATTCGGCTCGCCCGCGCTCATCAAAGCGCAGATAGCCGACCTTGGCAACCACCGCGATGCGATTGAAAAGGCGTGCAGGCTCGGGAAATGGGTGGACGATATCCTTTCGCGCTCCGAGCTGTTTTTGAAAAAGAATGATGCGCTCCTGAAAAGGCGTGTTGCGCAGGGGCACATACGTGATTGCCACGGCGACTTGCACACAAGGAACGTCTTCTTCCAGGATGGAATCAGGATAGTGGACTGCATCGAATTCAGCAGGGATTTCAGGTGCATAGATGTGGCGAGCGACATCGCATTCATGGCTATGGACCTGGATTACTGCGGGAGGGAGGACCTCGCGCGCGCGTTCGTCGATGCGTATGCTGCCCGGAGCAGGGATGAGGAGCTCGAGGCTCTCCTTCCCATCTATAAATGCTACAGGGCGAATGTCCGGGCGAAGATTGCGGCGATTGAATGGCAAATGGGGGGCGGAAAGGAGGAGGAGAGGCAGAGGATAGACCGATACACGCTGCTTGCTGCGAAGTATGCGAGGGGATTGTGATGTTATGGACGGCGAACTGAAGGAGCTGGGAAGAGCATTTGCAGTGACTTTCA